>NZ_JAVDSM010000006.1:0-362017 GCF_031455315.1 Arthrobacter sp. 1088
CCTCCACCAACCCCGCCGTGAAAACCTACGACCCCGCCTACGGCTACGAAATCGGCCACATCATCCGCCACGGCCTCGAAGAAATGTACGGCCCCGACAACGACGGCACCGGCACCGCATCCGACAAAAACGTGATGTACTACCTCACCGTCTACAACGAACCCATCACCCAACCCGCCGAACCGGAAAACCTGGACATCAACGGCCTGATCAAGGGCATCTACCGCCTCGCCCCCGCCCCGGAAAACACCAATGGCGCCGCCAACACAGGTACCAACCGGCCCACCGCGAACATCCTCGCCTCCGGCGTCTCCGTACCCTGGGCCCTGGAAGCCGCCCGGATCCTCGCCCAGGACTGGGGCGTCGCCGCCGAAGTCTGGTCCGTGACGTCCTGGAACGAACTCCGACGCGACGGACTCGCCGCCGAAGAACACGCCTTCCTCAACCCCGGCCAACCCGCCCGCACCCCGTTCATCACCGAACAACTCGCCGGCACCACCGGACCCGTCATCGCCGTGTCCGACTACATGAAAGCCGTCCCCGACCAAATCCGCCAATTCATCCCCAACGACTTCGCCTCCCTCGGAGCAGACGGCTTCGGCTTCTCCGACACCCGCCAAGCCGCCCGCCGCTACTTCAAAAACGACACCCACTCCATCGTCGCCAAAACCCTCCAGTTGCTGGCGGCGAGGGGCGAAGTCGAGGAGGGTGCGCCGTCGTACGCCATTGACCGTTACAAACTGCTCGATGTGAACGCCGGCACCACCGGCGGAGCGGGCGGCGATGCCTAACAACCGACGCATGACAAGGCAATAAGACAGTTGGCGGCAGTGTTCATGAAGAACACTGCCGCCAACTGTGTTTTTGGTGTACTGCGGGGGAGGCTCAGGTGCCCAGGTTCCTCCGGTCTACGACGAATCCGGTTGCCGCGTTTTCGCGGACCGCGTTGATACCCGCCACGACGGCCTTCAAATTGGGAAACTGTGGCGACACTGCCACAACTGTGCCGTCATCGGCTGTGAGTCGGAACCTGAACGTGTTCGTCCCGGCCTTGAGTATTTCGAAACTGCCCGCCATCTTCCCCTTTTCCTCCACGCATCATTGCATTAGAGCGATTTGAACAATTCCCTACAGACAATAATGGCCGTCGGAACCTACCAACAGACCTACTGAGGAGTAGTTTGCAACCGATTTTGGTAGATGTCGTGGAAAGCCCCAAAGGAGCTACAGACCTCACGGATGCCCGCGCGTATCGTGAGGATATGACTGAATCCGGCGTGGCGCCCACTACGGGCGTCTTGCTTGCTGCGGGGGCCGGTACGCGCTTGGGCCGCGGACCCAAGGCGCTGCTCCCCTACCGCGGCCGAACGCTGGTTGAGGTGCTCGCCGATACCCTGTTCGACGGCGGCTGCCGGGAGGTCGTGGTGGTTGTTGGGGCCGAGGCGGACCGCGTTCGAAGCACCACCGATCGACGGACGTACACGGTGGTGGAGAACAAGAACTGGGCCAAAGGCATGGCGGGCTCTTTCCGCGCAGGAATCGAGGCCGCCTCACCCGGACACAGCATCATGGTGGCGTTGGTGGACCAGCCCGGATTGACCCCGACGGCGGTCAGCCGATTGCTGGGCAGCCACCGTCCTGGTCGGGTCACGGCAGCAGCCTATCCTGACGAGTCAGGCCGCCTTAAGCGTCGGCACCCGGTGATTATCGACGTCGGGCTCAGATCCCAAGCGGCGGAAGCGGCGAATGGTGACACGGGGGCGCGATCCTTCCTCAAGGCGCATCCGGGTCTGGTGGACCTGGTGGATTGCAGCGATCTCTGCTCGGGAGAGGACCTGGATACGAAGGACCAGTTGCACTTGCTGGAGGACTGACTGCGGAGTTGAGCGTAGGGCCGACCCATCCAGAGCCGGTAAATTTGAATCCATGATCCAGATTGCACCTGACGATCCCACGCGCCCGGATGTTCATCAGCTCCTCAGCGAGCATCTGGCGGATATGTTTGCGACGTCGCCGGCAGAAAGCGTGCACGCGTTGGACCATTCGGCCTTGTCGCATGAAACGATCACGTTCTGGACAGCCCGGGAAAACGGCCTGTTGCTGGGATGCGGGGCACTGAAGGAACTGGCCGCGGGGCATGCTGAGATCAAGTCGATGCGCACCACCACCGCTGCCCGTGGGCGGGGAGTGGCCACCCGCATGCTCGAACATATCGTGGCCGAAGCCGGCCGGCGGGGATACGAACGTGTGAGCTTGGAAACGGGAACTGAAGAGTACTTTGCGCCCGCGCGTCGCTTGTATGCCAGGCATGGATTCACCGAATGCCCGCCCTTCGCCGACTACACTCTGGACCCGAACAGCGTGTTCATGGAGCTCACCCTCTCGCCCAAGTAGGTAGCATTTGTGCGCGTTTAGACGGCTCTAAACGCGCACAAATGCGACTCAGTTGGGGATCAGGGTGCGGTCACGGAGGGCCAGGTAGATTTTGTCCCGGGCGATGGGCAGTTCGCCGAAACGGACCCCGGTGGCGTTGCGGATCGCATTGGCCAGCGCGGGTGCCACGGGGTTGAACGGGCTCTCGCTCATGGACTTGGCGCCGAGGGGCCCGGTGCTGTCGTTGGTTGTTGCGAAATAGACCTCGCTCCGCGGCACGTCCGCGAATGAGGGAATGTGATACTGCCGGAGGATATCGGTGGTGACGTGTCCGGCGTCGTCCACTTTCACTTCCTCATACAGCACCGCACCAAGTGCCTGCGCGATGCCGCCTTCGATCTGCCCACGGCACTGACGAGGGTTCACCACAACGCCGGCATCTGCGGCCTGCACGCTCTGCAGGATCCGCAGCTCACCCGTTCCCGTATTAACGGCAACCCGGAATCCGTGGACATTGAAGGCCACTGACCGCGGCGTTCCTCCCCAGTTGCCATCCGTGGCGAGGCGAACGCCTTGGAGACGGGCGGCGTCGAAAATTTCCGTGAGCGGAACAACACGATCACCGCACTCGACAGCCCCGTCCACCAAACGGCAATCCGCTAATGCAGACCCCGTCAAGGAAGCCGCCACGGTCTGGATCCTCGTGGCGAGCTCAAGGGCCGCACCGAGCGTCGCCTTGCCGGCGACCACCGTCCCCGCCGAACCAAATGCGCCGGTATCGTGCTCCACGAGGTCCGTATCGGACTGCCGGACGGTAATTTTTGAGGCGGCCGTTGCCAACGCAGTCGCAGCCAGTTGTGCATGAACGGTTGTGGTGCCGTTTCCGAACTCCGCAGTACCGACGTCGACGGCGAACCTTCCGTCCGCTTCCAGGCTCACCCTCGTGTGGGCGAAGTGGCCGCGCGGCGGGACGGTATCGATCATGGACAGGGCCGCACCTTCGCCGATGACCCAGTCCGGACCGAGGTCGTCGAGTCCGGCGGCCCGGTAACGCTCCTTGCCACGGTCCAGGGCGTCCCGGACCAAGGCCACGCACTGGTCCAGACCGTAACTACCGTAGTGGACGTCTTCCTCGGGCTCGGGCGTGGTGGACAACATGTGATCGCCAGGCCGGACCATGTTCTTAAGCCGGAACTCCAAGGGGTCCATGCCGATTCCGATCGCCAGCTCGTCAATTGCCGACTCGATCGCGAAAATCATCTGGCTCAACCCATACCCCCGGAAGGCACCGGCCGGAACGGTGTTGGTGTAGACGGCCTGCGCATCCACTTTCTTGTTCACGCACTTGTATACCGCCAGCGATTCGCCACAACCGTGGAACATCACGCCGGGCGCATGATTTCCGTAAGCGCCGGTGTCGGTGATGACGTCCAATTGAAGGGCGGTCAGGTATCCGTTCCGGCTGGCTCCAGCTTTGAGATTAATGGTGAAGGGGTGCCTTGTGGTGGCGGCCATGAACTGCTCAGTCCGGGTGAACTCCACCTGGACCGGCCTACGCAAAGCCAGTGTCGCGAGGGCCACAAGATCCTCTGTGAGGACCTCCTGTTTCCCGCCAAAACCTCCGCCGACGCGACCGGCCATCACGCGGACCGTCTCCTCCGGCAGGTTAAACAAACGCATCAAGGTGCGCTTCACAAGGAACGGAACCTGCGTGGAGGAACGGACAACCAGTCTGCCTTCCTCATCCAGCCAGGCAATGGACGCGTGCGTTTCCATCGCAACGTGCTGAACCCTTTGCGTCTTGTACGTGTGCTCATGGATGAAGTCGGCTGCCGCGAAGCCATCGTCCACGCTGCCCAGCTCTGCATGGACCTCGGCCACCACGTTCTCCAGTGGCCGCGAGATTCTGGACAGAACGCCGTCCTTATCGCCATGGATTGCCGGGGCACCGGGAAGAATTGCCTCTTGGGGCGTAAACACCGGCTCCAGAAGCTCGTACTCCACAACAAGCGCACGGGTTCCGGCCTCGGCAGCAGCAACGGACTCCGCCACGACAGCGGCAACGCGCTGCCCGATGAACCTCACTACGTTGTCCAGCACGCGGGTGTCATCGGGATCGTCAGTGAAGTGTTCGTGCTGGGCAGTGGAGAACAACTGCGCCGGCGCGTCTTCGTGTGTGAACACGGCGACGACGCCAGGAACGGCCAGTGCCGCGGTCTTGTCAATGGATACGATCCGGGCATGTGGATGCGGCGAACGGAGAAGCTTGAGGTGCAGTAGTCCAGGCAGCTGCTCGGCCGGGACATCCAGGGTGTACCGGGCAGTTCCGGTCACCACAGCTTGACCGGCGGGTGCTGGCACATTGTCCCCGAGCTGGCCGGGCGTGGCTTCCACAGCGGCAGGATGACCAGCGCCAGGCGATTGTGCCCCGGAAACGTCAGCTCCGGCGTCGTGCGCGTGCCCGCCGCCATGACCGCACACAGCGTCAGCGATGGAACGGTAGCCGGTGCAGCGGCACAGATTGCCCTTGAGGTTGCGGGGCAGGTTGGCACGTTGCTCGTCGTCGAAAGTGGCTGCCGTCATGACCATGCCAGCGGTGCAGAAACCGCATTGGAAACCTTGCGCTTCAAGGAACTGTTCCTGCACCGGGTGAAGGTTTTGGCCGGTGGAGAGGCCCTCGATCGTGGTGACCGCTTTGCCATCGGCGCGAACAGCCGGATAGATGCAGCTGTGCACGGGGGTGCCATCGACGTGCACAGTGCAAGCGCCGCAGTCACCGCCGTCGCAGCCCTTCTTAACGCCGAAGTTTCCCTGCTCCCGTAGGAAAGTGCGCAGGCATTGGCCGGGGCGAGGTGTGGCCTGGGAGGCAGCGCCGTTGATCTCAATTGCCATGGGAGGCCTCCTTCTGCGGGTTGTTGTTTGCGGGTTGCGTGGATGGTTGCGGTGATGTGGCGTGCGGCGGCCAGAAATCGCCTGACACGACCATCGACTCGCCCAGTAGCTCGGCCCGGATTTCCTCGGCCAGTTTGAACGTCATATCGCGGCGCCATGCGGGAAGCCCATGGATGTCATCGTGGTACAGCGGCCAGGGAATGGAATCCCCGACGGCGTCAGCCAGCATCCCGGTGTCGGGAACCTGCCCGGCGGGGAACCGTAGTTGTACCGGCCTTTTCGTCGAGGCGGTGACGGTGATGACCATGCCGCCGTCGGCGTCGAGGCGTCCGATGACCAGCACGCCGGAGCGTCCCAGATTGCTGAGCGACAGACGCCGGAAGGCGACCCGGGCCGAGAGTGCCGCGGCCGGAAGCTGGATGCTGCGGAGCAACTCCCCCGGGAACAGGACATTCTGCATATCCCCGGTGACGAAATCAGTGACAGGCACGCTGCGGCTGCTGCCATCCGGGCTCTGGATGGATGCAATGCCGTCGAGTCCGGCGCACAACGAAATCATGGGGCCAGCCGGCAAAGACGTGCAGAGGTTGCCGCCTACCGTGGACATGTTCCAGATCTTGAACGATGCCACGAAAGAGTCGCAGCACGGACGGATCAGGGCCAGCCCCGGCCACTCACGGTTGGCTATTTCTGCGGATGCCGGCAGGGCGTAAAGCTCAGCGACGGTGCAGGTGGCGGCAAGTTCGATGCCTTGGTCTGTGACAGTGATCGCTCGCCAATCTGCTTGGCCGAGGTCAAGGAGCCGCTTGAGGACGGTGCTGCCATAGGAGAAAAGGACAGTGCCCCCGGCGAGCCAGGCATCGCCGTCGCGCCATTGCGAAGGATCCGTGGTGGGGACCACGGCCTCGATGGTGTTCATGTCCATGGGTCCTCCTGAGTGAGGTGTTGAGGTGCTGGGTGAATCGGGCCGGTGCTGTCCTTGAGCGAGGGGAAGCCCGTGGCTGTATGGCTGGGGGTTCCCCGCTCGGCGATGATTTCTGCCGTGATGGAGACGGCGACTTCGGCTGGTGTCACTGCACCAAGGTTCAATCCGATCGGGGAATGCAGGCGTTCGAGCGCTTCGGCAGGCGTGCCCGCTTCGAGCAGGGCGTCAATCCGTTGCCGGTGGCTGCGCCTCGAGCCCATTGCGCCGACGTAAGCCAGGTTCAAGCGAAGCGCTGTTTCAAGCAAAGGGATGTCGAATTTTGGATCGTGGGTCAGCACGCACACCACGGTCCGGGCGTCGACCTGCCCGGCCGCTGCTTCGGCTTCCAGATAGCGGTGAGGCCAGTCGGTGACTACTTGGTCCGCTCCCGCGAAACGGGTCTGCTGGGCAAACGCAGGGCGGGCATCACACAGGGTGACGTTGTAACCAAGCATCTGTCCCGCGGGAAGCAATGCAGCTCCGAAGTCGTTGGCACCGAAAATGAGCATCCGCGCTGCCGGCAACCGGCTTTCCACGAACAAGGTGATCGGTTCGGGCTGGGTTGCTTCTTGTGGGGGCAATGCCAACCTCTCAGTGGTCACCCAGCCATCGATGCAGCCCTCGGGCGCTGCCAGCCGGACCAACCCCGTGCGTCCGCCTTGGAGCAGAGGCTCCACCTGAGCGGCCGCAGCCATCAAGGTGGCAGGATGATCGCCCACCAACCGGGCGAGTTGCATTGATTCCATGGCGCGGAAGCGCACGGGATCATCAACGACGACAACGCCCCCTCCGCCGCCGAGCCTGCGGATGAGCGCGAGGGCAGTAGGTTCGTTTGAGACAGCAATATCGAACAGGGCCATTTCGCCGGAATCGCTACCCAGCGGCTGGATATGGACTTCCAGCTCCCCTCCACAGGTGAGTCCTGCGGCGAACGCGTCCTCGGCACTGTAGCCATAAGATTCAAGGCGTGGGCCGCCGTCGCGCATTGCTTCCAAGGCTGCCTCAACGACCGCCCCTTCTACGCAACCGCCGGACAGGCTGCCCAGGATTTCTCCATGTTCGGAGACCATCATGGAAGTACCCATGGGGCGCGGCACTGAGCCGCCAGTCCCTACAATCGTGGCCACAGCGCATCGTTGGCCAGAGACCGCAGGCCGCCAGCTGCCCAGGGAAGGCATCAGATCCAGCATGGCAACACGTCCTTTTTCCAGGTGTCCCGGCCAGGTGGCCCGGCCGGTGAAGTGCGCGATCTTGCCCTCATAATCTCATTTCCAGAAGGTGTTGAGGGGTAGTCGCGGTTATTGAATAAGAGTTCATAGGAACGGGGGCAAGGGCTTCATCTCCCTGCCCCCGTTCCCTGACGGAGCATCAACACCCGTTCCTGAATCAACAGGGCCGCCGCCCGCCGTCGTGCCTGTTCCCAAAGGACCACGACGACGGACGCCTATTCGTGCGGGGGGTGCGGACGGACCGCCGTTCGAAGTGCCGGGTGTGGACCCGCCGGCGCGGGGGTGGCTCCGGGGTTAGACGCCCATCAAGGCGTTGATCGGGCCACGGGCGAAGTAGATGATGAAGCCCGCCGTGACCACCCACATGAGCGGATGGACCTTCTTGGCCTTGCCCGATGCCGCGCTGATCACCGCGAAGGAGATGAACCCGACGCCGATGCCGTTGGCAATGGAGTAGGTCAGCGGCATGGTCACTATGGTGAGGAACGCCGGCAACGCGATGGCGAACTTGGTGAACTTGATCTCGCGGATCTGGGCCATCATCATCGCGCCCACCACCACGAGCGCTGCGGCAGCCACTTCCAACGGGACAACCGAAGTAAGCGGGGTGAAGAACATCGAACCAAGGAACAGCAAGCCGGTGACCACCGAGGCAAGGCCGGTCCGCGCGCCTTCGCCGATGCCCGCAGCCGAGTCGATGTACACGGTGTTTGATGAGCCGGACGTTGCGCCGCCCACCACTGCACCCATGCCTTCAACGATGAAGGCGGACTTCAATTTGGGGAACGTTCCGTCCTTGTGTGCCACGCCTGCGCTCTTGGCCAGGCCCGTCATGGTGCCCATGGCGTCGAAGAAGTTGGTGAACACCAAGGTGAAGACCAGCATGGTCGCAGCCAGTCCGCCGATCCTGGCGAACGAACCGAAGAGATCGAACTGGCCTACCAGGCTGAGGTCCGGGACGGACATCAACTGGCTGGACAGGATCGGCACGTTGAGGTGCCAGCCGCCGGGGTTGTCCGCGGTGCCGGGACCAATGTGGAACACGGCCTCGGCTACAGCGGCGAGGACTGTTGTGGCGACGATGCCGATCAACAGGCCGCCTTGGATCTTACGTGCCACGAGGATACCCATGACCAGCAATCCGATGATGAAGACGAGGGTTGGGATGGAGGTGATGGAACCATCCGTGCCGAGCTGGACCGGGGGGCCGCCCTTGGTGGGGCGGACAAAGCCGGAGTCGACGAAGCCGATAAAGGCGATGAACAGACCGATGCCAACGGTGATGGCGGCTTTGAGTTCCTTCGGGACTGCCTTGAAGATCGCCGTCCGCGCACCGGTGGCACCGAAAAGGACGATCAGGATGCCGTTGATGACCACCAGGCCCATGGCTTCTGGCCATGTGACTTCCTGGATGACAGCCACGGCGAGGAAGGAATTGATACCCAGGCCTGCTGCGAGGCCGAAAGGAAGGTTGGCGACCAGTCCGAAGACGATGGTCATGACACCGGCTGTCAGGCCGGTCACTGCGCCCACCTGTGCTGCCGAGAGCCAGCCGCCGGCCACATCCACCGGTGCGTTGTCCGCCGAGAAGCCACCCAGGATGAGCGGGTTGAGGATGACGATGTACGCCATGGTGAAGAACGTGACCAAGCCGCCGCGGAATTCACGGGCCAACGTGGAACCACGCTCGGAGATCTGGAAAAACTTATCCAGGAAGGAGTTCGACACCGGCGGCTTGCTGTTGCCGGTTGCCGTGTGCTTTGCGTTTGCCGCTGTGGGCTCTGCGCTTTTGCCTCCGTTGGGGAGGAGCGCAGCCTGCTTTTCGGCTGCGGTCTGCATTTCTGCGGGATCCAGGATTGTCATGTCAGCCACCGGGCCCTAGTAGTCGATCCTGGAATCAAGCGTGTTCCATGTGGTGAACGGCTGGAGGGCCGCCGGAGCCTGGGGGTCGCCCAGTTCCAGCTTGGCTACCGGCATCAGCGCGTCCCGGTTGTCGTTCTCGAAGTACTCGTAGAACACGGCATCATCGAAGCCGACGGATGCGGCATCGTGACGGTCCGCGGCAAAGAACACGCGGTCAACGCGTGCCCACAGTGCGGAGGCCAGGCACATGGGGCATGGCTCGCAGCTGGTGTAGAGGGTTGCTCCGCTCAGGTCGAAGGTCCCCAGTTCGCGGCAGGCGTTACGGATGGCCGTGACTTCTGCGTGTGCGGTGGGATCGTTCGTGGCGGTGACGCGGTTGACGCCCTGGAAGGCTTGTCCATCCGCGGTAACAATGACGGCGCCGAAGGGGCCACCACTGTTGAGGACATTGGCTGTTGCCAGCTCAATGGATGTGGCCAGGAATTGCTCGGCCGTGACGGTTGTACTCATGTTGCGACTTCCTTAGTGCTGAGGAAGCCAGGTGACCTGTTGGGGGCGCTACGGAACGGAGCTCCAGTTAGCTTGGTTACCAGGCTTCAGCATGTGCGATGAAGGTTAAGTTGCGCCTGGTAGATAGCTTCCCGAAGTCCGGGTGCCCGCCTTTGGCAGTTAGAGCGTAGCACCAGGTTTGTGAGCCGCGCCATAGATTTTTGAAAATTTAATTTCGTCATACGAGATTTCTATTATCAGCCGTATGTGACCGGGGGACTCCTGCGCACGTTGACGGCCGCCGTCGTGCATCTTACGCTTTTCGCACCGGACGCACTCGTTGGCTTCCGGCTCCTGGATCAGCAGACAGGGCCTAACTGAGCTGGAACGCGTAAACGCCGACCAGACAAGGAACCTGACATGACCCCACTTTGGATCAAGAACCCGCTGGGTATCTTCACCGCAAACGACCTCGACGCCGGCGGCGGCCTGGTTGTTTCCGACGGGAAGATCGTGGAGCTCGTACCTACGGGCGGGCAGCCTTCGTTGCCTTGTTCTGTCTTTGATGCCTCTGCCCACGTGGTTCTGCCCGGGCTCATCAACACCCACCACCACTTCTACCAAACGCTGACCCGCGCGTGGGGTCCGGTGGCCAACGCGCCGCTGTTCCCCTGGTTGCAAAACCTGTACCCGGTGTGGGCACGGCTGACCCCGCGCAGCCTGGAGCTCGCCGTGCAGGTTGCCCTCGCCGAGCTTTTGTTGTCCGGTTGCACCACCGCCGCCGACCACCACTACCTCTTCCCCGACGGCATGGAAGATGCCATTGATATCGAGGTCGCGGCGGTCCGGTCCATGGGGATGCGGGCAACACTGACCCGCGGATCCATGACGTTGGGAGAGGACGACGGCGGGCTCCCGCCCCGGACGACGGTCCAGTCACCCGGGACGATCCTTGCGGACAGCGAACGGCTGATTCGTGAGTACCACGAGACCGGCGATGGAGCTTCTGTTCAGATAGCCCTTGCCCCCTGCTCTCCCTTCTCGGTGACCAAAGAAATCATGGCTGAGAGCGCAGCCATGGCCGAGCGCTACGATGTCCGGCTGCACACGCACCTTGCCGAGACCATCGACGAGGAAGACTTCTGCCGCTCCATGTTTGGGCTGCGGACCGTGGATTATCTGGAATCAGTTGGCTGGTTGGGATCCCGCACCTGGCTTGGACACGGCATCCACTTCAACGACGACGAGATCGCCAGGCTGGGAGCCGCCGGCACCGCCGTCGCGCACTGCCCAACCTCCAACATGAGGCTCGCATCCGGTACCGCCCGCGTTCTGGAACTCGAGGCGGCGGGCGTGCCCGTGGGGCTGGGTGTGGACGGATCGGCGTCGAACGATGCTTCCAACATGATCCTCGAAGCCCGCCAAGCGCTGTATTTGCAGCGGCTCCGATACGGGGCTTCGGTCCCTGTGGAGAGGGCCCTTGGCTGGGCAACACGCGGGTCCGCTGCCGTCCTGGGCCGCTCCGACATCGGGCAGTTGGCTCCTGGCCTTCAAGCCGACCTTGCCCTGTTCAAGCTTGACTCGTTGAGGTTTTCCGGAAGCCACGACCCCGTCGCCGCGTTGTTGCTGTGCGGGGCGGACCGTGCGGACCGGGTGATGGTGGGTGGCCACTGGCGCGTGGTGGATGGTGCAATTCCCGACTTGGACGTTGCCGGGCTCATCGCTGAGCACTCTGCGGCGGCGCGGAAGCTGGTGGCGGGGTAGGCTTGCTCTTCCGGGCCGGCCGGGCCGCCTGGGTCGGCCGCTTCGATGGTTCGCTGCGCATTAGACGGGAGGAGTCGTCTAATGCGCAGCAACCCGTCTATCCGGCTGCATGGAGAGCCCGAAGCACCCGAATCTTGAAGTCCTGTTCTTGGAAGAGATCCCGCCATTGGATGCGAACGAAGGTCCAACCGAGCTCCATTAGGGCCTTCTCACGTAATCGTTCCTGAAAAATGACCTCGTCAGTGGGCGCATAGTCGAAGTACTTCATTCGCCCGTCGAACTCAAGGGCAACTTTCTTACTGCGCCACGCAAAATCGAGGCGATGACGCCCCTCGGACGTTTGAACCTCCACTTGCAGCTCGGGTAGACCAATCCCGAGCCGCAAAAGAAGTTCGCGGGTCAGGGTTTCACCGGGCGACTCCGACTTCGGATCTGCGTTCGCCAGCGCCGTCCGCAACGAAAGGACACCGTTCCGCCCCGCCAGGCCTGCACACATAACCTTCAGCTTGCCCACGTCCGCGCCACGGCGGAGTGCGTGGTCCATCAAAATGAGCGCTTGCCGGACGTTGAACAACATGCAGCAGTCCACAACCGTCTGCTCCAGGGATGTGCACGGCAGACCGTCCACAAGAACCACATCGTCCTTGGTGAGAATCCTGGAATGGGCCACTACGTCGCGGCCATGCGAGATAGGCGACGGCGTCTTCTCCTGGGTGACATGTATCCGGTCATCTACGTCCCAGAGGAGCAGCCGGTGGAGCCGCGCCGCGGAGGTATGGCTGTAGACCAAGCCGCCACCCGACGTCGTGAGCGTCCCATGAGCGTGTGCTGCGATCAGTTGTCGGCTTCGCACCCAAGGCTTCTGCGCGGTCCAGGTGCTCCCGCGGATGTAGCAACCTCGGCGGAGCCGTACCAGCACACCCCCTCGCACGAGGGTGGCTATGGCGCGGGCATTGAATCCCGCCGCATTGAGCTCGCTCGTCCGCCACAGATTCATGCCGGGAGGGAGCTCCCCGAGGGCTGTCTTAGTCATGAACCAAGCTTGGCCAGACCCTGTGATCCTGGGACAGGAGGGTTTGATCCTATGTGGAAAAGTCCGCCTAGACGGCTTGCTGCGGGTTAGACGACTCCTACCGTCTAACCCGCAGCAAGACGTCGAAACGGGGTGCGGCGTGGAAGGCGGCCCGTCGATGCAGGAAAGATCCTAGGGGCGTTGCCGGCCGAACACCGGGAGCGCGCGGAGCCAGCGCGAGAATCCGCCGGCATTGCGGTCGCAGTCGGCCGGAATGTAAAAGTCCGGATCTGTTGCACCGAAAGGCAGGTACAGCTCCTGACCCGGTGCCGGGAATTCCACGACCTTGTTCGTATCCTTCGAGTCCATCTGTTCCTCCTCTTTCTCATGCAGGCAGTTTTCCGTATTTCGGAAATTATTTATTGCTATGTGAAAGTGTAGGCAGCTCCCAAACGAAGCGTCAAGACCCGTCCAGAAGGGAGGAAGAGTTGCTCCGGTCACATTTCGCTGCTTCATAACGATCTCCGGAAACCCGTATACACAAGCCGAAATCATGCGCTACTCTCGAATGAGTTCGTGGCGTACGTCACGTAACCTGAGAGCAGCAGGCAGGGTCGTAATGAGCTGGCATCAATGGATGTCGGCTCTTTTTTGTTGGGTCGGCTCCACCAGAAACGCGGTGGAAACACGCGCTTAATTTCATTGATGGAACGTAGGTTCCACCTCACAGAAGTTGGGATATGACCATGAGCAATAACATCGTCCTCGGCGAAAACCAGTACGGCAAAGCGGAAGTCCGCGTCGTCAAGGTCACTCGGGATACTGACCGCCACCACATCGAAGATCTGAATGTCACCTCGCAGCTGCGCGGCGATTTCCAGGCTGCACACCTCGAAGGCGACAACGGCCATGTGGTTGCCACCGATACCCAGAAGAACACTGTCTACGCTTTTGCCCGTGACGGCATCGGCTCACCGGAGTCCTTCCTGCTGCGTCTCGCCGATCACTTCACCGGTGAGTTCGAATGGGTAACCGGTGGCCGCTGGGAAGCCGAGGCCTACAGCTGGGATCGCATCCAGGCACACGGCGCAGGACACGACCACAGCTTCGTCCGCAACGGACAAGAGGTGCGTACCGCCGTCGTCGTCCGTGATGGCGCAACCACCCACGTGATTTCCGGCCTCAAGGACCTTACCGTCCTCAAGACCACCCAGTCGGGCTTCGTCGGCTACCCGCGCGACAAGTACACCACCCTGCCGGAAACCACGGACCGCATCCTTGCCACTGATGTGTCCGCCCGCTGGCGCTACAACACCAACGTGGACCTGGCAGGCACGGACTTCAACAAGAGCTACGAGGACATCAAGGCCCTTCTGCTGGAAGGCTTCACCGAGAACTACTCGCACGCCCTGCAGCAGACCCTGTTCGACATGGGCAAGAAGGTCCTGGAAGCGCACAGCGAAGTGGATGAGATCAAGTTCTCCATGCCCAACAAGCACCACTTCCTGGTTGACCTGAGCCCGTTCGGCCTGGACAACCCGAACGAGGTTTTCTTCGCCGCGGACCGCCCGTACGGCCTCATCGAAGCAACCGTCCAGCGCGACAACACCACAGCCGCGCCCGTTGCATGGAGCGGCATCGCCGGCTTCTGCTAAGCACCACCCCTAACAACGCACCATCCCGGAGTTTGTGTGCAGGTCCCCCATCGCGTCCCAAGGCCGGACCTGCACACAAACTCCAACCCCCAAAACCCCAAGATTTTGTTAGCCAGACACAGTTAGCCAGACGAAGACGTCTGCCATGAACCCAGAAAGTCTGCCATGAACATCAAGAAGAAATCCCGCCCTGCGAATACCACCTCTTCGCAGCCGCACAAGCCGGAACGTCCTGAGGACAAGCGGCTCTCCATCGGAAGCACGTTCGCCTACGGCTTCCAGCACGTCCTCACTATGTATGGCGGAATCATTGCCCCACCGCTGATCATCGGCGCCGCCGCAGGCATGTCCTCGCAGGATATCGGCCTCCTCATCGCAGCCTGCCTGTTCGTCGGCGGCCTGGCCACCATCCTCCAGACGGTGGGCATCCCGTTCTTCGGCTCACAGCTACCCCTTGTTCAGGGCGTCTCCTTCGCCGGCGTCTCGACGATGGTTGCGATCGTCCAAGGCGGCGGGGGCATCCAGGCCGTCTTCGGTTCGGTCATCGTGGCTTCCCTGATCGGCCTGGCCATCACTCCCCTGTTCTCCAAGATCATCAAGTTCTTCCCGCCCGTGGTGACGGGCACAGTCATCACCACCATTGGCCTGACGCTGATGCCGGTTGCAGCCAACTGGGCCATGGGTGGAAACGCCAAGGCCGACAACTACGGCAGCATGGCCAACATTGGCCTCGCCGCAGCAACCATGGGCGTCGTTCTGCTCCTGAGCAAGGTGGGCAACGCCGCCATCTCCCGGCTCTCCATCCTGCTGGCCATGGTCATCGGCACCATCATCGCGTTCGTCGCAGGAATGGCAGACTTCTCCAAGGTTGGCCAGGGCGACGTCGTCGCTTTCCCCACGCCCTTCGCCTTCGGCGCTCCAACCTTCGAAATCGCAGCAATCATTTCGATGCTCATCGTCATCCTGGTAACACTTACGGAGACCTCCGCAGACATCATTGCAGTGGGCGAGATCGTCGATACGAAGGTTGACTCCCGCCGGATCGGCGACGGCCTCCGCGCGGACATGCTCTCCAGCGCCATCTCACCGCTGTTCAACTCCTTCACACAGAGCGCCTTCGCCCAGAACGTTGGGCTCGTGGCCATCACAGGCATCAAGAGCCGGTTCGTGGTCAGCGCCGGCGGCCTCATCCTGGTGGTCCTGGGCCTCCTGCCGATCCTCGGCCGAGTGGTCGCAGCGGTTCCGACGCCCGTCCTGGGCGGTGCCGGCGTCGTGCTTTTCGGCACGGTGGCAGCCAGCGGTATCCGTACCCTGGCCAAGGTTGAGTACAAGAACAACATGAACCTGATCATCGTTGCGGCTTCGATCGGCTTCGGCATGATCCCCATTGCCGCCCCGAAGTTCTACGACCAGTTCCCGTCCTGGTTCTCCACGATCTTCCACTCCGGCATCAGCTCCGCCGCGGTCATGGCGATCCTGCTGAACATCCTGTTCAACCACTTCAAGGCAGGCAACACAGACAATCAGTCAGTGTTCGTCGCTGGTACGGACCGGATCGTCAGCGAAGAGGACATCAAGTGCCTCAGCGAAGGCGACCGCTTCGAGAACGGCAAGCTCATCGACGCTGACGGCAAGGAAGTCCCGCTCAAGACCTCCAGCGCCTCCGAGCACTAGGTCCCGGTCGCAGAGACAGCAACAGGCGGCAGTGTTTCCTTGGGGGACACTGCCGCCTTTGTCGGCTAGCGGGGTCTGATCGCCTACGGGAATGTACGACGCCGGCACTCACTTTCGCAGGCAGCCCACCGTTGGGTTGCCGCCGCGATGGGTTTGCGTCAGGCATTGGTCCCCTTGATCGGCATTCCCAAGGCCGCGCAGGACACGTTCAAGGTGACGGACCAGCCGGGCGAAGAAGCCCTGATCTACGTCCGGGACAGGCACTTGAACTTCGCGGCCGCCGTCGGGGTGGATCCGGTGATGAGGAAAGCTACCCGCTCAAAACCCACGCCGAGATGACAAAAGATGGCAATGTTTCCAGGAAACATTGCCATCAAATGCCAACTCGGCGGGAGGCGGGTTAGTTCTGGTTGAGCTCCGCGGAGATCGCCAGGGCGGCTTCGCGCAGCATCGGCACAGCGCGGTCGGCAAAGCTCTGGTCCACACGGGTGATGGGCCCGGAAACGGAGATCGCGGTAGGAGTGGGAGCATTGGGCACTGCCATCGCGAAGCAGCGTACGCCGAGCTCCTGCTCTTCCTCGTCAATGGAGTAGCCGCGCTCACGGATCAGCTTGAGGTCCGCGAGCAGGGAGTCGATGTCGCCGATGCTCTTGGCCGTGGGCGTGGGCATGCCGGTGCGGGCAACAATGCCACGGACCTGTTCGTCGTCGAGCTGCGCCAGGATCGCTTTACCAACGCCGGTGTCATGCGTGTGGGCGCGGCGGCCAACCTCGGTGAACATGCGCATGGAGTGCATGGACGGGACCTGGGCCACGTAGATAACCATGTCCGAATCCAGGACCGCCATGTTGGAAGTTTCGCCGAGGCGTTCAACGAGGGTCTTCAGCTGCGGACGCGCCACGGCGCCGAGCTGCTTGCTGGCCCCCTCGCCAAGCCGGATGAGCCGGGGGCCCAAAGCGTAGCGCCGGTTGGGCAGCTGGCGGATATAGCCAAGGGAGACCAAAGTGCGCAGCAGGCGGTGGATAGTGGGCAAGGGCAGGTCAGTGGACGACGACAGCTCGCTCAGAGTGACGTCGCCACCCGCATCCGTGATCAGTTCCAGCAGTTCAAAGACGCGCTCAACGGACTGCACGCCTCCGGAGGCTTTTTCAGCCATTCCCTTGTCTCCAATGACTCAGATTCCGACAACTCTTATCCGCATCGTGAAAAGAATTGCTTAGAACACCCAAGATACAGCACGCCGGCCCCATGCGCGATGACACCGAAGATGACCGAGCAGGGGGTTGTATTTCCACTTTGTAGATAATAATATCCATAATACGAAAACATTCAGTTTGGAACGGCGGCCCGGGAACGGGCCTAACAGGAGGAATTTCAATGGCGAATCCGAGCCCCGGAAACTCGATCACCCTGCGCGTCGCCGCACCGTCCAGCTTCACAGCTACGAGCGAACTGGCAGCAGCCGTCGGCGCAGCCGGTGCAGCAATCACCGCGCTGGACGTCACGGAATCCCACCACGAGACGATCGTTGTTGACGTCACCTGCAACACCACGGACGACGCCCACGCAGCCCGTGTGAAGGATGCCCTTAACGCCCTCGACGGCGTCACCGTCCAGCACGTCTCGGACCGCACCTTCCTCATGCACCTGGGCGGCAAGCTCGAGGTCGTCCCCAAGGTAGCCCTGCGCAACCGTGACGATCTGTCCCGCGCCTACACGCCCGGCGTCGCGCGCGTCTGCTTGGCGATCGCCGAAGACCCCGCTGCCGCCCGCAACCTGACGGTCAAGCGCAACACCATCGCAGTCCTCACCGACGGCTCGGCTGTCCTGGGCTTGGGCAACATCGGCCCCGCCGCGGCCCTCCCGGTCATGGAAGGAAAGGCCGCACTGTTCAAGCAGTTCGCCAATGTCGACGCCTGGCCGGTCTGCCTGGACACGCAGGACACCGAAGAAATCATCATGATCGCCAAGGCCATGGCCCCTGTCTACGGCGGCATCAACCTCGAAGATATTGCCGCCCCGCGCTGCTTCGAGATCGAAAACCGCCTCCGTGAAGAACTCGACATCCCGGTGTTCCACGATGACCAGCACGGAACCGCAATCGTCACGCTCGCTGCCTTGGTTAACGCCCTGCGCGTGGTGGACAAGAAGCTATCCGAGGTCAAGATCGTTGTCTCGGGCGTCGGCGCGGCCGGCTCGGCCATCATCCAGCTCCTCAAGGCCCAGGGTGCGCAGCACATCATCGCAGCCGGCCGCTCGGGCGCCATCCACTCGGGCGAGAAGTACGACGACGAGCACCGCAGCTGGATCGCCGCGAACACCAACGAAGAAGGCTTCGCCGGAACCCTGCATGACGCCCTCAAGGGAGCGGACGTGTTCATCGGTGTCAGCGCTCCGCACGTGATCGGCGAGGAGCAGGTTGCTTCGATGGCCGAGAACGCTATCGTGTTTGCCATGGCGAACCCGACGCCGGAAATCGATCCCGTCATCGCTTCCAAGCACGCAGCCGTGGTTGCCACGGGTCGCAGCGACTTCCCCAACCAGATCAACAACGTGCTGGCCTTCCCCGGCTTCTTCCGCGGACTGCTGGATGCTGGAGCATCTGACATCACTCCGGACATGCTGGTGGCCGCAGCCGAAGCAATTGCCAACCGGGTGGCTGACGATGAGCTGAACGCGAGTTACATTATCCCCAGCGTCTTCGATCCCCATGTTGCCGCCGATGTGGCCAGTGCCGTAGCAGCAGCTGCGCACGCCAACGCCGCCAGCGCACTCTAGAAAAGGACACCGCCAAATGGCTATCACAGTCACTGATCCCCGGCCGATCGATCGCGCCGAGGAGATCCTAACCCCCAAGGCATTGGCCTTTATCGAGGAACTGCACAAGCGCTTCGCCGGCACCCGTGCCGAGTTGCTGGAGGCCCGCAAAGCCAAGCGCCAGAAGGTTGCGGACACCAGCCGCCTGGACTTTCTCCCGGAGACCCAGGAAATCCGCGACGGCGACTGGAAGGTCGCTGAGGCACCGGCAGCCCTGCAGGACCGCCGCGTGGAGATGACCGGTCCGGCAACCCCTGCCAAGATGGCCATCAACGCGCTGAACTCCGGTGCCAAGGTGTGGCTCGCGGACCTCGAAGACGCCAGCACTCCCACGTGGCCCAACGTCATTGATGCGATCCTCAACCTCCGCGACGCCGCCCAGGGAACCCTGAGCTACACGTCGCCGGAAGGCAAGGAGTACCGTCTGCGCACGGACGCTCCTTTGGCTGTTGTTGTTGCCCGTCCGCGCGGCTGGCACATGGAGGAGAACCACCTGCTCATCGACGGCGAACCTGCGGTGGGCGCGCTGGTGGACTTTGGCTTGCACTTCTTCCACATCGCCAAGCAGTTGCTCCTGAACGGCCATGGCCCTTACTACTACCTGCCCAAGATGGAGAGCCACCTTGAGGCCCGCCTCTGGAACGACGTTTTCGTCTTTGCCCAGGACTTCCTCGGCATCCCGCAAGGCAGCATCCGCGCCACCGTCCTCATCGAGACCATCCCGGCCGCGTTTGAAATGGACGAGATCCTCTACGAGCTGCGCGACCACGCATCGGGCCTGAACGCCGGCCGCTGGGACTACCTCTTCAGCATCATCAAGTACTTCCGTGATGCCGGCGAAGAGTTCGTCCTCCCGGACCGCGCCACCGTTGCCATGACCGCGCCGTTCATGCGCGCCTATACCGAGCTCCTGGTCAAGACCTGCCACAAGCGCGGCGCCTTCGCCATGGGCGGCATGGCTGCTGTCATCCCGAACCGCAAGCAGCCGGACGTCACCGCTGCGGCCTTCGACAAGGTCCGTGCCGACAAGACGCGCGAGGCAAACGACGGCTTCGACGGTTCCTGGGTTGCGCACCCGGACCTCGTTTCCACGTGCCGCGAAGTGTTCGATTCGGTACTGGGCGACCGCCCCAACCAGTTGGACAAGCAGCGCCCCGAGGTGAACGTCACGGCTGAGCAGCTGATCGACGTCGCCTCCGCCGGCGGCACCGTGACAGAGGCAGGCCTGCGGCTGAACCTCTACGTCGCCGTCGCGTACACGGGCGTTTGGATCTCCGGCAGCGGTGCCGTCGCCATCCACAACCTCATGGAAGATGCCGCGACCGCGGAAATCTCCCGCTCGCAGGTGTGGCAGCAGATCCGCAACAAGTCCGTCCTCGCGGACACTGGCAACACGGTGACCCGCGAACTCGTCACCCGGATCCTCGGCGAAGAAACCGAGCGTTTGCGCATCGAATTCGGTGACGAGAATTTCACCAAGTACTACGAGCCGGCTTCCAAGCTGATCGAGGACATCTGTCTGTCAGACGATTACACCGATTTCCTGACAACACCCGCTTACGAGCTGGTGGGCTGAGATGGGTTCATTCTCTTCCTCTGATCTGGCTCACATCGAGTCCCAGCTTGAGGCGACGGACCAACTCCTGGACCGCAACTACCCCGGCGACGACGGCTCACGCCAGCCCATTCATACCGTCTACATCCCGGCGGACCGCTTCACGCCGTCATTTGCGGCGGAGTGGGGCGCCCAGGCGCTCGCGACGGCGGAAGCCCACGGAGGCCTGGAAAAGCTCGGCCAGCTGTTGGGTCAGGAGCCTCATTTGGCTGCCGCTGTTGCCTCCCGTGTGGCGGCGAAACTCTCTTCCGAACCGATCGAGGACCTGCGCCTGGACTTCGAGGACGGCTACGGGGACCGCGGCGATGAGGCAGAAGACGCCGACGCCGTTGCTGCCGCCAACGCTGTTGCTGCTGCGGTTGCAGCGGGAACCGCTCCGCCGTTCATCGGCATCCGCTTCAAGTGCTTCGAGGCAGCCACCCGTGCCCGCGGCCTGCGGACCCTGGATCTGTTCGTCTCCACACTTGCTGAGGCCGGCGAACTCCCGGCAGGACTGATCCTCACCCTGCCCAAGGTCACCACGGTGGCCCAGGTTCAGGCCATGGACTTCGCAGTCTCGCGTCTCGAGGAAGTCCACGGGCTTCCCGCGGGGAGGCTCCGGTTCGAGGTACAGGTGGAAACGCCGCAGCTCATTCTGGGCGCCGATGGAACGTCTCCCGTGGCACAGCTCCCCCACGTTGTTCCGGGCCGTATCAGCGCCCTGCACTACGGGACCTACGATTACAGCGCTTCGCTGGGAATCTCAGCGGAATACCAATCCATGGAGCATCCCGTGGCCGACTTCGCCAAGGAAGTCATGCAGCTCGCTGTCGCCGGAACGGGTATCCGCCTCTCTGACGGTTCCACCAACATCATTCCTGTGGGCGACGCCGTTGAAGACGCCTGGAAGCTTCACGGCCGGCTGGTCCGCCGCTCCCTTGAAAACGGCTATTACCAAGGATGGGACCTGCACGCCGCCCAGCTCCCCAGCCGCTTCTCGGCGTCGTACGCTTTCTACCGCGAAGGCCTGCCCGCCGCGGCACTGCGCCTCCGCAACTATGTAGAACGCACCGAAGGCGGCGTCATGGACGAGCCCGCCACCGCCCGCGCGCTTGCCGGCTTCGTCCTCCGTGGCGTCCAGTGCGGCGCAGTGGGGACCGACGAGGTCAAGGCGCTTGCCGGCGTCGAACTTTCACAGCTGACCGCATTGGCGCACCCGCGGCTCGCGCAACCGACTTCCCACTGATAAGGAGCATTCCCATGGGTAAGTACTACTACCCCCAGGGCGGCCTGCCGCCGCAGACCCACCTCACCACGGAACGGGCGATCGTCACCGAGGCCTACACCGTGATCCCCAAGGGCGTGATGACGGACATCGTCACCAGCAACCTGCCGGGCTTCTCCAACACGCGTTCGTGGATCATTGCGCGGCCAATCTCAGGCTTCGCCACCACGTTCTCCCAGCTGATCGTGGAGATCGCACCGGGCGGCGGGGCTCCCAAGGCCGAGTTTGAGTCCGGCGTTGAAGGCGTCATCTTCGTCACCAAGGGCCAGGTCAACCTGACCCTCGACGGCGAACTGCACCACCTCGAAGAGGGTGGCTACGCCTACCTCGCTGCCGGCGCGGAGTGGGGCCTGGAGAACGTCTCCGACGACATCGTCTCCTTCCACTGGATCCGCAAGGCCTACGAACGCCTTGAAGGTTTCGAAGCCAAGTCCTTCGTCACCAACGAGAAGGACGTGGAGCCCACCTCCATGCCGGACACGAACGACGTCTGGAAGACCACACGCTTCACGGACTCCAGCGACCTCGCCCACGACATGCAGGTCAACATCGTCACCTTCCAGCCCGGCGGCGTGATCCCCTTCCCGGAAACCCACGTCATGGAGCACGGCCTGTACGTCCTGGAGGGCAAGGCCATGTACCTGCTCAACAACGACTGGGTGGAAGTGGAAGCCGGCGACTTCATGTGGCTGCGTGCCTTCTGCCCGCAGGCCTGCTACGCGGGTGGCCCGGGCGAGTTCCGTTACCTGCTGTACAAGGACATGAACCGCCAGGTGAAGCTCACCTAGTCCTTGCCTGCTTGTGCCGAGATCGCCGGAAAGCTGCCAGTTCGCTGGGAGCCTTCCGGCGATTTCGTGCGTTTCCCGCGAACTCGTGTCGGCCCCGCTTGGGTAGAGTGCTGCCCATGGACGACAAAGCGACGTTGCACGGTTATTTGCGCCTGCGCCGGGCGGACCTGCTCGGCAAGCTGGATGGCCTCAGCGAATACGATGCCCGCAGGCCAATGACACCGACTGGTACCAATCTCCTGGGCCTCGTGAAGCATGTTGCGAGCGTGGAGTTGGGCTATTTCGGAGAGACGTTTGGGCGTCCGAGCGGCCGTGAGTTGCCTTGGTTCGCGGAGGACGCTGAGCCGGATGCTGATCTGTGGGTGCCCGCTTCGGAAAGCCGCGCGGAAATTCTGGAGTTGCACCACTTCTCGGCCAACCACAGCGATGCCACTATTGAAGCCCTCCCCTTGGATGCTCCCGGCGTTGTGCCTTGGTGGTCCGAAGAGAAGCGAAATGTGACGCTCCATCAGATCCTTGTCCACATGTGCGTGGAAACCGCGCGGCATGCAGGGCACGCGGACATCATCCGTGAGCTCACCGACGCCACCGCGGGCCAAAGACCAGGCGACCCCAACATCCCGTCCCGCAACTCCGAAGAATGGGCAGCACACAGGTTCCGCATTGAAGAAGCAGCCCTGGAGGCAGATCTCCACCGCTAAAAGCCTTCACAGCCCACACATAAGTGGAGCAAACCTGCGGCGTAGGCCCGGTCCGTAGAAATGAGGCATGACTCCTCAACAGACCGAAAACCGTAAGGGCAGCCGGACCCGGCGCGCCGTCGTCTCCGCCGTCCTGGCGGTCACTCTCTCTGCCGGGGGTGCCACGGCCTGGGCATTGGACCGTTTCGTCATTCCCCACGCCCAAATCACCAACGTCTCGGAATACGAAGCGAGCCAGGCGGGCACAACAGATACAGGCACGACGCCGGACTCCACCTCCGCTGAAACGTCGGCGAGCGCGGTGGTCACGGATACCTCGTACACGTCCGGCGACACCGGCGTCACCATCTCCACGGTGACCACCGGCAGCGGCGACGCCACCGTGACCTACTATGTTGCCGACGTCGTGCTTGATGACGCGACGACGCTGAGGTCTGCCTTTGCGGAAGACACCTATGGCGAGAACATCACGGAGACCACGTCCGCGATCGCGCAGGACCACAACGCCATTTTCGCCATCAACGGCGACTACTACGGTTTCCGGGATACGGGCATCGTGATCCGCAACGGCGTGGTGTACCGGGACGAGGGCGCACGCCAGGGTCTGGCGTTCTACAAGGACGGCACTGTCAAGGTGTACGACGAGACCACCACGTCGGCTGATCAGCTCCTTGCGGATGGTGTGTGGAACACGCTCTCGTTTGGGCCTTCCTTGCTGGACAATGGCGAGATCGCCTCGGGCATCGAGGATGTTGAGGTCGATACGAATTTCGGCAACCACTCCATCCAGGGCGAGCAACCGCGCACGGCCGTGGGAGTCATCGACGGGAACCATCTCGTGTTTGTGGTGGTGGATGGCCGCAGCCCGGGCTATTCCGCAGGCGTCACCATGACCGGCCTCGCACAGATCATGAAGGACCTTGGCGCAACCACCGCATACAACATCGACGGCGGCGGCTCGTCCACCATGTACTTCAACGGTGCGCTGGTGAACAATCCGCTCGGCGAAGGCAAAGAGCGCGGTACCTCCGACATCCTCTACATCGCCCAGTCGTCATGATCGTCCTGATCCCGGCCTACGAGCCGGACCACCAGCTCATCAACCTCATCCGCACCATCCAGGAAGCCGATCCGTGGCTGAGGATCGTGGTGGTGGACGATGGTTCCGGACCGGACTTCAATGACGTGTTCGACGACGCCGCCCGGCTTGGGTGCCACGTGCTGAGCTACGCCGTCAACGGCGGCAAAGGGCATGCCCTCAAGAGTGGTTTCGCCTTCATTGCGGCTGAATTCCCTGGCAACGACGTGGTGTGTGCCGACAGCGATGGCCAACATGGCGTCGCGGATATCCTTGCGGTTGCGGACAGGGTGGGCCGAGTTACGGCCACCATGGTTCTGGGCTGCCGGAACTTTTCAGGCGACGTTCCTGCACGCAGTAAGTTCGGCAATACAGTGACGCGCTGGCTGTTCCGGCTCGCTACCGGCCAACGGATCGCCGACACGCAAACGGGCCTGCGTGGCTACCGGGCGGACATGCTCCCTTGGTTGCTGACTGTCCGCGGCCAACGGTACGAGTACGAGCTGAACCTGTTGCTGGAGGCGAAGCAGGCCGGCTACGCCATTGACTCCGTGGACATCGCAACGGTGTACCTGGATAACAACTCGGGCTCGCATTTCAGGCCTGTGGCCGATTCCATCAGAATCTACGCACCGCTGTTGAAGTTCCTGGTTTCGTCCTTCTCGGCATTCCTGGTGGATACGGTGGCCTTCCTGATCCTCAGCGCGCTCACGGATTCGCTCCTTCTGGCAGTGGTCGGAGCCAGGGTGATCAGCTCGGCTGTGAACTTCCTGGTCAACCGACAGCTGGTCTTCGATCACGGCACGGAAAGATCATTGCGTTCCACCGCCGCAGGATATATGGCGCTCGTTGTCATCTTGCTATCCGCCAACTACTCGATCATGTGGGCCCTCACCTCCGTTGCTGTTCCGGATTTGCTGGCCAAGCTCGTCACGGAGATGGCTTTGCTGGGCGTGAGCTTCGCCGTGCAGCAGCGATTCCTCTTCGCCCGCAAGGCCGGCACAACCTTGGCCGGCACACCGGAACCAGCCGACGTCGAAACGCATATCCCAGCCTTGGTCCCGGCACAGTTTCAGCACAGCAGGACCGGGAATCGTGGAGACCAGCCAACCAACAGATTCCGGAGAATCCGATGAACACCATCATCCTTGTAGCAGCGGACCTCGCCGCCATCACTGTCCTCACGTTCGCCCTCTACCTACGCCGGCACCGGCGTCGTGACCTTGTAGTTTCCTACCTGGGCATGAACGTTGGGGTCCTGGCAGTTGCGACGGCCTTGTCCGGCTCAGCAGCCGGGATCGGGCTCGGCTTGGGGCTGTTCGGTGTTCTGTCAATCATCCGCCTGCGATCCACGGAACTCGCGCAGCACGAGGTGGCCTACTACTTCTCAGCGCTGGCGCTGGGCCTGATCGCAGGCATCGGCGTAGAACCCCTTTGGCTGACGTTGTCCCTCATGGGCATGGTCCTCCTGGTCATGTTCGTCGGTGACAACCCCAGGGTCCTCCCCGCTTACAGGCACCAGACCGTGGTCCTGGACCGGGCCATCAACAACGAACACGAACTGCACGCCCGGCTTGAGGAAGTCCTCGATGGCACGGTCCACTCGGCCACCATCCAGGAGCTGGACCTGGTGAACGACAAAACGATCGTGGATGTCCGGTATGCCGTACGGTCCTCCCGCGTGAGTCAGACCCACGCTGATTCGCAGGGCCACGCTGTTTCCCAGGACCACGCTGCTTCGCAGGGCCAGCTCGGCTTCGACCAGCCTGCAGGCGCACTCACGCCGGCATCCGAGGAACTGCCCTCAACCCAGCCGCCGGCAAGTCAGCCACAGCAACCCGTGCCCACCTCAGCAGGTGTCTCATGAGCCATGTGGACGCCGAAGCGATCGTTCCCCAGCTGAACCAGCTACCCGCCGTCGGGCTTGAAGAACTCACCACCGAAGCGGCGCTGCTGACGCGGGTGGACCGCAAGTATCTGGTGCCGTCCGCAACCGCCCGGCGGATCCTGTCGACCTTCACCACGGAGGCCCGGGTCCTCGAAATGGACGGAAATCGGACGTTCGCCTACGACTCCGTCTACTTCGATACCCCTGACCTGGACAGCTACATGCTTGCCGCGCATGGTCGTCGCCGCCGCTTCAAGATCCGCACCCGTACTTACCTGGACACCGCACTGAGCTTCCTGGAGGTCAAGACCGAAGGTGCCCGCGAGGCCACCGTCAAGGAGCGCATCCCCTATGAGCTGTGCAACCGCGACCGGCTCACGGGGGAAGGCCTGGCCTACGTGAACGAGACCCTTGCAGCCACCCTTGGTGAGGTGAATTTCAGCCCGCTGGAACCTGTTCTCTCCACCCGCTACCGCCGCACCACGCTTTTCCTTCCGGAATCCGGGAGCCGCGCGACGATCGATTCAGAGGTCACCTGGCAACGCCCGGACGGGCAGCCCTGGGTCCTGGACGACGCCGTCGTGGTTGAGACAAAGTCCGGATCTGCCCCCGGCCCGCTGGACAAGCACCTGTGGAGGAACGGTGTTCGCCCCTGCCGCATCTCCAAGTTCGCCACCGGCATGGCTGCGCTCCACCCCGGGCTGCCCGCCAACCGCTGGAATCAAACCCTCCGACGCCGGATGCCCCTGCGTCCCGCCACCATCAGCTAACCCACAGACTTCCCTAAGGAATCCACCATGCGCTCCTTCCGCACTTACCTTTCCGTTGCCGCCGTCGCCTTGGCGGTATCACTGGCCGGCTGCTCAAACGCCGCCACCAGTTCCACTTCTTCCAGCACCTCGTCATCCAGCACAGCCGGGTCCACCTCCGACTCCGCCCAGACCGTCACCGCTGCCACAATCGAAGCCGATACCCATTTCGACAGCGATGACCTCACCTGGGACCCTGCGTCTGAAGTGGCCGTCAGCCTGGCCGACGGCGGCAGCAAAGTGACGTCGTCGGCCTCCACTGGAGTGGCGGTGGACGGCAATACCGTCACCATCAGCGCGGCCGGAACCTACCGCCTGAGCGGCTCGCTGAGCGACGGCCAGATCGTGGTGGCCGCAGGCGATTCCGACACCGTCCGGATCATCCTGGATGGTGTGGAACTGGGAAATTCGACCGGTTCGCCGTTCTCCGTCAAGAGCGCGGACGAAGCGATCGTCTACTTGGAAGACGGCAGTTCGAACACGTTGACCGACGCCACGAGCTATGCCGAACAGGGCGAGGACGCACCCAACGCAGCACTTTTCTCAATGACGGACCTGACCATCGCCGGGCCGGGTTCATTGACCGTCAACGGAAACTACAACGACGGCATCGTCTCCAAGGACGGCCTGGTCATGGCCTCCGGCAAAGTCACGGTGGACGCCAAAGACGATGGCATCCGCGGCAAGGACTACACCGTGCTGCTGGACGGCGCCTACCAAGTGACAGCCGGCGGAGATGGCGTGAAAGCAGACAACGAAACAGACGCAAACCGCGGCTGGCTGCTGGTTAGCGGGGGCTCCTTGACGGTCACCGCGGGTGACGACGGCGTCAAGGCCTTCAACACCCTCTCCATCACGGGAGGAACAGTCACCGTGGCCGAGTCGGAGGAAGGGCTTGAGGCCCAGCACGTCGCCGTCTCCGGTGGCGATGTCACCGTCACATCCAACGACGACGGCGTGAACGCCTCGGGCGGGTCCTCCAACTCTGCGGATTCCGGGGCGGGCACCGGCCCAGGCGATATGGGAGGCGGCGGGGGCGGCATGGGCGGCGGCGAGACCGTCGGCGACTACACCGTTGACGTGTCCGGTGGCACCTTGACCATCAACTCCCAGGGAGACGGCTTGGACTCCAACGGAAACGCGACGATTTCCGGGGGAACGGTGGTGGTCAACGGGCCCACGAACGATGGCAACGGCGCGCTTGACGTCAACGGTGAATTGACCGTCACGGGTGGGACCGTGGCTGCAGCCGGCAGTGCCGGGATGGCAGTGACTCCGGGGACCTCATCCACTCAGTCCGGCGTGCAGGTAACCTTCAACTCCTCTGTGGCTGCCGGCACGCCGGTGCACATCGTCGACCCGTCGGGGACTGTGGTGGCTTCCTTCGTGACAACCAAGAGCATTGCCTCCCTGGTGTTCTCCTCGTCCGGAATCAGCGAGGGCCAGACGTACACGGTTTACACGGGAGGCAAGGCGGATGCGAAGGCTGGTCTGACGACTGGGTCCATTGACGGAGCGGACAAGCAGGGAACTGTGACGGCAGGCCAGTACACGCAGGCACAGGGTCCTGGTGGTGGGGGCGGACGCCGCTAGGTTCCACCTGACGCAGACCTCCAAGACACAGCTACGCCACGAAGCCACCCGCGCTCAGCCCATCCATGAGCATCCGGTCACATTTTGTTTACGCGCCAACCATGGTGTTTTGGTATCCCAAAGCGTAATCTACATCACATTCCTTCATGTGATATTCGCATTCCGCATGATGGAACCATTCACGTGGCAATGAATGAACCTTCAGAGCTCAGTAAGGAGCGCACTGTGGAAAAAGACCTTGCCCAGGAGGCTGCAACACCGCGGACCGGATCCCTGGCGAAACAAATTGAAGGCGCGTACCAGCGGATTGGAGTGACTGGCGCGCACCGCCAGATCGTCTTCATGATCCTGCTGGGGGTATTCTTCGATGCCCTCGAGCAAAACGCCGTGGGCATCACCGGCCCCATCCTGCGCCAGTCGTGGGGACTTGGGGCCACCGAAATCGGCTTGCTGAACACAATGACGTTTACGGCAACCGCACTCGGACGGCTGGCGACGGGACTCATCGTCGATAAATATGGCCGCCGGCACATGCTGGTCATCAACCTCATCATCTTCGCTGGTGGTTCGCTGCTCTGTGCCGTTGCCCCCAACTACCCCATCCTGGCCGCTGGCCGTTTCGTGGTGGGCTTTGGCCTGGGCGGCGAAATCGCAGTGGCCGTGATCATGATGGCGGAGTTCTTCGCAGCGAAACACCGCGGGACCGCCGTCGGACTCATCAACGTCACCGCGGCCGGCTTGGGCAACATGCTTGCACCTGCCTTTGGCATCCTTGTCTTCACGCTCTTCGATGGTCCGGACAAGTGGCGCTGGGTGTTCGGCTTGCTGTTCATCCCCGCCCTTTTGGTGATGTTCTTCCGACGCTTTGTCCCCGAAACGCCCCGTTTCCTTGCATCCCAGGGCAAGATCGACGAAGCAAACATGGTCATCACCCGTCTGGCCCGCAACAAGCTCTCCGGACGCATAGCCGATCCGGAAACTTACATCACCGCAGTGCCAGACCCCGTGGTGGTCACGGCGTCAGGACATTGGAAGGACGCGCTGCGCGGTAAGCTCCTCAAGCGCACTGTCCTGCTCTGCATCGCCGTCTGCATGTCATACGCCGCCCAGATTTCGATGCTGACGCTGATGCCCACCATTCTGGTTTCCCGCGGATATGCCGTAAACACCAGCCTCTGGTTCACCCTCATCATGCAGTCGGGCTCTTTGCTGGGCGCGGCCACCGCTGCCTATTTGGCCAGCCGTTTGCCACGCAAAAAGGTGCTCACGGCTGCCGCCATCCTTGGGTGCCTCTCAGGACTGTCCATGGCCTTCCTCGCCAACGACATCGTGCTGGTAGTGATCTTCGGTGTCCTCTTCAACTTCTCCGTCATCATCCTGAACACCACCATCTGGCTGTTCGCCCCGGAGCTCTACCCCACCCGCACCCGAGGCTTCGGAACGTCGATTATCCTCGCAGCTGGCTCGTTGTCCGGCGGTCTCTTCCCGCTCATTTCCGGAGCTGTTTTTGACTCAGCGAGTCTGCCCGGCATGTTCACCACCCTGGCCGTGCTCTTCTGCATCCTGGCAATCGTGGTTCAATTCCCGCCGGAAACCTTCGGGAAGCCACTGGAAGAAGACTCGGAACCCGGCAACGACGAGGAGGCGGCAATTTATGGACACTGATACTCCCCGGCCTTCAGCCCGGATCGTCCTGCTGGTAAATCCGAACACCAACAGCAGCACAACAGCGATGATGGTGGACCTCGCCAAGGAGACCCTGGAACCCCACGGTCTCCAGGTAGTCGGTATCACCGCGTCGTCTGGACCTTCCATGATTGTGGATCCCGTCTCGCTGGCTGAGTCGGCCCGGCACGTCACCGAAGCAGTGCAAAACTACCTTTCAGGGCCCGACGGCGGCAGGGTCGCCGGCGTGATTGTCGCCGCCATCGGTGATCCCGGGCGCGCGCAACTGGACGGGGAACTGGACATCCCGGTGATCGGCATCGGTCAAGGCTCTGTGCACGCCGCAGCCCACGCTCGGGATGGCGAGCTGCGTCGTTTTGGGATGGCGACCAGCACTCCGTTGCTGGTGGACGCCTTGGGCAAGCTTGTGGCGGCCCATGGACTTTCGGAACACTTCGCAGGTGTTCGATTGACCACGTCCGAGCCTCTGGCCCTCGCTGCCGATCCTGAAAGACAATTCCACGAGTTGGCCGAAGCAGTCAGCGCTGCAACGGAAAACGACGGCTCCCAGGCGGTCATCATTGCCGGCGGGCCCCTGAGTGCCACCGCCCGGCGCCTGGCCGAAACGACCGCCGTCGAGATCATCCAACCGATCCCCAGCGCCTGCCGGCTGCTGCTCGCGGAGCTTCCACAGGAAGGTTAGACCCCACAAACAGGGCCCGACGGCGGTGCGGAAGTGCCGCCGTCGGGCACCCCCGCATGAAGAATGCCACGTCCGCAAGCCCGCCCCGCAAACTTGATGGGAAATTGAGCCAAACAAACAGAGTCCTTGATTTTGGCGCGCCACGCTGGAAGCAGACGAAGCCCCCGTTCCATCAATCCATCAGGGTTTCGGCAACGAACAACCAGCAAGAATCACAATGATGTGGGGGAACCAATGGAACAGTCAGCAGCGCTAACCGAGGTGATCGCCGTCAAGGGCATCATCCAGGACCAGCACCCCGTGGATTTCCACGCACTGGGTGTCGCAGGATGCATCGACAGGCTTGCTGCGCCGCTTCGACGCTCCGGAGTGACCGTCCATTGGCACACACCCCACCACGGCATCGAGATCTCGTCCGCATCCGCCGCGCTGCTGTACCACGTAGCCCAGGAGACTTTCAGCAACACGCTGAACTACGCCGACGCCAGCGAACTGACCATCCGCCTCAACGCCGTCTACCACGGAATCCAACTGACGATCATGGACAACGGCAAAGGTTTCGAAATCCACGCCGCCCCCAGCGGCCGCCGCCACGGCTTCGGCCTGCTGCTCATGTCCATTGCTGTACACGACGCCGGAGGGTCAGTCGAGATCGACTCCGGGGTTGGGCGGGGCACCACCGTGAGGGTCACACTGCCACTGGATTGAGTCCAATTTGGGACCTTTTTGTGGCCCCGGAGCCATGGATTGACGGCGTCCGCAGACGTATTCTGTAGCTACTTTTCAGCCTGACATCTCGACGGAATGGCACGAAATGGCGCGGAACAAGGGTCCACGGTTAGGTCTTGGCAAGGTCCTTCTGAGGATCTTCGGGTTTTTCTTCGTGAGCGCCCTCTGCGGGGTGCTGATCTGCGGCTTCATGGTGCCGGTGGTTCAGTTCACCAGCACCACCATGGGCGGTTCCATCGGCTTTTACGAAAGCCTTCCCAGCCAACTGGACGTTGATTCGCCGTCCCTTTCCAGCACCGTGCTTAGTGCGGATGGCCAGCACATCGCCACGTTTTATGCCGAGAACCGGGTGAAGGTACCTCTGGATCAGATGTCACCTTTCATCCGCCAGGCAATCGTGGCCATCGAAGACAGCCGTTTTTACGAACATCCCGGAGTAGATGCGCAAGGGATCATCCGCGCCCTGACATCCAACGTGACCAAGGGAACCCGGCAGGGCGCGTCCACCCTGACCCAGCAATACGTCACCAACGTGCTGAACGAGTCCCGCCTCTCGCAGGGTCGGCCCGAGGACGTGGTGCTCAGCGGGGACAAGACCATGGGTGACAAGCTGCGCGAGATCAAGCTGGCGTTGGAGCTTGAGAAACGCTTCAGCAAAGACCAAATCCTTGAGGGGTACCTGAACATCGTGTTCTTCAACCGGAACGCGTATGGCATCGAAGCTGCTTCACGCTACTTCTTCAGCACATCAGCAAAAGACCTCACATTGCCACAGGCCGCGCTCTTGGCCGGCCTGGTGAACGGACCCAGCGTCTATGACCCAACAACCGCCCCGGAATCAGCGTTCGCCCGCCGAAACCTGGTGCTGGACAGGATGTTGGAACAAGGCAAGATCACGCAAGTAGATCATGACGCGGCAGTCGCCAGCCCCGTTGAGCTGAAAATCACTCCTTCCCTGCAGGGCTGCGCGGGCGCCACCATTGCCATCTACTTCTGCGATTACGTGTCCCACCTGATCCTCAACAATGAGGCCTACGGCGCAACCCTGGAGGACCGCGAACGACTCCTCTACCGGGGCGGGCTCACCATCACCACCACGTTGGACAGCCGGTTGCAGGCGGCGGCACAAGTACAAGTGGATGCCTCTGCAGGCGCGAACCCGGACAAGTGGGGTGCTTCGATGACCACCGTGCAACCAGGCACGGGAAAGATACTGTCCATGGCACAAAACACGGTGTTCGTTCCGCAGGACGGGAAATTCGATACCCAGTTGAACTTCAACGTGGATGCGAAGGACGAAAACGGTAACGACCTCAACGGTGCCGGTGGCTTCCAACCCGGCTCCACCATGAAGCCGTTCATTTTCGCGGAGTGGCTCAACGAGGGCAAGTCGCCCACTGCCGTGGTGGATGCTTCCCGCCGGGTCTACCCGGTTGGCTTCCCCTGGCGGTCCAGCTGCGGCAAGGTGCTGGGTGGATACAGCACTGCGCAGAAGGCCCAAAACCTCGGCGCGGATGATGACCTGCAGAACAACGACGAGGGCTACTACCGCCCAATGCCCATCAACTACGGCCTTTACAACTCCATTAACACCGCCACTTTCGCTACTGCGGCCCAGTTGGATTTCTGCGGCATCCAAAAAATGGTGGACGCGGTTGGTTTGCACAGCGGCTTGGACAACGCCCAGATCAATATGCACCAGATCGGCAACCTCCTGGGGTCCATCGGCGTCGCTCCTGTTGTCCTGGCGAGCGCCTACGCAACATTCGCCAACGATGGCACCTACTGCAAACCAATCGCCATCACCGACATCAGCGACTCACAAGGCAGGAAATACCCGGCGCAAACCCCTGAATGCAAGGAGACGGTGAAACCTGCTGTGGCCCGTGGGGTCACAGCGGTGCTGCAGGACGTCCTCAAGCTCGGATCCGGCGTCTACATCGAACCCAAGGTACAGAACCAGGTCCCCGTCGCGGCCAAGACCGGTACCTCCAACAACAACGGCGCAACCTGGGTGGCTGGCTTCACCACACGGCTCGCCACGGCCTCATTCTTTGGGGACACGACGGCGGGACAACAGCGCGCGGGACAGAACGTCACCATTAACGGAAAGTTCTACAAGTCATTGGATGGCTACATGATCGCCGGCCCGCAGTGGGCCAACTACATGATGCAGGCCACAGCCCTCTATCCGAGCGGTGCGTTCAACCCTCCGGCTCCCCCGCCTTCCCCTGGTCCGAGCACGTCACCGGCCGCACCTCGCTGAGTGGGTCTGCGTTACGGGGCCCGGTCTGCGCGCCATTTCCGCGGCCCAGCCGGCAGAAAGACTTTGAAAGCCAGTCGTTCCTCCCGCAGACTTGGCCTGTGAAGCCCTTCCTTTTGTTGGCCACGCGCGCCGAAGACGCGGCAGCGGATGACGAGTACCAGGCTTACCTCCGGTACTGCGGGCTCCAGGCTGAGGAATTGGTCCGCATCAGGCTCGAGTCAGGACCATTGCCGGCCATTGACCTGGCCGGATACTCCGGTGTGATTGTGGGCGGCAGTCCCTACACCTCCAGCGACCCTGTGGAGGAGAAGAGCCCGGCCCAGCTTCGCGTCGAAGCTGAACTCTCAGCCCTCCTGGATCGCATCGTGGCCGAGGACTTCCCCTTCTTGGGTGCCTGCTACGGAGTTGGAACCCTGGGTGTTCATCAGGGAGCCATCATTGATCGTCGCTACGGTGAACCGGTGGGTGCCACGGAGATTAAATTGACCGCGGACGGGGAGCGCGATCTCCTGCTCAAAGGCCTGCCCCACACCTTCGAAGCATTCGTCGGGCATAAGGAAGCCTGCAGCAAGCTGCCGGGAAACGCCGTGTTGCTCGCTAGTTCCGCAGCCTGCCCGGTGCACATGTTCCGCATCAAGAAGAATCTCTATGCCACGCAATTCCACCCCGAACTGGATGTCGACGGCCTGATCACCAGGATCAACATCTACAAGAACGCGGGCTATTTCCCGCCGGACGCTGCCGATGAACTCATCGAAACCGCCAAGCAAGCCTCGGTGACGGAACCGATGCGGGTCTTGAGGAATTTCACGGAACTCTACGCTCGCTAGGGAGCTTGCGAGGCCTGCTCTGCACCCCAAGAAAGGGGTTTCTGTCAGAGCCTCCCTCACGCGCCGCTGGCTGGGTAGCGTTGGGGATACTCACGCACATGCCCACAAACGTGATTCATCCATGAGGAGCAATCTTTGAAGCAGGACCCTTTGGCGGTCGAAACCCAGATGCACGCGACACCCGAAGAAGGAAAGTCCAAGCCAAGCCCAGCGAAAACCCGGGCAGCGGGCAAGATCCCTTGGGGCGGCCTTTTGGTGCTTGCTGCCGCGGGCTTTACGGCTGTCACAACAGAGCTGCTTCCGTCCGGGCTGCTTCCCCAGATCAGCCGGGATCTGGGTGTGGAGGAATCGGCTGTAGGTTCCTTGACCGCAGCATATGCAGCAATCATCGTCTTCACCGCCCTTCCCTTGTCCCGACTCCTGGGCGGGCGGGTCCCACGAAAGACCCTGTTGATCGGGACCGTACTTGCCTTTGCACTTAGCAACGTCTTGCTGGCATTGAGCCCTAATCTTGAAGTGGCCATCGTTGCAAGGCTGTTGGGCGGTATTGCCCATGGCATGTTGTGGTCGAGCATGGCACCGTATGTGGCGCGCATCGTTCCTGCGCACTCGGTGGGCAAGTCCATGGCCGTCGTCTTCAGCGGAACCAGCATCGCGTTGGCAGTCGGGGCTCCGATAGGCACACTGATGGGCACGCTCATGACATGGCGGGTTTCCTTCGTGGTCCTGGCCGGGGTTGGCGTCCTGTTGGCAGTTTTGGCGTTCTGGCTCCTGCCTGCTGCGCATGATCCGGGTACCCACAAGACGCCGTCGATCCGGGCGGCGCTCAAGCTACCGGGCGTGATCGCCGTGGCCACCGCTTGGCCACTCTTGCTGCTGGCACACTTCACACTCTTTACATATGTTGCCCCTTTCCTGCTCGCCTCCGGATTGCCCGAAGCCCTCACTGGCATTTCCCTGTCCGTGGTGGGAATCTCGGGCTTGGTCGGGATCTGGATTGCCGGCCTGACCGCCGATTCCCGTCCCCGGCGTTCGGTGATTACCGCCGTCGGGCTTCTTTTGCTTGCCTTCGCGCTGCTTCCGGTTCTGGGCGGCACATGGGTGGGGGTTTTCGCGCTGATGGTCGCCTGGGGCGTTTCCTTCGGAGCGATCGGCATCTACAACCAGGCGGCGATCCTTCGCGCCGGCGGGGAGCACAAGGATGCGGCCAACGGCCTCACAGTAGTGACCATCCAGCTGGGGATTGCCGTCGGTGCCGGTTACGGTGCTTTGGCGCTGACCACCGTTGGGGCTCAGCTGGTGCCGCTGGCCGCGGCGCTGCCGACGGCAATTGCCTTGGGGATCATCATCTTCAGCAGGCGTGGCGGATACCCGGCAGGGCCGCACGAAACAGGGCCGCGCGAAACAGGACCTCGCGAAACAGGGCCTCGCGAAAAATGACCGCGCGGGAAGCGTCGGTAACATCCCTGAAACATGCCAGTCACCTGATCTTCACGAACGTGGGGTTTCTGTAACTTCCCTGCAACTTAGCTCTTCTGAGTCGGAAACATAGCTCACCGAATATTGATCGGGGGGTAGTGAGGGCCGTGCAACAACGGGCCCGTTCAGGCTTGATCAGAAGGGAACGCAGTGGAGATCTCTGCGCAACACGTCTGGCTGATGTTGTCATCGGCAATGGTGCTTTTCATGACTCCGGGCCTTGGCCTTTTCTACGGCGGCATGACCCGCGCCAAGGCAGCGCTCAACATGATCATGATGAGCTTCATCTCTGCGGGCATTGTTGGCGTGGTGTGGGTGCTGTGGGGATACTCGATGACCACCGGCGACGGCTTCCTGGGCCTGTTCGGCAACCCCTTTGCACATTTCGGCCTCCAGGACCTCATGGGTTCGCCTGACCTCCTCAAGGTAGTCTTCGCGGCTACGTTCGCCATCATCACTGTGGCGCTCATCAGCGGCGCAATCGCCGACCGCGCCAAGTTCGGCGCATGGGCGCTCTTCGTCCCCATCTGGGTAACAGTGGTCTACTGCCCACTGGCTTACATGGTCTGGGGCGGTGGCTTGATGAGCGCGGGTGGAGCCGTCACGCAGATCTTCGGCCAGGTGATCGACTTCGCCGGCGGTGCCGTAGTTGAGGTCAGTTCAGGTACCGCCGCTTTCGTCCTCGCATTGATCGTGGGAAAGCGTCACGGATTCGCCAAGGACCCCAACCACCGCCCCCACAACGTCCCGTTCATCATGATCGGCGCAGCAATCCTCTGGTTCGGGTGGTTTGGCTTCAATGGCGGCGCTGCAACCACGGTTGAGCAGGCAGGCCTGATCTGGGTCAACACCCTGGTGGCTCCTGCCGCTGCGATGCTGAGCTGGTTGGTCACGGAGAAGATCCGCCACGGACACCCGACATCGTTGGGCGCAGCCTCCGGCGTTGTCGCCGGCTTGGTGGCCATCACCCCTTCCTGCGCCAACATCACCCCACTCGCGGCCCTTGGCCTGGGACTCGTTGCCGGTGCTGCCTGTGCAGTGTTCGTAGACCTGAAGTACAAGTTCGGTTTCGACGATTCCCTTGACGTCGTGGGCGTGCACTTCGGCGCCGGCGTGATCGGCACGCTTTCCCTTGGATTTGTTGCCTTCCCCACGGAGGGCGTGGCCGGTGGCCTCCTTTACGGGGGCGGCGTTCAGCAACTCGTGGCACAGACAGTTGCCGTGCTGCTCACTATCGCCCTCTCTGGCCTGGGCACCCTCCTGATCGGCCGCGCTATTGACAAGACAATCGGCTTCCGCGTGGCCCACGAACATGAAGTAACCGGCGTGGACCTCACCCAGCATGCAGAGTCTGCCTACGAGTTTGGCCTCACGGCCCACGGCCACTTCCGCCAGCAGCAGGCGCACTTGTCGTCGCTGATCAAGGGTTGACGCAAGGAGTCGGAGCAGGCAAAGGAAGACAGCTTCGCCTAGCCGCATCCCCGACGCTGGGGCCGGATTTCGTATCAGCCGAAGCCGTTCCAGAGCCGCTGCCACCAACTACGTTTGATTGGTTCCCCGGGCTCCGGCTCGGGCGGCGCCGCCACGGCACGTCGTCCGCGCCAGCGTTCCAGCTCGGCGTCAACATCCCTCAGCTTGGTGATCACTGGCGGCCCACCCTGGAGCTGTCGACGAGCCTCAACGACCCGCTTGTTGAAGTCCTCAACAATGTCGCGGACCTGTTTCTCCGTGTACTGCTGATCCAGCTTCGCGTCGAGTTCAGCGTCCTCGATCCGTAGGAGAATGGCTGGTGGCCCGATCCCGCTGAGTTGCTCGCGCTGGATCAGACCTTTGACCCACCAGTCCGGGTCATAGTGCTCCCCCAGGCCCGGGATCGGCTTGCCGGCGTATTTGAGGTTGTCGAATTTGCCCTGGTTCATGGCATCCCGGATCAAATATTCGACCCGCGCGGCGTCGTCCACCTTCCGGCGTTTCTCCCGCTCCTCTGCCTCGGCCGCCTCAAGCTCTGCGTCTTCCTCGGCATTGCCGCCCCACGATCGGACGGCCCGCAGTTCCGCTCCCCGCTCGAGCTTCCGCCTGAAGGCGTTGTTCCCGGCGCTCACGTTTCGCCACCTCCTCGCACGGCAGTCCTCTCCTGCCGGAAATCGTGGTTCCGGCTCCAGTATTCCGCACTTTGCTGGGCCACGGGGAGGGCTGGGGGCTACTCTCAATCCAAATATCCCCACAGGAAGGGCCGCGCGTGACTACTGTTTCCAATGCATTCATTCCCGTCTCGGATCCGGGCCGGGCAGCCAGGTGGTATTCGGAACACCTGTTGCTTCGGATCGTCACCGTTTCGGAGTGGTCGGCAGTTCTAACGGGCGACGGCGGTGCCGCCGTTACGCTGATGGGTCCCCTCAGCGGGATCGCGGCTGAGCCCGGGCTGGCTTGGGCGACGTGCGGTTTCCTCGTGGAGGACCTCACGGGCATGCGGGATCGTTTGCTCAGGAACGGACATGGCGTGTCGGTGGTGGAGGGCGATCCGGACGTGTGCTTGTTCTTCACCGTCCGGGACCTCGACGGGAACGTCCTGCTTCTCACGGACCGCTAGTCTTCCTGGTTCCACGAACGCCGCAGCCTGTTGCTTCACGCCCCCCTTTGACAGCCTGGCGGCCCCGACACGCCGCAGGTAACGGCGTGTCGGCGCCAGCGTCAGCTCAAAGCAGGTCGTGAAGCAACGAAAGCCAGCTGGCGGGCTAGTGAACGGCCATGCTCGGATCCAGTTGTTCTATGCCCTGGGGAGTCACAAGGACCACGCGGGCCGTGCAAATGTCGTAGAACAAACCCGTGGCCTGCACTCGTCCAGATGCCAAGGCTGGCCCGGTGACCTGGTGCTCTTCGAGCTTCTGGAGCTGGACAGCTACGTTCACCATGCTGAGCTGGTCCAGGCGGCTGTAGCCCTCAGCTTCGGCAGCAAGGGCCACAGGATGACCGTCCAACAGCGCGCTGTAGCTCGGCCGGGCATGCTCCAGCCAGGCATCGAAGCCCCCACCCAAAGCTGCGGCCGCACCCTCGGCGTCGGCGATAACGGCCTTCATCGCGCCGCAATTGGAGTGGCCGCAGATCACGATCGAGTCCACGGACAAGCCCTTGACCGCGAATGCCAGTGTCGAGTCGATCGAGGCATCCCGGCCATCAGGGCACACTACGTTGCCGATGTTCCGCAGTGTCAGAAGGTCGCCGGGGCCGCTGCTGGTGATCAGGTTCGGATTGACGCGGGAGTCGACGCAGGCAACAAACAAGGTGTCCGGGTTCTGCCCCTCGGTCAGGTCCTGCACCAGCGGGCGAACCTTGTCTGCGTAGCGTCGATGGTATTTGTCGATGCCAAGGAGGATCGACCGTAGCGGAAGCTGCCCGTCGTCGTCGTGCGCTTCCTGGTGGGTACCATCCAGCGGCGACGACTGCCAGGAAGTCCTGGGTGGCAGCGGGAATTCGCGTGGATCCTGACGCTGGGGAGTGCTGTCCGCGGCGTCGGTGAAAGCGGTGGTTCCGTGTTCCTCCAGCAGCACCGAGGCGCCGCTGGAGCGGTGTTGCGTCTGCCAGGCAACCAGAGCCTCGCGGAAGGCGTGATCGAGGTAATCGGCGTTGAGTTCAACCACTGTGTCCTGTCCTTCGGGCACGGAGTGAAGCACGCGGTTTAGTCGGGGCAGGGCGAAGAAGCTGCAGGACCCGGCGATCGTGACCCGCCACGGCAGCTGCTCCCCGGCGGGAGCATGGGCTTGGATCTGGGCACGGAGTACCCGCCACAACACGCAGAGGGCCGCGAGTGCCAGGCCGATAATGACGCCCTCGAGCAAGTTCAGAACAACAACGCATGCCAGCGTGACCACGTAGACCAGGAGGTCGCCGGTGCGCAGGCTGGTTTTGATGTCGGCGACCTTGATGAGCTTGGCGCCGATGACGAGCAACAGGCCTGCGAGCACGGACAACGGAATCAGCTGGATGAGACCGGCGAACAGTGCAGAGAACACCAGGACCCACACGCCGTGCAGGATGGCGGACGCGCGGCTCGCGGCGCCGGCTTCAACATTGGTGGCGCTGCGGACGATCACGCCCGTCACCGGGAGGCCGCCGAGCATACCGGAGACCATGTTTGCCGAGCCTTGTCCGACGAGTTCCCGGTTGAGGTTGGTGCGCGTGCCTGCATGCATCTTGTCCACCGCCACCGCGGAAAGCAGCGATTCGATGCTTGCGATCAGGGCTACCGTGATGACCGCCATGACCGCAGCACGCCAGTTACCGTCCGGCAAACTGGGAAGGGCGACGGCGTCGAAGAGGGAACCGCTGAAGCTGATGCGCTCGACGCTGGGCGCAACTGCTGCAGACAAAGCGGTAACAGCGACGACGGCGGCAAGCGGCCCGGGAATCTTCCGCACCGCAGTGGGCAGGTATTTCCACGCCAGAAGAATCGCGACGACGGCCAGTCCCAGCAGCGCCGAATGCAACTCGACATTGGTGATGGCCGCTGGAAGTGCGGTCAGGTTTTCGACGGCGGACCCAGCGGCCTGGCCGCCGAGCAACACATGCAACTGCTGCAGGATGATCGTGATGCCGATGCCAGCGAGCATGGCTTTGACCACCACCGGCGACACTGCCAGTGCGGCCCGGCCTACGCGGCTGACACCCAGCAGCAACTGCACGACGCCGGCAGCAGCCGTAATCGCACACGTCACCTGCCAGCCGAACTCGTCAACCAGGCCGGCAACGACGACGGTCAGGCCCGCGGCGGGACCGCTCACCTGGAGTGGAGAGCCTCCCAGGCTGCCCGCAACGATTCCTCCGATGGCAGCTGCGATGAGCCCTGCCATGACGGGTGCTCCGGAGGCTGCGGCGATGCCGAGGGACAGCGGAAGGGCAACGAGGAAAACCACCAAGGACGCGGGGAGGTCGGCGCCGAGGTTGCTGAGGAAACCTTGGGCTTTGCGCGGGTTGCCGGGCGGGTTCTTGCCGGGTGGGTTCTTTCCGGGCGGGCTGTGGGAGTCGGTGGAGATGGAAGCGGAGTCGTTTGGTTGTGGCACTGGAATTCCTAAGGCTCGGGAACATTGACTCCTCCAGCGTAGGAATCTTGTCATGTTAAATGACAAGATGATGTGATTCTTGTGACAAAACTTGTGAAAAGGCTGCGTCATGTGGCGACAAAGGGGAACTTTTCCGCGGGCTGGACTCGTTGGAAACCCAGCGCAATGCTCACCTCCGTCCCACCTCGGCGCGATGCCATAAATGGCTCGGCACCTGGGAAGTCGGCAGTGATGCCCCTCCCGCCGTCGTTCTTGCTTCTCGCAGCCCATAAACTAAGGTTCCTTAGTTTAGGCTTGAGTCCATGAGCGACCCCGAATCCCAACCCGTACGCATCAGTTCCGAGTCCGTTCAACTTCAAGCCTTCGAACCCGTACTCGAACAAATCCGGGCGGCCGTGGGTAACATCCCTGAACTGTTGGCCATTGCCGGGGAGATAGGACACACTGCTCCGAAGCCTGGCGAGGGCAACACAGCCAAGCTCTGGGAACTCCTGGCGTCCGTCACGGCCGTGGACGTGGCCGCCGGACGCGTCCTTGAACCCCACCTGGACGCCCTCGCGATCCTGGCCCAGTCCGGTTCCGAAGCAATCGCGACAGGCCCGTGGGGAGTCTTCGCGGCCGAAGGTCCCGGCATGAAACTCGAGGCCAAGACCGACCCTGCCGGAAACTACGTACTCAACGGCGCCAAACCATGGTGCTCGCTGGCCGCCCAGCTGGACAATGCCATCATCACAGCCCACACGGAGGGCAACGGCAGGACGGCCTTCGCCGTCAGCCTGAAGGACCCTGGAGTATCGTGCGAAACCCCGAAGTGGACCAGCCGGGGCCTGCAGGAAATCCCCAGCGGCACCGTCCACTTCGAGCATGTGAAGGCAGCACCGGTGGGCGACGAGGACTGGTATTTCAAACGTCCCGGCTTCGCGTGGGGTGGCATGGGAGTGGCCTCGTGCTGGTTCGGCGGAGCCGTGGCAATGGCCCGTGACTTCAGGGCAGCTCTGGCCGCGGGCGTAGGAAACGGCCGGAACCCGGACCAGATCGCCCTCGCTTCCCTGGGCGAGGTGGACAGGATCCTCACCTCCGTCGGCGGATACCTGGCCGCAACAGCCGAACGGATCGACGCCGGCTGTCTGGCCGATTCAGGTGGAGACGGCTCCAGCGCCTGGAGCGAAGCCTTGCGCGTCCGCGGGACTGTTGCCGCCGCCGTCGAACGTGTCCAAACGGTTGTGAGCCAGAACCTCGGACCGGGCCCGCTGGCTTTCAACGAGGCGTACGGAAAACGAATGGCGGACCTGTCCTTATACATTCGCCAGCACCACGCCCTGAGAGACGACGCGCAGTTGGGCGCCTTGACTCTGGATGGGGACGCCGGATGGTGAGCTTCTCGCACGCAGACACGGGAACAACCGAGGCGGAATGGGCGGCCAGCGGCGTCGCTGCCTTGCCGGAGTTGCCGCTGGACGCAAGCGAACTCACAAGCATGGCCTTTGTGGTGCTCGCCGCGCACCCGGACGACGAAACACTCGGCGCCGGCGGCCTCCTGGCCAAGCTCCACCACAGCGGGGCCACCGTGAAGCTCCTGCTCTGCACTGCCGGCGAAGCGTCGCACCCGGAGTCGCAAACCACCACGTCGGAACAGCTTGCCGCTATCAGGCTCATTGAGTTCGGCACGGCTGTGTCCGGGCTGGCTCCCAGCGCGGCGTGGCAATTCCTGGAGCTGCCGGACGGGCAGCTGGCAGCCCATGAAGATCGAATCGAAGACGCTGTTCGCGGAGCAGCGTCGGGCCATCCGGCGGACAACGTGGTGATCGTGGCGCCGTACCGGTCGGACGGGCACACAGACCACGACACCTTGGGCTCGATCGCAGCCAGGGTTGCCGCCGCCGGAGGCCATGGCCTGCTGGAGTACCCCATTTGGTATTGGCTCTGGGCAGGACCCGGCGATGCCGCTTGGCAGTCATGGGTACGGGTCCCGTTAACAGCGGCGGAGCGGGACGCCAAGAACGACGCGATGGGCGCCCATGCCTCGCAAGTGGAACCATTGTCCGAGCAGCCGGGTGATGAGACGCTGCTGTCCGGGACTTTCCTGGAACACTTTTCCCGCCACTTCGAGACCTTCGCCTGGCACCCATTCACGGCGGGAAGCAACACAGCAGCAGACGCCGAGCGGATCTTCGACGAGGTCCACTCCCGTGAAGAGGACCCGTGGGACTACTCCTCCAGCTGGTACGAACGCCGCAAGCGTGCCCTGACGTTGGCGGCCTTGCCCAAGGAGTCGTATGATTCCGGCCTGGAAGTGGGCTGTTCCATCGGCACGCTCAGCGAGGAACTCGCCCGGCGCTGCAGGCAATTCCTTGGAGTGGACGCCAGCAGCACGGCATTGCTCCAGGCAACACAGCGGCTCTCCGGATACCCCTCGGCCGAAGCCCGCCGCCTCACTGTGCCGGATGAGTGGCCGGAAGGGACCTTCGACCTGGTGGTGTTGTCCGAGACGGGCTATTACCTTTCGCCGGAAGAACTGAGCGAACTACTGGACCGGATTCGAGCTTCCACCCGGCCCGGCGGCACCCTGCTTCTTTGCCATTGGCGGCACCCGATCTCGGGCTGGCAACTGGACGCAGAGGCAGTTCACGCAATGGCCCGCAGCCATCTTGCGTGGCCCGCGCATGGGATCTACCGGGAAAGGGACTTCATGCTGGAGATCCTTATTGCCCCGAGTGAAACGCTGTGACCACCGCGGACCGGCAAAAAATCCGGAGCGTCGCGGTGGTCATGCCGGCCCACAACGAGGAACGGCACATCGGCTCAGCATTGGCGGCGTTGCAGACCGCGGCGGATGCCCTGCAGCGCGAGCACCCCCGAATCGGGGTTTCAATCGCTGTGGTCCTGGACGCCTGCACGGACCGATCCTCCAGCATCACGGCTGCGTACACTTCGGCTGATCTCCGTTTCCTCCCGGTCGAGGTCGGATTTCGCAGCACGGGCGCCAGCCGCGACGCCGGCATCCGTGCCGCCCTGGAACGCCTGCCCTTCGCCGCAGGCGCAGGCGCAGGTACGTGGTTGGCCACCACCGACGCCGACTCCACCGTCCCGGGACACTGGCTGGTGCGACAGGTGGAACTTGCCAACGCCGGTGCCGACGCCATCTTGGGATCCGTGGAGCCGGACTCCCGGGACATGGACGAGGCGGTCCTGGAACGCTGGCGGGAACTGCACCCCTCCCGGGAAGACCATCCCCATATTTACGGGGCAAACCTTGGCGTCCGTGCTTCTGCGTACCTGGCCGCGGGCGGCTTTCCGAGGCTAAGGTCCCACGAGGACCGGGTCCTGGTTGAACGCCTTCGGCGGCTCGGGCTGGCGGTCATCGCCACGGACACCACCAAGGTGACAACCTCCGGGCGGCTGCAGGCTCGGGCACCCGAAGGATTCGCGGCCTATCTCCGGACCCTTGGCTCCGGGCTTTCGTCCGTGGCGCGTTAAACCGCCAGTGCCTTCTCCACCGCAGCAATGGCCTTCGCCGTAATCGATTCCCGATCGCCGGAGCCGTCCACCATCAACAGGATTCCGCGTTGCGTGTACGCAGTCACCACAGGCTGCGTCTCGTCCCGGTACAGCTCCAGCCGGCGCTGAATGACGGGTTCAGTATCGTCGCTGCGGCCCTGTTCCTGAGCCCGTTGAAGCATGCGGGCAACGAGTTCGGCATCCTCCACATTCAGCACAAGAACCACTTCGAGCGCCTGATGCCTCGCGGCCAATATCTCATCAAGGGCACCAATTTGGATGACAGTGCGCGGGTAGCCGTCAAGGAGGAACCCGTTCCCCGTGTCACCTTCCTCCAGCCGCTGGCGGAGCATGGCCGTGGTGACGTGGTCGGGAACAAATTCGCCCCGGTCCATGTACTCGCCCGCTTCTGCGCCGAGCTCTGTCTTGTCCCGAACATGTGCACGGAAGAGGTCTCCCGTAGAGATCGCGGGGATCGAGAAATGCCGGGCGATCACTTCCGCCTGCGTGCCTTTGCCGGAACCTGGAGGGCCCATGATGATCAATCGCGCCATGACACAAGTCCGTTCCAAGAGGCGGCCGGGACTTAAACGATACGCCGACGACGGCGCGACGCTCCCGCCGTCGCCGGTTTTTCTTGGCCGCCGCTACTGGAGTGAGGCGTTGGCCGGCTCGGCGAGGAGTGCGTCGACCTGACCGATGGCCTCCCGCAGGCCTTCCTCCATGCCCATGTCCGACATCATCTGAAGCTGTTCTTCAGAGTCAAAGCGCGTGGACATGGTCATGCGGGTGCGGTCGCCAATGGGCTCGAGCTTGACGGTGGCGTGCGCGGCTCCATGCTCGCCCATGGGGGTGCCCTGATCGTCGGCAAATCCGTAGTCGAATTCGAGGTGGTCCGGGGCGTTGATGGTGGTGAACTGCCACCAGCCGTGGGCCCTTGTTCCGTCGGGCACCGTCATGTAATAGGCGGCCTTGCCTCCGGGCGTGAAATCGTGGGTTTCGAACGTGGCCGGGACGGTAGGCGGCCCCCACCATCGTTCAAGTTGGCGTGGGTCCTCCCAGATTTTCCAAACGCGCTGGACGCCGGCATCGAACTCGGCAACGACTGTGAGGCTTAGGGCCTCCGTATTCTTGTCCACGCTGACCACGGTCATGGCAGATCCCTTCCTAGTCTTCACTGAGAATTTCGGCGATCCGGCCGGCACGTTGCCGCCAGATCATTTCGTATTGGTCCAGCAGACGCCGGGCTTTTTGCAGTCCGTCACGGTTCCCCCGCACGATCTGCTCCCTCCCACGCTTCTCCTTGGTCACCAGGGAGGCCCGTTCCAGGACCGCGACATGCTTCTGCACGGCCGCGAAACTCATGGTGTAGAGCCCAGCCAATCCGGACACCGAGTACTCCCCGGATGTCACCCTGGCCACAATGTCCCGCCGAGTGCCATCTGCCAACGCGTGGAACAACCGGTCAAGGTCCACATCACTGGAGGGTACGGAATTGAGCTGATCTACAACCATTTGGTTGTACGATATCGCCGCGATGCGGGCGTGTCAATGGTTCGCTGGGGTCATCCAGCGGTCACCCCTTGCGGCTCACGACACCCGGAGGTAAGTTTCTTGAAACGTAACAAAGAAAGCGCTTTCCGAAACTTTAGGTGGACTCGAACATGACTCAGCACGCTCCCATCACGTGGCTCGATGGCGCACCGCCCGCCGCCCTGAGCGGTGGCACAACATGGGGGATGCCCTTTGCACGCGGCACCGTCGCGCAGGCGTCTGAGCTATCCGTTATGGATGCCCGCGGACGCCACGTCAACGCCCAAACCTGGCCGCTCGCTACTTGGCCCGACGGTTCCCTCAAGTGGGCGGGCATCGCCCTGGGCGCGACGGGCAACCCGGCGAGCGCATACTCCGTCACCTCCAGCGGCAAGCAAGCTCACGACGGCGGCCCGGCAGCCGGCGTCGAACGATCGCCCGAGGTGACGGTCACCGAAAGGGAAGAGTCCGTGACCGTCTCCACCGGGACCCTGGAAATGGTCCTGCCGCGGTCTGGAGCGAGCCTGTTCAGTACGCTGACCCGCGGTGGTTCAGTGGTGGCGAAGGACGGACGGCTCGTGAGCCTGCTGCAGAACGACGTTGCCGAGGGAGCTGGCAGCACAACGCGCGAAGGCCTCACTGGCGAAGTCACGTCCCTTACGGTCGAGCAACGCGGTCCCGTTCGCGCCGTCGTGCGTCTGGAAGGCCGCCATCGGGCGGACCTGGGCGAAAGGGAGTGGCTTCCATTCACCGTCCGCTTCTACTTCTACGCCGGCGCGCGGAGCATCCGAATGATGCATTCGTTCATCTGGGACGGCGATGCCGGGCAGGATTTCCTGGCCGGACTTGGAGTTCGGTTCACCATCCCGCTCGAGAGCGAATTGCACGATCGCCACGTCCGGATCGCCGGAGCGGACGGCGGATTCCTTGTGGAGGCGGTCCGCGGACTCACCGGCCTGAGAAGGGATCCGGGGGAGAAAGTCCGCCAAGCCCAGGTCGCCGGGGAACCCACTCCGCCGGTGAACGAATGGAGCCCCCTGGTTTCCGAACGGCTCCACCTCATCCCCACATGGAACGACTACACGCTCACGCAGCTGAGCGCGGACGGCTTCGAGCTCCGCAAACGCACGGCCCCGGGCCACGGTTGGGTGGGCATCTCTGGCGGGACGCGATCGGCGGGATTCTGCTCCCTGAGCGACCTCCGAGGCGGCTTCGGCGTTGGCGTTCGGGACTTCTGGCAGTCGCACCCGGGCCAGCTGGACATCCGCGGAGCAGCCACCCGGGAGGCAACGCTGACCGCTTGGCTCTACTCCCCCGAAGCCCAGCCGATGGACCTGCGTTTCTATCACGACGGCCTCGGCCAGGACACCTTCGAGGAACAACTCGAGGGGCTCGAGATTACGTACGAGGATTACGAGCCTGGATTCGGAAATCCGACGGGAATTGCACGGACCCACGAGCTCACGTTGTTCGCGTACGACGCCACGCCCAGCGCCGAATCCCTCGCCATGGACGCCCGGGCAGCGTCCACTCCCCCGCTATTGCAGCCATCGCCTGAGTACCTGCACTCCGCGGGCGTCTTCGGCGACTGGGCGCCGGTGGACCGCAGCACTCCGGCGCGGGCGGCACTCGAAGACAAGCTCGATTTCCTGTTCGACTTCTACCAAGGCCAAAGAGAGCAGCGCCGCTGGTACGGATTCTGGAACTACGCCGACGTCATGCACACCTACGACTCCGACCGGCACGTCTGGCGCTACGACGTCGGCGGCTACGCGTGGGACAACTCGGAACTCTCACCCGATCTCTGGCTCTGGTACATGTACCTGCGCTCGGGCCGGGCCGACGTCTTCCGCTTTGCCGAGGCAATGACGCGCCACACCGGCGAAGTGGATGTGTACCACCTTGGCCCCTGGCGCGGGCTGGGCTCGCGGCACAACGTGCAGCACTGGGGTTGCAGCGCCAAGCAGCTTCGAATCAGCACCCCCGCCTACCGACGCTTCTACTATTACCTGACCGCCGATGAGCGCACCGGCGATCTCCTCACCGAACTGGTGGACAGCGACCAGAACTTCCTGGGGTTGGACCCCGTACGCAAAGTGCGTCCCGACGCCGAGACCTACCGCCCGGACCGCGGCGCCTTGGGCGTCGGGCTGGGTACAGACTGGGGCTCGCTCGCCGCCACGTGGCTCACCGACTGGGAACGCACCGGCAACCCCCGTTCACGCAACCGCCTCCTGGGAACCATGGCCGATATCGGCGCCCTCAAGTACGGCTTCCTCACCGGCGAGGCGCTCTACGACCTGGACAAAGGAAGGTTCGACGCCGGACGCGAGGTCATCAGCGTCTCGCACCTGAGCGCCGTTTTTGGTTTGGTGGAAATCTGCAGCGAACTGATCAGCCTGGTGCCGGATGCATCCTTCGAGAAAGCATGGATGCAGTATTGCCGGCTATTCCTGGCTTCGCCGGAGGAGCAAGCCGCCGAAGTAGGACAGCCCCTTGCAGGCATCTACCTGACTCAGGCGCACAGCCGACTCACGGCCTATGCGGCAGCCCGACTAGGGTCCCTGGACCTGGCCGGGTTGGCATGGGAGAGCTTTGCCCAGGGCGGGGAGAACTTGAACCATGCCGAGGCGTTCACGCTGAAAAAGATCCTGCCGCCCTATGTCCTCCAGCCCGTGGACGAGGCTCCGACCGTTTCCACCAATGACACCGCCCAGTTCGGACTGGCCGTCATCCAAAACCTGGCCCTTGTTGGAGGCGCGCTGGCGGGTGAGGAGGGCCCGGCGTCGTAAGTCCTGTTGGTTCGTGATCTTCTTTGCCGCCGCCGCGGGCGGAAAGTGAGCCAAACGGGTTGATTTTGCGCGCTCAAAAAACCAAAAGGGTCAGGAAGTCCCACGGTAAGTAAGCTTATTAATGGATGGCGCATGACGTCGTCTCGGGCAAAACCGAACCGAGTCAGAGGAGGACATTGTGACCACGAAGGTAGACAAGACAATCCTGGTCAACGTTCCGGTGAGTACGGCCTACAGTCAATGGACGCATTTCGAGGAGTTTCCCCGTTTCATGGGCGGAGTGGAACGCGTGACGCGCCTGGGCGAAGACCGTCTGGAATGGGTAGCCGAGATCGCTGGCGTCCATCGCCGCTGGGAAGCAAAGATCGTCCAGCAGGACATGGACCGGGCCGTGGCTTGGGCAGCGGTGGAAGGTGCCAAGAATGCCGGCTGGGTGGACTTCAAGGAAGCCGGACCGAGCCAGACGTCCTTGCATCTGTCGCTGGAATACGAACCGCACGGCGTCCTTGAATTCCTGGGCGACAAATTACATGTGGTTGAAAGGCAGGCGGAGTCGGACTTGAAGAAGTTCAAGGAATACGTCGAGCACAAGGCACCCGAGCGGGCTGCTGACACGAGCACCATGGCTACACCTGCCGACACAACAACCGGCACAAGCGCGACAACCAGCACGAGCGCAGCAACCGGTGCCGCAACAGCAGCCAGCACCAGCGCAGCAGCCGGGGCTTCAACAGGGGCCGACAAGGATGCACCCACCGACGTACCGATCGTAGATCCCATCACGCACGCCTTCGATCAGACCAACGGCCTGGCAGATCTGGACGGCGATTCCGACGAGACAGCGGACAGCGATACGCGCAGTGCCGCGGAACGGAAGGACGACGAGGGCTTCGGCCCGGGTTACATCCCACCTATGGGCGGGCTGCCCGGCCAGCGGTAGCAGGCACCCCCCCCACAGAAGAAACAACCAGTGCCGCCCGGATCACCAAGATCCGGGCGGCACTCCTGTTAATAACCTCTGGTTGCAAGGGCGTTGTTAAGGGCCGCTAGTTCTGACCGGCATAGGCGACGGCGGGCATCGCCGGCACCTGCATGCCCTCGCCGATGTAGAAGCTCGGGTGCGGCGGCTGGTTGTAGGCCACGTTCTCCCGGGCGACGGATGTACGGTACACGGTGTCGTGCATCAGCGTCCGCAGGCGAACATCGGTGGGAGCCGTGGTGGTGTAGACGCGCAGCTCCGTGCTGTCCGTGGATGGCCAGGCGATCTCTTCACGCCAGTCTCCCAGGATGTCTGCCTGGATGGACGGGTTTCCCTTGGTGGTGTTGTTACTGCGGGCGCCGTCGGCCGTCAGGAGACGGTCGCTCTGTTCGGTTTCCCAATTCCACTTGGAGATGGTCGGAACGCCACGGGACACCGTGGCATCGTAATCGTGGTCCACAATCTCACGGAGGAGATCGCCATCCCACCAGGCCAGGAAGTTCGCTGCGGGAATCTTCTCCGCGATCAGCTCTCCCTTGGCAGACATCAGCTGGCCCACGGGTGAATCCCACGCAGCGGAACCGCCTACCGCCCAACCTTCAGCCCCGGCATATCGGGGATCGATGTCCCCTGCTGCTCCGCGGCCGGTGTCCTTGATGGCCGGGATGCTCCAGAGAACCTCACCCGTGGCAGCGTCTCGGAAGGTGGCTCCCCTGTTGCCGCTCTGGCTCATACTTTCGTGGACAGCGAAGGTTTCAAGGCCGGGCCTGGACGGATCAAGGTCGCTGGTGTGGATCGCGTCGCCATGGCCCAACTTGGTGTTGTAAAGCGGCTGGCCGTTGTCATCGATGGTCATGGAGCCAAAGACGAACTCGTCCTTGCCGTCCTGGTCCACGTCCACTACGGAGAGGTTGTGGTTGCCTTGCCCCTTGTATTGGTCACCGGCCAGGTTGGAATCGAACGTCCACCGCTTCACGAGCTTGCCGTTCACGAGGTCGTACGTCACCAGGACGGTGCGGGTGTAGTAGCCACGGCTGAACATCATGGACGGGTGTTCGCCGTCGAGGTACGCCACGCCCGCAAGGAACCGGTCCACGCGGTTGCCGTAGGTGTCGCCCCAGCTGGAAACGGTGCCGCGCTCGGGTGCGTAAGCCACCGTATCCATGATGGTTCCGGTCTCGCCCTTGAAGACCGTCAGGAATTCCGGGCCGGACAGGACATAACCGGAACTGTTGCGGAAGTCGGCGTCGGCGTTTCCGATCACCGTGCCCGCCGCGTCACGGGTGCCGTCCGCCGTCTTGAAGGAAACTTCGGCCTTGCCGTCGCCGTCGAAGTCGTAGGCCAGAACCTGGGTGTAGTGTGCGCCGGCGCGGATGTTGCGTCCCAGATCGATGCGCCACAGCTTGGTACCGTCCAGCTTGTAGGCATCGACGTAAACGTTGCCCGTGTAGCCGGACTGCGAGTTGTCCTTGGCGTTGGACGGCGCCCACGTCTGAATGACCTCATACTTGCCGTCGCCGTCGAGGTCGGCCACGGTGGCATCGTTGGCCGAGTACGTGTAGGCCTTGCCGTCCGGGGTCACGGCGTCGGCGGGCTTATCGAGCTTGATGGCCAGGTAGTTCTGCGCCAGCGGCGTGACGGCTTCGGTCAATTTGTCCTGGCCTTGGCCATTTCCAACGGTCTTGATGACGTAGCTGGACTCCGCGGTTCCGTCAGGGTCGACGAACATTGTGGCGTTGCGGATGGGCTCCTCGGTGATGTTGACGCCGTCACGCAACACCTGGAAACCCACGGTGTCCTCATCCAGGCCGAGCATTCGCCAGCTCACGGTAACGCCTTGGTCGGTCAAGACGGCGATGGGTGCCCGGTCCAGATATTCCACCTGTCGCTTGAGCGTCGGGCCAGCCTTTTCGGCAGGCACGACGCCGGGAAGACCGGCGTGCGTTGACGGGCCGACCGGGGCCGGAGCTGCTTGGGCGACCGGGAGTCCTGTCAGGGCTATGGCTGCGGCGGCCAGGGAAGCTGACGCTGCCAACGGCAGGCCCCTGAACGCACGGCCGTTGGTTCTGCGGGAGGAACACTTCATGGGGTAAGCCAAAGAACATCTCCTTTGATGCTGGGCGGCAGTGGGCCTGCCGACCGCGGTTTGGAACGTTTCAATACATGGCAAAGCGCATCCCGCAATCGTTCAAGGGGGTGAGAAAACGCTTTCCGCCTCAATGTTTACCAGTGGCAAAACACGGCAGTCAAGAGTTTGACAGAAGGGAACAGGCCGGGACTCGCTTCCTCCCGACCTTCTTTGCTGCCGAAGGGCCCGCAAATCCAACTGATTGGAGTTGTTTTGACGCGGTCGAAGATTCAAAGAAAGTCAGGAGCCCACGCCCATTCCTCTGAGGGGTAGCGTTCCAAGGGAGTGGTCCACCCTTTGAAAGGAACATCATGACTACCTGGCTCATCACTGGCTGCTCCACCGGACTCGGCCGCGCACTGGCCCAAGGCGTGCTCGCGCGGGGCGATAACGCCGTCGTCACCGCGCGCGACGTCTCCAAGCTGCAGGACCTGGCCACAGAATTTCCGACGACGGCCCTCGCCGTCGCACTCGATGTCACGGAGCAGTCGCAGATTGAAGCCGTCATGAAGGAGGCCGAAGAACGCTTTGGCGCGGTGGACGTCCTGGTCAACAACGCCGGTTATGGTTACCGCGCAGCCATTGAAGAGGGCGACGACGGCGACGTCCGGGCGCTGTTCGATACCAACGTTTTTGGCCCGGTGGCCATGATCAAGGCCGTCCTGCCTGGGATGCGCTCCCGCCGCTCCGGTGCGATCGTGAATATCTCCTCCATTGGCGCCCGAATCTGCCCTCCCGGTTCCGGCTATTACTCAGCAACGAAGGCCGCGCTGGAAGGCCTGTCGGGCGCGTTGCAGAAGGAACTGAAGCCTCTGGGAATCTCCGTGACAGTGGTGGAGCCCGGTGCATTCCGGACCGATTTTGCGGGGCGTTCGCTGACGCAATCTGCCCAGGCGATCCAGGACTACGCAGAGACGGCCGGGAAGCGTCGCAAGGAAAATGACACCGTCCACGGCACCCAGCCCGGCGACCCGGACAAAGCAGCAGAGGTGATTATCGCCGCGGTCCAAGCAGCTGAGACACCAGGCTTCCTGCTGCTGGGCGCCGACGCCGTCTACGCCTACGGTGCGGTGGAAGAGGCCCAGCGTGCCGAGGTGGACCGTTGGCGCGAGCAGAGCCTCAGCACGGGTTACACGGAGTAACTTCAAACGTGTAATCGGTCACACTTGGCCGGATCAGCTTGTCAATCGCGGTAGGCAACATGAACCATGAATGAGGGAATTCGTTCCCATACAAGCTGAATCAGCAATCCTCACCGACGAGGATGCGGCCCCTGCGAAGAAGCTTGGGGCTGTTAACGGCCTGAGTGAAAGTACTGACAATGACGACACATACTGACTCCATCACGCTGAAAATCTGGGACAAGTCGGCAATCGACCACACCATCGACGCCGCCATCCGGGATCTTTCCCCCCGCGCCGCTGCAGAAAACTGCGGCATTGCAGTAACGCTCAGCGGACCGAAAACCTTCACCGTTAGCCTGAGCCGCTAAGCAGCTCAAACGCACCACAAGAGGACGACGCCGGGACCTCCCGGCGTCGTCCTCTTGCGTTTTCTGCATATTGACGCCGTCCGGGAACTCCTGATCAAACCTTGAGACTTCCTTGATGCTTTGCGGGCAGCTTTCTTGCGTTCGCGTTGGAACCCTAAGTGAAACACCACTTCAAGGTTCGAACGGAGGGATCCCAGCATGTATCGGGGCGTCAATTCAGAGACAACTCCTGCACCACGAGGATCCCATCGTGCCCCTGGCGGTGTGGTTACGGTCCTGGTCCCGGCACACAACGAATCCGCTGGCATTACCCAAACCCTTATCTCGCTGAACAACCAGACCCGCCGCCCTGATCGCGTGATCGTGGTGGCCGATAACTGCACTGACGATACTGAAGAACTGGCTTTGGCCCAGGGCGTCGAAGTCTTCCACACGATCGGCAACAAGGATAAGAAGGCCGGTGCCCTGAACTTCGCACTGGGCCAATTTCTTCCCGGAGCTGATCCCGACGACCTGGTTCTGGTGCAGGACGCCGATTCGCAGCTCGCCCCGGACTTCATCGAGAATGCCACCAACAACCTCCTCAACGACGAACTGCTGGGCGCCGTGGGCGGAGTGTTCAGCGGTGGACCCGGAGGCGGATTCGTAGGACACCTGCAACGAAATGAGTACGCCCGCTACGCCAGGGATATAAAGCGCCTCCACGGCAGATGCCTGGTAGTCACAGGGACTGCGGCGTTATTCCGCATTCGAACCCTTCGGGACGTCGTCTCAGCACGATTGAACGGTACGCTTCCTCCCGGAAACGGCGAGGGCGGCGTCTACGATACCTCGGTGCTGACCGAAGACAACGAATTGTCCTTCGCGCTCCTCACCCTCGGATACCGCATAGCTTCACCATCAAACTGCACGCTGGTTACCGAAGTCATGCCCACGTGGCGGGAACTATGGTCGCAGCGGCTTCGCTGGAAGCGCGGAGCCGTGGAGAACTGTGTGCAGTACGGGTGGACCAAAGTCACCAGGGCCTACTGGGGACGGCAGTTCCTCTCCATGCTCGGCCTCCTGGTGACCTTGGCCTATCTCGGATCCATCGTCTTTGCCCTGACCACCGGAATGGGGCTGAATCTCCACCCATTCTGGCTCGCTGTCACCTGCATCTTCGTCCTGGAACGCATAGTAACCCTGCGTTTCCGGGGTTGGAGGTACATGTTGCTTGCCGCAACCATGTACGAAACCGTCATCGACGTTTTCCTCCAGGCAGTCCACGCCAAGGCCTACCTGGACGCCGCACTCAACAGAAAGAAAGTTTGGTAAACGACTCATGTACAACAACCCGGCAGGATCCGTAGGCGCAGCAATTGCGGGAGGGGCCGGCTCCGGCACTCTTGCTATGACCGGCGCCGGGGACCTCTTCTGGTTCGCATTGGCCGCCTTCGCCATGCTGGCTCTTGGCCTGGCCATCAAGAGGATGGTCCCGGTCCGCGCGCAGAAAAACTAGCGCGCACAGAGAAACCATCAAGCCCAGCAAACCCGCAGTTGTGTCGGATCACGCCCCCAGCGCGACACAACTGCGGGTTTGTTGCCCTAACCCGACGTTCCTTAACTTACGAGTGCCGTGTTGGCGGAGTACTTGGATACCGAGGTATACCCGGCCTTCGTTCCTGTAACCCGCACCCGCATGGTGTCTCCCTGATCGGCGCCCACTAGAACGTAGGTCCTGGCAGTTGCCCCAGTGATCGCAACACCGGAGCGGTACCACTGATAAGTCAAGGTGGTTCCCGAGGTCCACGTCCCCGGGTTGGCAGTCAGTGTGGAACCAACAGTGAGCGTCCCTGTGACCGTGGGAGCAGGGGCAAGCAGCGTACCGGCCACCACGGCAGCCGTGGGTGCCGATTCCTTGGTGGCGGTGGCGTAGCCGGCTTTGGTGCCTGTAACCCGGACGGTCAGCGTGGCACCTTGATCCGCTGCTGCAAGGACACGCGTGGGGGCCGTTGCACCGGCGATGGCCGTGCCGTTCTTGAACCACTGATAAGTCAACGCGGTTCCAGTGGTCCACGCGCCTGGGTTGGCAGTCAATGTTGATCCCACTGCCGCCGTTCCGGAGATAGTGGGTGTTGGGGCCGTCAACGGGATGCCCGGTACAAATGAGAAATCACGGATCGTCACGGATTCAGGTGACACATGGGCAGCATCGCCGCCGCCACCTCCGGTAACCCAGAGATTGAAATGGATCTGTTCCTTTGCCGGAAGTGGAACTGTGGAGCCCTGCAAGACCGTCCGCTTCAGCAGCGTTCCTCCGTAGCCTTCGCCGGCAAACGTCTCAAAGGTGAGCTTGCCGGGCTCCCAAACCATCCTGTGGGTAAGGATCGGGGCGTTCGTGACATCGAACGTGACAGTGTTGTTGCCCTGTCCTGGAGGCAGTGTGGCGTCAAACCAATAGCCATGGCCTTGTGTGACAGGCCAGTTCTGGCCATAGGCAGCTCCGCCTCCCCAAGCGGACGCCTCGCAGAGGTCGATCTCCGTGTAGCCAGGTTCCGCCGCGGGGTCGTAGGTGAACAGGCAACCCCAGACCACTTCCTTCTGGAGCGCGCTCACGTCCTTTTCCACAGTGGTGCTGTACGTTCCGTAGCCGAATCCCTCACGCGTGGACTGGAACTCTGCACCCTTGGGAGCCGAACCGGTTGGGTTGGTGATGGACAGTTTGACGTACCCATTGGCGTCCGGGTTGCTTACGTTGTTGGCGTCCCAGCTCGCGTTGTACATCGGAGCCCCGCCCCAGAAGCGCTTCTGCCAGTTGAAACCCTTCCAGGCAAAGCTGCCCACAGGGCCGGGATCCTCAGCCATGGGGGTTGTATCGGCCGCCCGGGATGGGCCCGCTCCAGCGAGCATTGATAAGCCCACCGCCAGCACAACGGCCAAACCTGCTGCTTTTATTCGCCCATGCGGAATGAGCCCTACTGACCATGCCATAGCCGTGTCCTCCATTGATGCGCCCAGACTCGTCGTCGGCAAAAACCGGCGACCGCAAAGACGTTCCACCCCCACGAGGAACGTGCAGTTCCTCGATTATCAAGTAGACGTGAGCCCGTAGGAAGGGAATTGACGAACCAAAACGGGCGATATGCCATCAATTGGATAACGGCAGCGTGGCCGGGAGTAATCTTGGCTTTGTCTATTCATTTCGCGTTCACATCATGACGCCGGGAGGTCGCATCACGATTCGCAGCGCTGGGATCCTGCTGTACCGGCAAGGTTCCACTGGAGAGTTGGAACTCTGGATTGCCCACATGGGTGGGCCTTTTTGGGCGCACAAAGACGAGCATGCGTGGTCAATTCCCAAGGGTGAATACCTTGAGGATGAAGACCCGCTGATTGCTGCCCGACGCGAATTCACCGAGGAAATTGGTACTCCACCGCCACCCGGCGACTACATGTTGTTAGGGGTTTTCAAACAGCCCTCCGGCAAACTCATCACAACTTTCACTGCAGAGGCAGACTCCTTCCAGCCCGATGAAATCGTCAGCAATACCTTTCCCATGGAATGGCCCAAGGGGTCCGGCTCCATCAAGGAATTTCCTGAGATAGACGATGCCCGATGGTTTGGGGAAGCCACGGCCCGGACAAAGCTCGTCAAAGGGCAGCTGCCGATTGTGGACGCTTTGGTCCGGCACCTTGGCGGGAAAGCCCTTTAGAAGCTCTCGTCAAAGTGCCGGAATTAGGCGCCCTTTTTGGTAACAAATTGCCGAATCCAGTCAATGGTCTCCGGGTGGTCCAAGTGCAGGCCATGCCCCGCTCCGGGAACCCTGACAAGCACCGAACGGCAAATGTGCTCGCGGAGCAGGACGGCGTTCGGTAACGGCGTAAGGGCATCCTCGGTGCCATGAATTATCAGAGTCGGGGCCTTGATATCACCTAGCCGGCTCCAGGCATCGTGCTCACGACTGGCCTTGAAATGCCGCGCCTTGGCCCAGGCTGAAGCGTGGGAAGTGAAGAACGTGTGCGTGGCCTCCGGGTTGTTACGCGCCCAGTCTTCATCAAAGAAGAGCGGTACCAAGCGGTCCATATCCCCGCTGACGAGGGCTTGCAAGGCATCCTTGGCCGGGTCCAAACCCTCCCCCGGCCACTTGCCTCCACTGGTGGCGGCCAGGACCAGCGTCCGTACTTTCTCCGGATAGTCGATGGCCAACCACTGCGCTACGCGTCCGCCCATGGAGTGGCCGTACACGTGTGCTACATCAACGCCCGCAGCTTTGAGGACCTCGGCTGCATCCCCGGCCATCAGCCTCGTGGTGTAACGCACGGCGTCACCCTTGCTGCTGCGGCCAATGCCCCGGTGATCGAAGCGGATGACGCGGTAAGAGCGGGAGAGAAGCTTCGCCGTCGGGCCCCAACCGTCCATGGCGGTCGCTTGGCCGGCAATCAACAGCATTGGTTCGCCGTCGCCTTCGGACGTCCAGGCGAGTTCAGCGCCATCGGGGGCCACGGCAAAGTTCACCGTGCCACTGTATCTTCCGGACGACGCCGGCGCTGTGGTGCACGACATAAGGAGCTGCCGTTCGAAGCGTCGAAGCATTAGCGTTGAATAATGACCGCTGAGTACAGGTACGACGTCGAGGTTCTGCATCTTTTGGTGTCGCCGGCGCACGCCTATTTTGGCCGTGCCCGCGAAGGTGCTGCGGACGTTCCGACGACGGATGCTGGGCAGGCCGAGCTTGTGGCCGGCAAGGGCATCGTCGGGGACAGGTTCTTCGGCAAGGCCGCCCACATGGACGCCGCCGTGACGGTATTCGCGGTGGAAGCACTCGAGTCCATTGCCGCTGAACTGGATGCCGGACCTTTCGATCCGTTGGCAACCCGGCGAAACGTGGTGCTTCGCGGGGCCGAGCTGGCTCCGTTGCTGGGGCGTGAGTTCACTCTGGAGTCCGGCGGCGACTCCGTGCGGCTAAAGGCAGGCAGGCCGGCACATCCTTGCGCCTGGATGGACCAGATGCTGGCACCGGGGGCACACAAGGCGATGCGCGGCAGGGGTGGGGTTCGCTGCCAGGTGATCTCCGGGGGTCTCCTGCACCGCGGACCTGCTGTCTTGGTAAGCCCCGTATCATTGGACCCATCCCGGGCGGGCGAGGCCACGGTGCTACGGCCATCCCGGCTTCCCTGATTACGGCAGGCTCACACCTCTTCAGCCGCCGGCGCGGCAAACTGCGCCTCATAGAGTCGTGAATACGCCCCACCAGCAGCGAGCAGCTCAGCGTGTGTCCCCTGTTCCACGATCTGCCCGGATTCCATGACCAGGATGAGATCGGCGTCGCGGATGGTGGAAAGCCGGTGTGCGATGACGAAGCTGGTCCGGTCAGAGCGGAGTGCGTTCATGGCTTTCTGCACCAGGACCTCGGTACGGGTATCCACCGAGCTGGTGGCTTCATCAAGGATCAGCACCGATGGACGGGACAAGAAGGCGCGGGCGATGGTGAGCAGCTGCTTCTCGCCGGCGGAGACATTGCCGCCTTCGTCGTCGAGCACTGTGTCGTAGCCCTCGGGAAGGGAACGGACGAACCGATCCACATAGGTGGCCTGGGCAGCTTCAAGGATCTCGGGTTCGGAAGCGGTGGGCCGGCCATAGGCGATGTTGTCGCGGATGGTCCCGCCGAACAGCCACGTATCCTGCAGGACCATGCCCATCCGCGAGCGCAGCTCCTGCCGTGACATGGTGGCGATGTCCACGCCGTCGAGGGTTATGCGTCCTGCGTCCAGTTCGTAGAAGCGCATCATGAGGTTCACCAGGGTGGTCTTGCCCGCACCTGTTGGCCCAACGATGGCAATGCTTTGACCGGGCTCGGCCACCAGGCTGAGGTCCGTGATGAGTGGCTTGTCGGGCAGGTACCGGAAGGACACATTCTCGAAGACGAGCCGCCCGCGCGCTGGGCCCTTGGACTGGCCGGAAACAGGTTCCGGGGATTCTTCCTCCTCATCCAGAAGGTCGAACACGCGTTCCGCCGAGGCGACGCCGGATTGGAGCATGTTGGCCATGGATCCCAGTTGCGCCAAGGGCATGGTGAATTGGCGTGAGTATTGGATGAAGGCCTGCACGTCACCCAATTGCATGGCTCCAGAGGCCACTTGCAGGCCGCCCACCACAGCGATGCCCACGTACACCAGGTTCCCGATGAAGGTCATGGCCGGCATGATCAGCCCGCTCACGAATTGTGCCCCGAAGCTTGCCTGGTACAGCTCGCTGTTCTTGGCGCGGAACTTCGCTTGGACTTCGTTTTGCCGGCCGAAGACCTTCACGAGTGCGTGTCCGGTGTACGTTTCCTCGATCTGCCCGTTGAGCTCGCCGGTGTTTTTCCATTGCGCGACGAACAGTTTCTGTGAGCGCTTGGCAATCACCACCGTGGTCCCCAGTGTGAGCGGGATGGTCACCAACGCAATCAGGGCCAGCAGGGGCGAGAGCAGGAACATCATCACCAGCACGCCAAACACGGTCAGCAGCGAGGACACCACCTGGCTGATGGATTGCTGCAGGCTTTGGGAGATGTTGTCGACGTCGTTGGTCACCCGGCTGAGCAGCTCACCACGTTGGATGGAATCGAAATACCGCAGGGGAAGCCGATGGATTTTCGCTTCGATCCGCTCACGGAGGCGGTACACCGTCCGCTGGACGACGCCGTTGAGCACGTAGGCCTGCATCCAACCGAACGCTGAGGCCAGGACATACAGCGCCAGCACCCAGAGCAGCACGGAGGACAGCGCACCGAAATCAATGCCGACGCCAGGTGTCAGGTTCATGGCGCTCAGCATGTCGGCCTTGTTGTTCTCGCCGGAGGCGCGCAGGCCAGCAATTACTTGGGCTTTGGAGACCCCTGCGGGCAGTTGTTTGGACACGACGCCGGCGAAGATGAGGTTGGTGCCTTCGCCGAGCAACCTGGGCCCGATGACGGACAAGGTCACGCTGACCACTGCGAAGACCACCACAAGTGTCAGCCAGAACCGCTCGGGCCGCAACGTGCCCAGGAGCCGCCTGGCCGAGACACCAAAGTTGGCAGCTTTCTCGGCAGGAATGCTCATTCCAGCGAACGGACCACCACGTCCAGGCCCCATGGGTGGCCGCTGTGGCCCGCGTTGACCAGTTGTCATGGCGCTCATGCCGCCTCCTCCGCAGCCAGCTGGGAGGACACGATTTCCCTGTACGTTTCGGAAGTCTCCAACAGCTCATCGTGCGTTCCCTGCCCAACGATCCTGCCGTCGTCGAGCACTAGTATCTGGTCCGCGTCCGCGATGCTGGAGACGCGCTGGGCGATGATCACCAGCGTGGCACCGTTGGTGTGGTGTTTGAGGGCCTGCCGGAGGCGGGCGTCGGTAGCCGTGTCCAGGGAGGAAAACGAGTCGTCGAAAATGTACAGTTCCGGCTGTTTCACCAGTGCCCGGGCAATGGCCAGGCGTTGCCTTTGCCCTCCGGAAACGTTGGTGCCGCCTTGGGAGATGGGTGCATCCAGTCCACCTTCCATCTCTTCAACAAAGTCCCGCGCCTGGGCCACTGAAAGCGCCTGCCACAGTTCGTCGTCGCTGGCGTCGGGTTTGCCGTACTGAAGGTTGCTGCGAACAGTGCCTGAGAACAGATAGGGCCGTTGCGGAACCAGGCCGATATGCCCCCACAGCAGGTCCGGATGCAGCTCGCGGATGTCCACGCCGTCCATTCGAACCGCGCCTGCAGTGGCGTCGAACAGCCGCGGCATGAGGTTCACCAACGTGGTCTTGCCGGCGCCGGTGCTGCCAATAATCGCCGTGGTCTGGCCGGCCAGGGCTGTAAAGCTGACGCCGCTGAGCACCGGCTGCTCGGCACCCGGGTAGGCGAATCCGACGTCGCGCATCTCCAGTTCGCCCCGGCGAATACCGCCGGTAACAGGATTCGACGGCGGCTGGACACTTGATTCGGTCTCCAGCACCTCCCCGATCCTGTCGGCGGAAACGGACGCGCGCGGGATCATCACGGCCATGAACGTGGCCATCATGACGGACATCAGGATCTGCATGAGGTAGCTGAGGAAAGCGATGAGCGTGCCTACCTGCATGGAACCGTCCTCGATCCGGAACGAGCCGAACCAAATCACCGCCACACTGGAAATGTTCATGACCAGCATGACCACCGGGAACATGAGCGCCATCAAACGGCCTGCACGCAGCGCGACGTCAGTGACGTCGTCGTTCGCCTTTCCGAACCGGGAGGTCTCCATGTCTTCACGCACGAACGCCCGGACCACGCGGATGCCGGTGAGTTGTTCGCGCAGGACACGGTTGACGGCGTCGATCCGAACCTGCATTTTGCGGAACAACGGAACCATCCGGGTCACGATCAGCCCGACCGCCACCAGCAATACCGGCACGCAGACCGCGATCAACCAGGACAGTTGGGCGTCCTGCCGAACTGCCATGATGACGCCGCCAATGCTGAGCATGGGGGCCGCAACCATGAGCGTGCAGGACATGAGGACCAATTGCTGAACCTGTTGGACATCGTTGGTGGACCGTGTGATCAAGGACGGCGCCCCGAACTTGGTGACTTCCTGCTCGGAGAACTCCCCCACCCTGGCAAAGATGGCGTCCCGCAGGTCGCGGCCCATTCCCGTGGCTGCCTTCGCGCCGAAGTACACGGCAACCACGGCACAGGCGATCTGCAGCAGGGTGATCAGCAGCATGAGGCCACCCATGCGCAGGATGTAATCGGTGTCTCCGGTAGCGACACCGTTATCGATGATGTCGGCGTTGAGCGTAGGCAGGTAAAGGGACGCGATGGATTGCGCCAATTGAAATACGACGACGGCCACCAGGAACCGCTGGTGCGGCTTCAGGAACCGAACGAGGACCTTCCAAAGCATGGGGACTCCGAACCAACGTAGTGAACCGAAGGCCAGTTTACGTCTGGTTGCTGTGGGCAACTAGAGGGAAAATCAGCCCACTGCTTTCCTGTTCAAACCTTGCAGGGCAGCCTGCGTTCCGGTGCCGCTTTTGGGCAGGTACGTGAAAAGACGGAGGGCAGGGAACTGCGGAACACCCAGCACCATGGGAGCGAAGCTAAGGCGGCCCACCGCCGGGTGGTCGTACACAACATCCACATGGTACGAATCGCCAACCACTTGCCGCTCCCATAATTCGCGGAAAGCTTCCGAGACCTGGCACAGGCCCCGGGCCATGGCATCGAAACGGTGATCGTCCGGGAAGTTGGCCGATTGAGCACGGAACTGCGCCACCATGGAGCGGGCCATCATCTCCTTGTGCACGTGCGGCCGGGCAAGCTCGGGATCCGTGAAGAACCGTTGGAGGCAGCTTTCGCCCACACGCGTATCGAAGGTTTCCGCGGCCGTCGAATTCATGACCACGACGGTCCAAAAAGGGTCCGCGACGTAGCTGGGATTCGCCATGGCATCCACCAGTTGCTGCAGCAGAGCGAGCTGGGCGTCGCCTACGTCGAAGTTGTGGCCGGCCGTCTGTCCCAAAGCCGGCCCACCCGCCGCGCTGTCCTTGTTGCCGGTCAGACCTGAACGACGCGCCGACGCGAGCCGCCGGACATACGTCCGGTCCTCCGGGCTCAGCCGCAGTGCGTTCGAAATGGCATCGAGGATTTCCTCCGAGGCGCCAATAGCCCGCCCCTGCTCCAGCCACGTGTACCAGGAGACGCCGACATTGGCCAGGACGGCCACCTCTTCGCGCCTGAGTCCGGGAGTCCGGCGTCGTGGGCTGACTGGTAACCCGACATCCTGAGGACGGGTCTGCTCGCGGCGCGTGCGAAAGAACTCGCCAAGGCGGGCGTGGTTGGAGCGGGCTTGATGGGAAAGAGGCTGGTCGGCAGGCAATGGGTCTCCAGTAAAAAGACGAGCGTCCGGCCGACCTTCGCGGTGACGCGGGGGCCGGCCGGACGAACCGGTGAGCAGGATCCAAACGGATGTTTCCGTGTTCCTGCAGGATCTGGTTACTGCAGGGTCTGGTTACTGCAGGACCCGCTCCCGTTCGGAGCGCACGTCCAACTGCGCGTATTCCTCGGCTGCCAGGCGTGTGGCGTCCTGGGGACTCATGCGCGGCTCCAGGTTGAAGAGCGAAGCAATCTTCTGGAGGCGTTCCTCCACGGAACCTGACACAACGTGGAAGGGGATGCCCAACTCGTCCATGGTGTGCTGCAGGATCTCATCCGACATGTTCCGGAATTGATCATTGACCGGGCGGTGTCCGTCAGCAGAGAGCGGAAGCTCGTTCTTCAGGTGCACGAACACATCGAAGGAGTTCTTGACGTGCCTCTTGAAGCTGTTGCCCAGACTGGTCATCACCTCTTCGAAGAATGCGAGTTCCGGAGTCTTCTCCACGCTCTCCCCCGCCGCCAGGTGTGCTGAGGCACTGGGGTTCAGCCCGAGGGAAACCCGCACGGACCCGTAGATCCATTCCTGCAGCGATGAACCATCGGAGATGAAACCCTCCGAGAGCTTGTCCTCGTACACGGCACGCTCCACATGTCGGGTCACGATCATCTGGATGAGCTCCGCGGCGGTGCATTCCTCAAGGGTCTTGCCAGGGGCGGCCTCGGGCAGAATTTCCCGCATGGTCCTGGCCCTGGTGCGGGGCAACCCGGTGTAGTGGGACAGTGCCATGGACGTGAACGTCTTGCCCGAGGAATAGGTGCCCGAAATGCCAATGCGCACAAGGAACTCCTAGTCGTTGACGAGCTGGAGGGTGCCCGCGGCGCTGAGCTTGCCGGCGAATTCGATTGCAGCGTCGCTCAGGTCCGCTTCTGCAACCTGGCGGGTGCCATCGACGTCGCCATTGAGGACCGTGGGAGCGAAGCGGACGTGGGTTGCGTCCTGGATGCCCACAAAGTTCAGCCAGTCAGCGAAGAAGGTGCTGCTGAAGTCGGAGCCGAAAGCGGCCGGAACACCCGGAGCGTAAACCCCGCTGGTGTGGATCGCCAGAGCCTGCTTGCCCTCCATGAGGCCGCGGTAGCCCTGCTCCGGGTCAAATCCGAAGCTCCAGCCGGGCTGGGTGATGATGTCGATCCACTGCTTCAGCACGTAGGGGACGCCCGAGTTCCACATGGGGATGTTGAAGACATACGCGTCGGCCGCAGCGAACTGATCAAACACGGCGCGTGCGGATTCCCAAGCGGCAACCTGCTCCGGCGTCTGGTCCTGTCCGGTGAAGACAGCCATCTTGGCGGCGGCCGCGATCCGACCGAAAACAGGCAACGCACCGTCGTCGAACAAGTTCAGGGTCTCCAGCTCAAAGCTCTCCGGACCGGCAGCCTGGACGGAGTCGATAAAGTGCCGGGCCAACCGCAGGGAGTCGCTGTTGGCGTAGCGGGGAGAAGCGTTGATGTGGAGGATGGTAGGCATTGGCTTCCTTTCGAGGCTTTGCTGGGGGGACGCTTTGTGCCCCGTATTCGATCCTCACCCGGCTGCTGGGTGCAGCGTAAGAACGCACTTTTTTGTGCCTAGGGCACCTCAAAGTGCCCTCCCCTGGAAGGCCTCACATTGCCGGAGCGGTCCCTAGGATTCTTCCTGTGGAAGAATCCGGAAGCCCCAACACGGGCCAAAGCAGCGGCTCACGCCGTGGCACGTCCCAGGCCGCCTACACAGACATCGACGGCACCGTCACCGCCTACAACACCATTTTCGAGTTCCTCCGCTTCGACGCCGGCAACTCCCGCAAAGCTGAAGCGGAAGACTTCCTTGGGGGCCTCCGGGCCGCAGCCAGGAATGGCGTACCGCGCTCCGTGACAAACGCCCGATACTTCAGCTGGTGGCGGGGCCGCAGCGTGAGCGAAGTCCAGGAACTCGGCGAGCGCTGGGCAGATTTCCAGGCCGCGTCACCGGACAGCTGGGCCTTCCTGGAACCCGTGGCCTCCCTCCTGGACAAACACACCGCGGAGGGACGGCGCATCGTGGCCATCACGGCGTCGTTCGAGCCGGCTTTGGTACGTGTTCGACGGCGGTGGCCCCACCTTGAGCTGCTGTGCACGTTCCCTACTACCGCCAATGGCATCTATACCGGCGACATCGGGGAGGCCCTGGTAGCCGACGCCAAGGCGCGGGCCGTGGCAGCACACGCTGCAGCGTTCTCGGTGGACCTGTCGGGCAGCTTCGCCTACGGGGACCACAGTTCGGACCTTCCTTTCATGGCCTTGGCCGGAGAATCGCTGCTGGTCACCCCGGTTAAGGTTTGAGTCACCGGTTCCCCACCTGCAACAACCCCCAAGTATGCTGTGGCAAGCAGTCCACTTGATGAGGAAAGTATTGGGGATATGACTCTCACGGCTGAACAGAAACGCATGAAGGCCCGGAAGCACTACAACGCTTCCCTGGATCTTTGCCCGGCACGACAGCTGCTTGAGGCCATCAGCAGCAAGTGGGTCACCTTGGTGATGCTCGCGCTGGAGGACGGGCAGCAGCGCCACAGCGACCTCCGCAAACGGATACCCGGCGCAAGCCAGAAAATGTTGACCTCCACCCTCCGCTCGCTTGAACGGGATGGACTGGTCTTACGGCATGTGACCGTCTCCGTCCCCGTGCGAACTGACTACGAGCTCACTCCGCGCGGACATTCGCTGCTGCGGATCATCTTCGAGATGAAGGAGTGGGCCGAGGAACACATGGACGACGTCGCCGCCTCCCGCATGGAACACGACCGCCACCGGCTCGCTTTCAACTAGCGCCGGGACGCCGGAAATGCACCTGTTTTGCCTGCACCACGCGGGCGGAACCACGGCCAGTTTTGCGGGCTGGCGTTTTGACGGCGTGCACGTCACCAAGCTCGGATACCGCGGCAGGGATTTCCGTTCCGTTGGTGCCGCCGCAGCCGCCATGGCCGAACGAATCGCAAGCTCGCAGTCCGGTGAGTTGGCGCTCTATGGCCACAGCATGGGCGCCGTGCTCGCCTTCGAGGCCGCCCTTCGGCTTCAGGACACCGGGCGGGTGCTGCACGTGTTCCTGGCAGCCGCGCGGCCGCCGTCGGGAATGTACGACGCCGGCGCTGCCGCGGCAGCCGCTTTAGGCGCCCACTCCGAGCGGGCCAGGGAAGTACTGCTTGAGGATCTGGAATTGTTGGACAGCTATCCCGGGAGGCTGCCAGCCCGCCAGTTGAAGGTGCCGGCCACGGTCCTCTACAGCCCTGATGATCCTGTGGTTACGGCTTCGGAGTCACGGCGCTGGACGGACTGGTGCGCGCAGAAGCCACGATTGATCGAGGTAGTCGGTGGGGGCCACCTGTTCCATATAGGAAACCCGAAGGTCAGGGCGATTGTGGCAGCCACCCTGACGGGCGCCATCGTTGACACCGGAACACTTTAGCGCCACGGAAAACGCCCGGCGACGCCCGGATATGGGCAGCGCCAGGCGTTTTCCGTGGCAGTGAACGAGAAAGCCCTAGGCTCCCGCGCTCACGAGTTCGCGGTCAAGGGCGGTCTTGCCGGCAGCGAATATGGCGGCTATTTCCGCAACGCGCCGCCCTAGGTGCTCTGCGGTAGCGATGTCTGCGGGATGAACGCCTTCGACACCGACGTCCGAGAATGTCTGCGCCGCGGCTCCGTTGAAGTAGCCAAAGCGGTTGAGATCGTTTTCCGTGCCCTTGGTGCTCTTCCATCCCGGGAGAAGGCCCAGGTTGATCCAGTTCATGCCGTGCTGGGCTGCGAAAGTGGAGAAGTAGTCCAGGGTGGAATTCTTGTCGCCGGCCTTGCAGGCGGCATTGGTAAAGCCGGCCCCCAGCTTGTTGTGCCATTTCTGCACGGCCCAGCGGCCTGCGGTCTTCTCGGCGAACGCATGGAATGCCGATGGCGCCGTGCCCATGTAGGTAGGGGCGCCGAAAATGATCGCATCTGCCTGGTCGATGAAATCCCAGGATTCCTGGGTCAGCTCATCCACGCGAAGGAGAGCCGTTATGGCTCCGGTGGCGGCGGCAGCGGAAACCACTGCGTCTGCCAGGACCCTGGTGTGGCCCGAGCCTGAATAATAAACAACTGCAATCGCCGGAGTGGCCATCAGTGTCCTTCCTGTTTGTTCTGTGTGGTCGTGCGTCTACGTGTGATGGTGTGACTAGATGGCGGGCTGCAGGGCCAGCTTTTCCGTGACCATGCTTGCTGCGGCGCGGGCGCTGCCTGCCTCGGCGAGCTCGAATTCATCCACGCGAACACCGAATTTGTTGCTAAGGATCACGGCGGCTTCAACGAGTGACAATGAATCGATGTCAAGGTCGGCGAAGGAGTCGTCCGGTCCCATGTGGCCGAGCTCGTCCATGGTGGACCCAATCGCGCCTACGACGTCCATTGCTGTAATTTCCATTTGCTTCCCCCTTTTACAGGTGGCCCGGGTTGGCCGGCGCCACAGTGGTCCTGCAGGCACCCCGGCCGGCAGGAATCGGTGTCCGGCCCTAGTGCGGGTCGACAACCGAGATCGATGGCCAGGTCATGGCAACGGCTCCCCAGGTAGTCCCTCCGCCAAAGGCAGTCAGGACCACCTTGTCTCCGGGGCTCCTGTGGCCTTTGGTTCCTGCGTCGGTCATGGCCAACGGGATGGATGCGGCTGAGGTATTGCCTACCCTGTCCAGATGGACCTCCGCCTTGGATGCCGGAATGCCGGTCACCGAAGCAACGGTGTTCAGGATCCGGAGGTTCGCCTGGTGTGCAATCAAGGAATCCACATCGCCGGCAGCCCAACCAGCGCTTGCGAGCACCGTTTCCACAGAACCGGACATCGCTGCGACTGCCTGCGCGAACACTTCCTTGCCCTGCATTTCAAAGAATGAACCAGGGCCTTCCGGCACGTGGATGAGCGTTTCGCCCTCGCCATCGGAGTGCAGCGTTGACGCCTTGATGGCCCCGGGTTCGTCTGCTGTTCCAGCGGACAAGTAAGCCGCGCCCGCTCCGTCCCCGAAGATCACCGAGGTGGTCCGGTCCCCCGGATCGAGCAAGCGGGTAAAGGTGTCCGCCCCGATCACCAGTGCCGAGTCCACGGATCCCGAACGGATAGCCCAGGTGGCCGTGGTCAAGGCATAGACAAATCCAGAGCAAACTGCGGAGACATCGAAGGCAGCAATGCCCTTCAACCCCAGGTTCGCCGCCACCTTGGGTGCCGTGGCCGGGCAGACCTTGTCCGGCGTCGAGGTCGCCACCAACAAAAGCTGCGCAGATTCGACGCCGGCACTGGCCAACGCCCGCCGACCCGCCGTCGTTGCCAGCACGCTGGTGCTTTCCGTTTCGTCAGAGTGGCGGCGCTCGGCGATGCCTGTCCTGCGCCTGATCCATTCGTCCGAGGTATCCATGACAGCAGACAGGTGCTCGTTGGTGACCACCTTCCTGGGCAGTGCTCCGCCCAGGCCGCGGACAACGGCGGATGCCGCACTCATTTCCTATCCCCTACGGAAGCGCTTACTGCCGCAACCTGGGACGGCAGTTGGTGGGCAACGCTGCAAACTACTTCGCCGCCGTCGAACGTTCCTACGACATCAGCGCAGCGCCACCATCCGCCGTCCTTTTCGATCAACCGGCTCTTGTGCAGCCGCACTGCAAGGCCGGTCCCCTGCCCGCCCCCATTCCTCGGGCAGGAGCCGTTGAGAGTGATGCGGGTTTTGCGCATCCACAAAGTGTTGCTGTCCGCGCGGTCCATGGAATCGAGCCGGTACAGGAGTACCTGTCCCAGCTGCAGCGAGGCAACAAAGTATTCGACGGCGGACAGCGCCTGCGGGTAGGCAGCCTCTAGCCCGCGGCGGTCATCCAGGCTTCGGCCCAGTGAGGACTGTTGGGAGGGCCGCTGGCGGAATGAGAGCTGCGCGCTGGCCGTTCCTTCACCGGGATCCAGGACCACGTCCAGCAGCGAGACGTGCCGTTCTGCCCACAGCCCACCGTAAAGGCGCGTGCCGGCGTCGCCCACCAAAGCTTCCTCCGACGGAGACTGGACTGACGCCAGCCCGAGCTCGGCGTGCTCATGGGCCACTTCCAGTACCGCGGTCATGGACGCAACAGAGCAGCGAAGGACCGAAGCGTGTCCCAGGTCCTGTAGCGTCGCCCGGCATTCGAGATCGCCGAGCGCACCTTCAACAGGCTCATTGCCACCCGAAATGGTCACCGACGAAATGTAGGCGGCAGGCAACAGCCCGGGAGAATACCGGCTGGCCAACAAAGCCTCCGCCATCCTGGCAGCCAAAACAAGGACGTCCGTGGTGCCAAGGTGAGGGGTTTGCTCCGAGTTCCCCTTCATGGACCACGTACCTTCAACGCCAAGGGCTGCGCGGGCAGTGAGCGTGGATTCGGAGACCGTGTGGTTTACGCAGAGTTCCCGCAGCCTGGGGTTGGTGGTCTTGTAGCCGTGGCTGAAGAACCGACCGCGACCATCGCCCAGGAGTTCGTCGATGGAGGTGTAACTCCGGGTGTTGGAGTGCAGGGCAAGTGGCATGGGTATTCCTAGGATCGTCATCGGCGGTGATCCTAGAATCCATCGCGCAGCCGACCGCAACCAGTGTCCGTGGATGGTGGTGGTGGGAACACCACCCTCACCGCTGTGGGCGTGTCTCTCCCAGCCCGGACAGTAGGCTGGGAACGTTCGTGTAGATCCGCATCGAAGGGACTTGAGTTTTGGCTTACATCACCGTCGGAAACGAAAACAGCACCGGGATCGAGCTTTATTACGAGGACCATGGGACGGGCCAGCCAGTGGTCCTTATCCACGGCTACCCGCTGGATGGTTCATCGTGGGAGAAGCAAACTGCTGCCCTGCTGGATGCCGGCTACCGCGTTATCACCTATGACCGCCGGGGTTTCGGTAAGTCGAGCAAGCCCACGGTGGGCTACGACTATGACACCTTTGCCGCGGACCTCAAGACCCTCCTGGAAACCCTGGACCTGAACGATGCCGTGTTGGTTGGTTTCTCCATGGGCACCGGCGAGGTTGCACGCTACATCAGCACCTACGGCTCCGCCCGGGTGGCAAAGGCTGTATTCCTCGCATCCTTGGAACCATTCCTCCTGAAGACCGATGACAACCCGGACGGTGTTCCCCAGGATGTCTTCGATGGCCTGTCCCAGGCCGTGAAGGCCGACCGGTTCGCCTTCTTCACCGACTTCTTCAAGAACTTCTACAACAGCGATGCCTTCCTGGGGACAGAGCGGCTCAGCCAGGAATCCGTGGACGCCAGCTGGAACCTTGCCAGCCAGTCGGGCGCGTTTGCTTCCGCAGCCGCCCAGCCCACGTGGCTGACTGACTTCCGCGCGGACATCCCCAAGATCGATGTTCCAGCGCTGATCGTCCACGGCACCGCGGACAACATCCTTCCCATCGACGTCACCGGGCGGCGCTTCAAGAAGGCGCTGCCCAGCGCCGATTACCAGGAGATCGAGGGTGCTCCCCACGGTCTGTTGTGGACGCACGGCGCCGAGATCAACGAGGCCTTGCTGGCGTTCCTGAAGAAGTAGCAACTCCTACTTTTTGAGGCGGAGCTTCCTGGCTTTCCTGCCGCTATGCAGGTACTCCTGCTGCGCGGCGTCGGCCTTTGCGCGTTCTGCGGCATGGAGCAGACCGTAGGTGAAAGCGCTGTTACTGGCACCGGAGGCAGACCCCAGCTTCAAAAGCTCGGCACGGGCCATGGCGCTGTCCTGGTGTTCACCCAAAATGGTCTGGACATCATGGGCAGCGTCCGCGAGCTTTGCGGCGCGCTTCCCGTGGACACTTTCAGCGGTGGCCGCGGCAAAGCGCAGCTTCTTGGCAGTCTTGCGGACGTTGTGAAACGCAGAGTCACGTGAAGGCCCGACGGCGGCACCCACCGCTGCATCGTGGCGTTTGGCGAGGCGTTTGCCCGCTTTGTTAACGAACTTGGCTGTGGTCTTGCGTGCCGGCCCGGTTCCTTGCGGTGCAATTGCGGGAGAGTCCAGGAACGCTTCGAGCCCATCCAGGAGCCGGAAATAGCGGGGACTGTTGAGCCGGGTCCTGATTGCTGCCATCGCCGTGTCCCTCCGAACGTTCATCCGCTCATCCAGTTCAGCGTGGAGAGGACCCAAAACCATCTTCATTGGCAGTTCCTCCACATCCTTTCTGAGCCGCTCATGAAGGACCTCTACATCCCGGTAGCGTCCAAGAGTCCGAGCCAACGATTTCAGCTCAAGCTCAAGTTCCTGAACCGGGGAACCCTTGAAAAGCTTGCGGTAACTATGGAGCACCGAACGGATCCGGCGGGTCAGTGAGCGCATCTTATGGACGGAATCGTCACGGTTCATTCGCACATGCGCGTCCTGCAAGAGCAACTTTGCCACTTGGGCGTCGAGGTAGTTCAGGACAGGCACCACGGCCGGTCCCTTGCCGCTGGGGACCTCGCGGCCGGACCCCTTTGCACGCGGCCAGGAATCTCCCAGGGCTGTTGCCAGTTTGGACGACCGCCCGCTGGGGCTCGCCCCGGCGCCAGTGAGCTGGCTTGCCACGGCATCCAAAATGTCGTCGCCATTGTCCGAGGGCCCGCTGCCGTTGAGTTCCACTTCCCATTCGCGCCATTGTTGTTCATGGGCATTCCCCAGCGACACACGTGCCCGCACGTGGTCATCCACGAACTCCGCAACCCGGCCGCCGTCGTCCTTGTAGAGGGGGTAGCTGGTGCGTTCGGTGTTGAGTGTGGCAATTGCTATGACTGCGTGTCCGCGCGTGTAGGCAAGGATCCGGTCCATGAGTTCCACCGGCACTGCATCGGCCTGGCCCAAGGGTGCATGGATTTCGGTGCGACGTCCCGGGCTGTGGGGAAGCTTGAGGTGCCAACCGGCGTCGGGGCCTCCTGTCCTGCGCCGCAACGTGATTCCACGGGCCGCAAGCGCGAGGTCATTCGTGTCGAAATAGACCGCCTCCAGGCTATGGGCGACTGGCTCTCCCACGCGGGCAACGCCGTCGATCCTGTCAAGCGTGGGAAGCGGCGTGGAAGGATCGACGTCGAACTTCCGCTCTGCCTCTACGTTGCTGGACGTAGCCATCACTTCTCCTCACTGGAGCCTGTTCTTCGTAGCACCCATGGAGGCCGGCCCCTTCGCTGGCCGACCTCCACCGGTATGGGGCTTACACGAACCCTTTAAACCAATGCTCCTCCGCCTTCGTCCACATCACCACCGGATACTGTGCCACGCCAGGCTCCGGTCTCATGGCCTTGGGCCTCGATGAACTTCTTGAACTTGTCCAGGTCCGCGCCCACGCGCAAACTGTCAGCTCCCACTGCCGAGCCGGCCTTTTCCGCGAGGGTGTCCGGCTCCCATTCGATCTCTACGTTGACGCGTGTGTGCCCCGCGTCCAACGGTTCAAACGTCACGGTTCCCGCATTGCGCGGGCCGTCCACGCTCGCCCAGCTGACTAATGCATCAGGCACCTGCTCGATGATCTGCGCGTTGTATTCGCGCTTCACGCCGCCCACGTTCGTTGCGAAGTGGAGGGCTGTGTCGTCGATCTGCTGCACGGACTCCACGCCATTCATGAACTCAGGAAACGTCTCGAACTGCGTCCACTGGTTGTAGGCAACGGACACGGGTACATCTACTTCAACTGACTTATTGACGGTAGCCATAAGGTGTCGCTCCTTCGATGTGTCTTCTCGTAGTGCGTTGTATGTACTGCGCTCTAAAGTGCCGGACTCTTTTGAGCCTTGTAGTGCCGGCGGCGCGCCAGCCGGCTGGCTGCATAACCGGTGGCGCGCCTGTCTTATGGGCGCGCCGGGGTTACGGCCTAACCTGCGTCGAAGTTCTCTTCGTCGTCGTCCTTGGGTGACTGGTCCCGGGGCAGATCATTGCCGCTGCCATCGGCCAGGGAGTCTGTAGGCTGGTCCAGATTCTGCTCGGCCTGGGACTGTTCGTCGATGCCACCGAAGCGGCCGGCGCCAGGTTCGCCTGCGCTGTCCGAGTCCTCAGGATCCAAATGGCTGAGGTTTGGTGCGCCGGTTGCGTATGTTTCGCCATCAGGGCTGTCCTCGCTCAGGCCGGCTTCGCTGAGGTCCTCTTCCACGCGGGGCTGTGCCTGCGATCCGCCCGCTTCCTGCTCTGCTGTGGGGGTGCCGTAGCCCCCCGCTTCCTCTTCTGGCGTGGCGTTCTGCTTGTCCATGTGACCTGTCCTTTCCGTGCGGTGGAACGTGTTAATGGAACACTTCGAACCTATAAGGACGGTTGGCGACGTGTCCATGCTTTGAAGAAATTAGTCAGCAAACTTAGCAATTTCATGCTTGAGGCGCTATCGTGGCAGCCCCGATTCATAAGCCACGAAGTCCGGACGAAGCACCACCTCCCGTGAACCCATCATCGCGATGTCCTCCCACAGCACCAGGAACGATCCCCGATGCCACCAACGCAGGAGCTGCGCCACCGGCCACGGCTGCGTCATACCTTGCCGCTCATACCCAAGGAAAGACGACGCCGTCCGTGGACTCACAATGATGCCCACCACGCGGGCTTGGCTCAGGAGCTGGGTAGGCGCAGAATCCAGGGCGAAGCGGACGTCTGAAACCTCTCCCAGCCGTTCACCACCGCTATCCACCACCTCACTGCCCAGCATGTCAGTCAGGATCATGGCTACCACCCGGGATCCGCCCGATCACATGGGTCCGAAGCCACCGCTCCACCCACGACGCGTCGAGTGAGTCCGAACGCACCCCAACCGAGATGACGGTGTCGACGCCGGACACAACGTCCCATGGAATACGGATCAGCCTGTTCGACGGCGGCCTGCCGCCGAAGATCCGCGTGCCCAGTACCGGACCTGTCAGCAGTGCCGTAATGCTCGGCGGTGCAGCACCTTCGGGAATGGGCTCGTCAGGTGCGGGACCACTCAACTCGAGGTCGTCGACAGTGGTGACGGGTACGCCGTCGACGTCCAACACCTGACGGTCCAGCAAGTGCAGCTGCGCGTCCAGGACCAACCCTGCCGGGCGTGGCGCAGGCCTGATTTCATGCGGCTGGATCTTCCTGCGTTTAGCGGTACTCATGCGCCTGCTCCGGTAATGATCATGAGTGGAATGGCGGCCAAGGACGCGGCAAGGATGATCACCAAATAGACCAACCCGGCGATGTTCACGGCCCTGTTGTTGACGTGCTCACCCATGTATTGGGGATCGTTCGCGACAATCAGGATGGGCAAATAGGTCAGAGGCAGCGCGATCGCGGAGAACACCACGGAGTACTCAGTGACCAGGATGGGGTCTACGCCAGTGGCGAGGACAGCGGCACCCGCCAGAAGGACCACGATCATGGACATATGGAACCTGGCGGCCTGCGCCGGGCGCCGGAACTTTCCCCATGACCATCCAAAGAACTGCGCCAACGTGTAGCCGCTGGACAGCGTGGTCTCCAGCGCCGCACCGAAGGTTGCGGCCACAAGGCCCACAATCAGCACGGCCAAGGCAAGTTGGCCTCCGGCCAGGGCAACGGGCAAGGCCACTTGCGAAAGCGTGGTGACGCTGATTCCCGCAGGCAGGAGAACGACGGCGGCGCACGCGGCGATTGCCACGGAAAGGAACCCGCCCAGCGGGAACCCGAGCAGAACGTTCATTCGGGCCTGGAGCAGATCCTTGACCTTCCACCGTTCCTCCACAGCGCCCGAGGAGAAGAAGAAGACCTCGTAGGGGGTCATGGCAGCTCCGAAGAGAGCGATGGCAAAGTACCAATACACGCCAGCGCCTTCCTCCTGAGGCACCGACGGCGTGAACGCTTGGGTGGCCAGGACCCCCCAATCGGGCTTGAGCAGGAAAAGCGCCACTGCAAAGACCACCAAGGAGAGTCCCAGGAGACCAGTGACGTTCTCCATGATTTTAAACTTCACGCGCCAAATCACCAGCCAGACGGCCAGCAGCGCGACGGGGACCCAGAGCAGGTAGGCCACGCCGCTGGCCAACTGCAGGGCCAAAGCGATGCCGCCGATCTCGGCGGTGACCGTCATCAGGTTGATCAGGAAGGAAGCGCCAAGGTTGGCCAGTCCGGCGCGCGGTCCCATGCGTTCGCGAATCACCTCGAACGTAGCCCGGCCGGATACCGCTGCCACCCGTCCTGACATGTTGGCAAAAAGGCAGATTCCGACGACGCCGACCACCACCACCCACGCCAAGGAAAGTCCAAAGCGGGAGCCTACTACGGCGTTGGTCACCAAATCCCCGATGTCAACGAAGCCCCCGATTGCCGTCAGGATGCCCAGTGCAACGCCGAGGAGCCGCTTCACTGGATGCCGGCCTTGGTCATGAGGGCTTTGAGCTGGTCCGTTGCACTGCGCAGTTCGGCCAGGACTTGGGGCAGGCCATTCTCGCCTGAACCCGATTGCCCCTGTTCGGGGCCACTGGGTTCCGGGCCACTGGGTTGCGGGCTACCGGGTTGCGGGCTACCGGCAGGAGCCGTCAACGCGTCGCGTGCATGCAGCAAGGCGCGCGAGACTGTGGCGAAGGATGCCAACATGTCATCCCGGAGCGACTTTTCCTCCTCCGTGGGAGCCGTGAAACCTTCAACTTCATCGGTAGCGGACTCGACCTCGCCCAACATGTCATCCGCAGCAGTAGAGCCGGCAGCCGCCGTCGTGCTGTTCTTGATCCTGATTTCCACCGCCAGGGTAGTGGCCTGGACGGCAGAGAAGACGTCCTTGGCTGGTCCCTTAAGCGCCTCCGGGGAAGGACGTTGTGAGCATGCCGTCAATGCTCCGGCGAGTACCGCCAGAGCCAGAAGAATCGTCGTCAGGCGCTTGCCGTACCGGCTCACGATGGCTGCGGAACCTGGCAACCGGCTTGTGGATCCATGCCTGTGTAATTAAGGGGCCCGGCCACAATATTCAGGGCGATGGTCGCAAACTGCGAACACTGCGCGGGTGGGGCGTTGTAATAGCCGCGTTGGCCGGCCGCTATTGCTCCAATGACGAGCCACACAACTACGAACAGCCCAATAATTGAACCGATTCGCATTTCTTCCCCAATCGATAAACGGAATTACTGCCCAGCTATTAGTACTGGCTGGGTGACCAAAGGGCGCGGTCGGGCCCGGGATCCCTTCCCTGGCCGCGACCGCAAAACCCATGTCAATCCGAAGGATTGGTTTCGGTAGTCAAACCGCGATCGTCTGCGGTCCGCTCATCTTTTTCTTCTGCCGGCCCGGGTGGATTCGCTGATTCATTTCCCCCGGCATCGGCGGCATCTTCCGAACCTTCCCCGGATGCGTCGCCAACAGGTACCTGATCGCTTGAGGCGGGCGCCCCAAGATCGCGTGGGATCGGATGACCTGGCGTCGTGATCCCATCGTGCACCTGGCTGAAGCCGGCAACTTCGGTTGGATCAGTTGTCATACGCGCGACCGGCCCCGGCCGAGAACCCAGCCAATGAGCGCCAGGACCAGCAAGATAATTCCTACCCACAGCAGGAAACTCAGGGCCTGGTTAAAACCGCCAACAAGCAGCAGCACGATCGCAATGACGCCGGCAATCACCAATAGTGTGTTCATCTAAGCTACGCATCCCTTCAAACAAATTTGTCCAGTTAGGAAGGCGTCCGCTGGGACTCCAATTGGAGCTCCACCCCAAAGCAACGGGCACCGAACGGAGAAATGTTCTCTCCTTATTCCGTACTTACCCCAAATGACAACAGTTCAAACAGAACCGCCGCCCTCGAAGCACGTGCACAGCATCATGATAGGCGCGCATTGTGTTCCGGCGAAGTATTTCAACAGGAAACTTAGTACCTCTTCGCCGAAAAAGCTCCAAGTGCCTGGCTGATCTCCCGCGCAGTACCCGCGGCGGCCTCTCCGTATTCCTGATACTTGGCAGGCACGATCCTGCTTGACGGCCCGGAAATGGAGATTGATCCTGCCGCCACACCGCCTGGCCCCAACAAGGGAACACCGATTGAGGTGATTCCCGTACTGAGGCCCTGCTCATTGATGGAGTATCCGCGTGCACGGGTTTCCGCGATCATGGCCCGGAGCTGCGCCGGGTCCACCACCGTTTGCGGCGTTAAGGCTTCAAGGGGCGTGGCCAGATAGTCATCCACGATCTCGTCCTCAGCAGCGGACAAATAGGCAATTCCGGTGGAGGACGCGTGCATCGGCAAGCGGGATCCCAGCGGCAGGAAAGCCCGCAGGACATGGGGCGTGTCGAGGCGTTCGATGATGAGCATGTACCCGCGGTCCGGGACCGCGAGGTGGACAGTCTCCGTGGTGTCCAGCTGCAATGCATTCAGGGGGCCCATGGCGGCGTCGCGGATGACCGAGCCGCTGCTGCCCCGGCTGGCCACGGCGAAAGCATGGTTGGTCAGCACCCACTTTCCGGCCTGCGCTTCGGATTGCGCCACCCATCCCAATTCCGCCAGGGTCCTGAGCATGCGAAGGACCGTAGCCTTGGGGACATCCACCTCACGGCTCAGCTCCGACAGGCCTGCCGGCTGGTTGTCCGATACGGCTTCAAGAACCCGGATAGCCGTGACCACACTCTGCGTACTCATTCACACTCCCCCTTGACCGCTCACTTTCTTATGACCTACGGTACAGGCGATTTCCCAAAATGAACCATTGGTTCATCCAGTGAACCGACGATGTTTGATTGGAGAACGGGTCTTGGAACAACAAATAGCTGCCCTCGCCATCTTTGTGGGCGTCTTTGTCCTGGCAACCCTGCGCAAAGTGCACATTGGCGTGCTCATGTTCGCAGCGGCTGCCGGCGTTGGAATTTGGATGGCTGGAATGACCATCGACAAAGTGGTGGCGGGGTTCCCCATCGGGATCCTCGTCCTGCTGGTAGGAGTCACGTATTTCTTCTCGATCGCCCAGGCCAACGGAACGATCGACCGCATCATCGAGCTGGCCATCACCAAAGTGGGTGACCGGGCTTTCTTTCTTCCCATCGCCTTTTTCGCGCTCACCATCGGCATATCGGCCATGGGCTCCCCCTTGGCAGGCCTGGTCATGGCACCCATCGGCATGCCGCTTGCCAAACGCTATGGCATCGACCGCATGCTGATGGGGATCGCCATTGGGTCCGGTTTGAGCGCAGGCGGCTTCGCCCCGACGAGCTTGTTCGGCATTGTCACGTACGGCACAGCCCGTGCGGCTGGGATTGACCTTGATCCCCTGGTCCTGTTCAGCGTCGCACTGGGAACCAATCTCCTTCTGCTGGCCGCCGCTTACGTCATGTTCGGTGGGTTCAGGCCTCTCAACACGCGTACTGCTGACGGTTTCGGCACCCAGCGGCCATCCTTCAGCGCAAGCCGCCCGACGCCGTCGCACCCCTTTGAGCGCGAAGGCAACATTGCCCGAGGGAAGCAAGCAGCCGTCCAGGTCCTTGACGCGGCCGCGGCGACGGAGGTACCGGCGCCGGAAGTACCGGCGTCGGCCTCAAAGCTCAACCGCAACCAAATCATCACCGTGCTGTGCATGGCAGGGCTGGTTGTCACCGTCATCTTCATGTCGGTCCTGGGCTCAAATCCGGACATCGGCGTTCTCTGCTTCGCATTCGCCTCGGTCCTCACCCTTTGCGATCCGCAATCCGGCAAATCGGCAGTGGCCAAGATCGACTGGTCCACGGTGTTGCTGGTTGGTGGGATCATCACGTTCGTCGGAGTCCTTCAGACCATGGGAGCCGTCGCGATGCTCGGCGAAGCAGCGGGCGCCGTCGGGACTCCCCTGCTGGCCGCACTGGTGATCTGCGGGATCGGCGGACTCATCTCCGCGTTCGCCTCCACCACCGGAATGCTCGCGGCGCTGGTTCCCCTGGCCCTTCCGCTCGTGGCTTCCGGAGACATTGCCGGGTGGGCGGTCATCGCCGCACTGGGCGTGTGTTCATCGATCGTGGACGTCTCACCGTTCTCGACCGTCGGCGCCACCTTCGTGGCCACCGTCGATGCAGACGAGCGGCCCCGTGTCACCAGGCTCCTTACCCGTTGGGGCCTGTCCATGGTGGTGGTCGGACCACTCCTGCTGGTCGGCGCCTTGGTGATTCCATCCAGCCTCTAGCCTTCCTTTGCACACTCTTCTACGCACGAAAGGTGCCCACAATGCTCAAACCACTCCGCGGAATCACCGTGGTCGATCTCAGCCGAGCCCTCGCGGGACCCTACTGCACCGCACTCCTGGCCGACATGGGCGCCAGGATCATCAAGGTCGAAAGCATCAACGGCGGCGATACCGCCCGTCAATGGCCGCCCTTCCAGGATGGCCACAGCCTGTACTTCGATTCCGTGAACCGGAACAAGACCTCGGTTTGCGTTGATTTCTACTCAGCAGAGGGACGCGACATCCTCTCCACGCTGATAGCCGGAGCCGACGTCCTGGTGGAGAACTTCAAGCCCGGCACCTTGGCGAAAATGGGGTTCGCCCCTTCGCGGTTGGAAGAACTCAATCCCGGGCTTGTAGTGGGATCCGTCACCGGGTTCGGCAACACCGGGCCCCTCAAAGACGACGCCGGCCTGGATCAGGTCATCCAAGGGATGTCCGGGCTGATGTCGGTCACCGGGCCTGGTCACGGTGAAACCTACCGCGTGGGAATACCGATCGTGGACATCACCTCCGGAATGGTGTGCGCGTTTGGGATCCTCGCAGCACTGCTCGGAGTCCGCAATGGTGAGCGCGTTGGCAACGTGTCCACCTCCCTTCTGGAGACGGCACTGAACCTGTCCGCCTTCCAGGGACAGCAGGCGCTCAGCCTTAAGGAAGCGCCCACAGCGCAGGGCAATAACCATCCCGTCATCGCCCCCTACGGCAAGTTTTCCACCGCCACCGAATCCATCAACATCGCTGTGGGCAGCGACAAACAGTGGAAGGCATTCTGTAGCCTGCTGGATATTCCCAAGGCTGTACAGGATCCCCGGTTCATCACAGGGGCGGACCGCTCGGCCAACAGGCAGCAGCTTAGCGAACTCATTGAGGCGTCCTTGGTGGCCAAACCGGCAGACGAATGGGTGCCGCTGATCAGCCAGGCGGGAATCCCCTGCGGCCCCATCTACGACTACACGCAGGCCCTGGCCTCCGAACAGGTCGCCGCGCTGGGCCTTGTCCAACACGGCCAGCGGCGGGACGGCTCTGAGCTGCCCCTCCTACGCGGACCGCTGACATTGGACGGGGAACCCAGCGAAATCCTGTCGCCCCCGCCGCTGCTTGGCGAACACACCACCGAAGTACTCATGGAGCTGGGAATGACCTACGACGACGTCACGCGGCTTGAGCGCGAGGGCCGCGTTCTTTGCGGGCCTGCCTCGGCTCCGGCCAAGAATGGAGCACGGCGATGAGCACAGTTTCCCAAGCTGCCCGTGTTTCCGCGGGCCGTGTTTCCCATGCCAGCCGTGTGGGCCGCATAGCGGTTTCCGTGGCTGATGGCATCGCTACCGTGGAAATCTGCAACCCTGCCCAGCGCAATGCCCTAACCAAGGCAATGTGCCTGGAAATCCAGGAGCTGATGCCCCAGCTCGATACCGATCCCGATATTGCCGTGGTGGCACTGCGCGGTGCGGGCGACACTTTCTGCGCAGGGGCTTCCATCAAGGAACTCTCGTCAGTGCTGTTGGACCCCCAGCCGGACGGGTCCGTTGTTGACCATCTCAGCCTGGCGGATCACGCCATTGCATCACTTTCCAAGCCCACTGTCGCCTTGGTGGATGGCGCCTGCATGGGCGGAGGATGGCAGATCGCCTCGGCGTGCGACTTCATCATCGCCAACCAGCGCGCAGTCTTCGGGCTGACTCCGGCCAAGATCGGCATCATCTACCCGCGCCCGGGCATTGAACGGCTGGTCCGGCTGGTGGGGCACGCCAACGCCAAATACATCCTCCTTACCGGGCAAACATTCACTGCAGACCAAGCCCAAGCGCTGGGTTTGGTGGCCGACGTCGTTCCTTCCGCGTCCTTTGAGCAACAATGCGAGGCGCTGCTCGAGTCGCTGCGGAACCGTTCGCGCTTCTCGATGCATTCCATGAAGCGCTTGGTGGACCTGGATGCCTCGGACGGGCAAACGGACATCGATCAGGAGTGGGCCGCCGCCTGGTCCGCCATGCCTGACAGCCCTGACATGGAGATCGGCATCAGCGCCTTCCTGAATCGGGAGCAACCCCGGTTTACTTGGCGGCCCTTTGGGTGAACGGGTCTTGCCCGGGAAGTGATCTATGCCTCAATCAGGGCACACCACTGGCCTCCCCTCCGTTGGAAGAGAGACGACGGGAGGCCCCATGCTCATTGTTCTGACAGGAATAGACGGCTCAGGAAAGACGACGGCGGCCCGCGCCTTGGTGGACTCTGCTCGCGCTGAGGGGCACAACGCGCTGCTGCTTAGCAACCATGCTGCACGCAGACGGATGTCGCTCGTTGCGGAGCGATTTGGGTGGAAGTTGCCGCCACGCGGTGCCGATTTTGTAGAGACGTGCATCCGCGTGGTCAACGTCCTTGTTTCGCATGCCCGAGCCCTGCGGTTCGACGGCTTGGTGGTCATGGACAGGCACCTGCACTGCCAACTGGCCCTGCGCCTCGCGGCTGGATTGAGGCGGGGCTGGTTCCTCCCGTGGCTGCAGGAAAAGCTCCCGGTCCCGGACCTCGTAGTCCACTTCGAGGTTGACCCGCGGTGTGCCCAACGACGGATCATGGCGCGCGGTACCGATCATGAAGAGTTGGCAGACCTGGAAGCGTTCCGAACTGCTTACCGCTCCCTGCCCGAGTTCGACGGCTTCATGCGGGTTGACGCCAACGGAACGCCAGAGGACACGCTCGCCCAGCTGAACCAGGTGATCGCCGGGAAGGAAACCGTCCGGGTTTGAACCCAACTGAGTCGCATTAGAGCGCGTTTAGAGCCGTCAAAACGCGCTCAGCTGCGACTCAGTTGGGTTCCGTTTGAAGGGATATTGATAGGCATAAACTATCGATGCCCTGAAACCTTCGCCTACGCCCAAAGGACCCCACACCGTGGATACGCGAAAACTTAAGTACTTCCTCGCCGTCGTGGATCACGACGGGTTCAACCGCGCAGCCGAGCATCTTCTGATCGCCCAACCGTCACTGTCCCAAACCATTGCGAGCCTTGAGAAAGAGCTCGGCGTTCCGCTCTTCCATCGAATCGGCCGGCGCGCAGTCCTGAGCGAAGCCGGCAAGGAACTCGTTGGACCGGCCCGCTTGGTGATGCGGGACCTCGACGCGGCCCAGTCAGCCGTCCAATCTTTGCGGGGTATGCGCAGCGGCCGGCTGGACATCATCACGATGCCTTCGCCAGGCATCGAACCTCTGACCTCGATGATCGCCGCCTTCACCAAGCTCCATCCCTGGGTCCGGCTGAACGTAGGCGCTGCTTTCACTCCTGAAGAAGTGATCGAATCCGTCCGTAGCGGAAGCAGCGAGATCGGTTTGGCGGGGTCGCCGACCCAAATTAAGGTGCCCGGCGTCGAAGTCCTGGAGCTTGAACGCCAGCCCCTGATCTTGATCGTCAATCCACAAGCGGACACGTTTGCCCCCAAAGCCACTGCCATCCAGCGCGGGGACCTCGGCGGCCATCGGCTCATCGCGAGCCAGCGCGGATCCCTGATGCGCTGGCTGGTGGACGATGCTTTGGCGCACGGTGTGGAGGTGGAGATCGTGGTGGAAGTCGCGCACAGGACGTCCATCCTTCCGCTGGTTCTGGCAGGGGTCGGCCACGCTGTGATGCCGTCGTCGTGGGCACCCACCGCACACAAAGCGGGGCTGAGGACGCTGTTGATCGAGCCTGTCAATTATCTGGATGTCGCAGTGCTGAGCCGGAAGGAAAATCTCACGCCTGCTGCCAGAGCGTTCCTGGACGTTGCCCGCAGCCACGGTGTCGAAGAGAACTGATAGGCCCTACCTATCAGCCGTATCGAAACTAAGTCTTGGACGCCAACTACCCCTCAAACGTCTACTTGAAGAGGAAGAACAGTGTGACCCCGATAACAGGCTCACTGCTAACAAACTCAACGAGGAGGTAGGCATGAGCGCCACCCAGAAATTCACCATCGCATCGATTCCCGCTGACGGCGTGGGCAAGGAAGTTGTCTCCGCTGGCCGTCGCGTGCTGGACGCACTCGCCGAGAACTCCGAGGGCAAGTTCGCCTTCGAATGGACCGAATTCCCGTGGGGTTGCGGCTACTACGAAAAGACCGGGCAGATGATGGATCCAAAGGGCCTTGAAGCTCTCAAGGACTTCGACGCCATCTACTTCGGAGCCGTTGGTTGGGAAAACGTCCCGGACCACATCAGCCTCTGGGGGCTGCGCCTGAACATCACCCAGAACTTTGACCAGTGGGCCAACATCCGCCCGGTCAAGTTCCTCCCCGGAATCCAGTCCCCGCTCCGCAAGGCTGACGATACCGAGCTGGACTGGATCGTCGTCCGCGAAAACAGCGAGGGCGAATACGCCGGCCTCGGCGGACGCAACCTGAGCGGCCGCGGTCCCGGCAATGAGGTCGCCCTCCAGACCGCGCTCTTCACCGAAAAAGGCTGCGAGCGCATCATGCGTTTCGCCTTCGATCTCGCCAGGACCCGCACGGTGAAGAAGGTTTCCTCGGTGACCAAGTCCAACGCCCAGCAGTACGGCATGGTCCTCTGGGACGAAACCTTCCAGCGTGTCGCCTTGGATTACCCTGACGTGCAGACCGAGAGCGTGCTGGTTGATGCGATGAGCGCCAAGTTCATCCTCAAGCCGGAGGACCTGTCCGTAGTGGTTGCCTCCAACCTGAACGCCGACATCCTCTCGGACCTCGGCTCCGCCCTTGCCGGCAGCCTTGGCCTGGCCGCGAGCGCCAATCTGAACCCGGAGCGCCGCTTCCCGTCCATGTTCGAGCCGGTCCACGGTTCCGCACCAGACATTGCGGGCCAAGGCATCAGCAACCCGATCGGTGCCATCGCCAGTGCCGCCCTCATGTTGGACCACTTCGGCCTGCACGAGGAAGCCCGCCGCGTGGAGGCAGCGATCGAACAGGCCACGGGTTCCGGTCACCTGACCCGCGACGTCGGCGGCGACGCCACCACGGACGATGTCACCGAGGCCATTATCTCGGCACTCGTCAGCACTCTCGCGGCTGTCTAACCCAACAGAGTGAACGTTCGACGGCGGCCGCCTGGCCGCCTTCGTAATTCCCCACATCCTTCAGCTTCTCCAGAGACATTCCACAATGAGGTAGGAATCATGGAACACATCACCACCGCCGGCGCAGCGGCCACAAGCAGGAAAGCGCCAAACAAGACCCGTTGGTACCGGCAGTTGTACTTTTGGGTGCTCACCGCGATCGTGGTCGGCATCGTCCTGGGCTGGCTCGCCCCGACTGCCGGCATCGCCATGGAACCCATCGGCACCACGTTCGTGAACGCGATGAAGATGCTCATTGGCCCCATCGTGTTCCTGACCATCGTGGGCGGAATCGCCAGTGTCGCCGACCTCAAGAAGGTGGGGATGACGGGCCTGAAAGCCCTCACCTACTTCCAGATCGGCACTATTTGCGCCATGGTCTTCGGCCTTGTGGCCATCAACGTTTTCCGTCTGGGTGACGGAGTCAACGCAGACGCCAGCACTATCAAGACCTCCGACTCGGCTGCGAAACTGATCGACGCCGGACAGCACCAGGAGTGGTGGCAGTTCCTGACGCACATCATTCCCAACAGCATCGCCGGCCCGTTCGTTGAGGGCGACATCCTGCAGATCATCTTCATTGCTGTGGTGTTCGGCATCGCCCTGAACGCCATGGGCAAGGTTGGCGCACCTGTGCTGGACGGCGTCCAACGGCTCACCGGCGTGATGTTCAAGATCCTGGGCTTCATCATGAAGGCCGCTCCGCTGGGTGCGTTCGGCGCCATGGCCTTCGCAGTTGGCAAGTACGGTGTCTCGTCGCTGACCAGCATGGGCGGATTGATTGCGCTGTTCTACGGCACCTCCATACTGTTCGTGATTGTTGTGCTCGGCTCCATCATGGCCATGCTGCGGCTGAACATCTTCACCATGATCCGGCACCTCAAAGAGGAATACATGCTCATCCTGGGCACCTCTACCGCTGAGCCTGCTCTCCCCGGCCTGATGCGCAAGCTCGAGCATGCCGGAGTGAAGAAGGAGACTGTTGGCCTGGTTGTTCCCACCGGTTACAGCTTCAACCTGGACGGCGCCGCCATCTACCTTTCGCTCGCTGCCCTGTACATCGCACAAGCCACCAACACGGATCTGACCATTGGCCAGCAGCTCGGCCTGCTCGCCGTGATGCTCCTGACTTCCAAGGGTGCGGCAGGCGTCGCCGGAGGCGGTTTCATTGCCCTCACCGCCACGCTCACCACGCTCGGCACCATCCCCGCGGCCGGGATCATGCTGATCTTCGGAATCGACAAATTCATGTCCGAGTGCCGTGCCCTGGTCAACTTCACCGGCAACGCCGTGGCCACCCTGGTCATCGCCCGCTGGGACCGCACACTGGACACCGACCGCGCCCGTCGCGTCTTTGCGGGCGAGACCGTGGAACCGATGCCAGCTGATGATGCCGTGGTGGTCCCTGTGGAGGACGAGACAGACCCCCTTGAGGCACCCAAGCACTCAGCCGCCGTCGTACCGTCACCTCCTGTACCCGCCGCCTCCGCCGACCGCCGTCCCGCCTACTCGGAATCCATTTGACATGACCAACACCACCGCCCCGAAGACCGTGCTCATCGCCCCTGACAAGTTCAAAGGCAGCCTCACCGCCGGCGAGGTTGCGGAAGCCCTGGCAGCGGGCCTCGGTGCCGCCCACGGCACATCCGGGGCGATCCACTGCGAGATCCTTCCACTCGCGGACGGAGGTGACGGCAGCGTTGATGCCGCCGTCGCCTCCGGCTTCGGCCGTTACAACTGCACGGTTGCCGGCCCCACGGGCCGGCCCGTCCAGGCAGACATCGCGTTCGACGGCGTCACGGCAGTTGTGGAGGTCGCGAACACGTGCGGTTTGGCCGTACTGCCTCAAGGTGACTTGGCGCCGATGGAGGCTTCGAGCCGTGGTTTCGGCGAAGCCGTGCTGTTTGCCTTGGGCCTTCGGCCCGCACGTTTGGTGCTGGCCCTTGGCGGCAGTTCCAGTACCGATGGCGGCATGGGCATGCTCGCAGCGCTGGGTCTTCGGTTCCTGGATTCGTCCGGGCTTTCCCTGTCAGGCAACGGGCATTCACTCTCACTGGTGCATTCGGTGTCCGGCTCGTTGGTCCCGGAACTGGCGGACGTGGAACTCATCCTCGCCACCGACGTCCACAACCCACTTTGCGGTCCCGACGGCTCGCCCGCCGTTTTCGGGCCGCAGAAGGGCTGTTCGCTCACTGATGTTTCAGCGCTCGACGCCGGTCTGACGCACTTCGTTTCGGTGCTCGCCGGCTCTGGGGCTGCTGCTGCGGTGGGTTCCTGGGCAGGCCGCGAGTCGCAGGCTGGGATCGCGTCCTTGGCAGAGCAGCCCGGTGCCGGCAGTGCCGGCGGGATCGGGTTCGCCTGCCTCCTGCTGGGTGCCCGCCAGGTTTCAGGCGCGGACTACTTCCTGGACCTTCTGGACTTCGATGCCCGCAAGGAGAATTGCGATCTTGTGATCACCGGCGAAGGCAGCATCGATGAGCAGACGCTCGCAGGGAAGCTGCCCGCCGCCGTCGCCCGCCGTTCCGGCACCCGGCCCATCATCGCCGTCGCCGGCCGCTCGCTGCTGCCGCAAGAGCGGTGGTCCGAGATGTCCTTGTCCTGCGTGTATGCGCTGGCTGACTACACAACGTTGGACTCCGCGAAGGATCCTGAGTTGTCCAGGAAGTTGCTTCGTCGGATTGGCAAGGACATCGGCCAAAGTGTGCTGGATGCTCTGGGCGTTTAGGACGGCGGTCCGCAGCTGGCCCGGAAACCGGGCCAGCCGTTCGGCTCTACTCCAGTTCTTCGCAGATGTCCCGCTGCTGGCCTGAACTCGTCACGAAAGTGAAAACGCCGGTCACAGGATCGATGTCGTAGACCAATTTGCCAATGTAATGCGTAGTTGTAGGCCCTGCAGGGATATCCGTGGGAAACAAGATCAGTCCGTTGTGGCCCGTTGCCGTGACCGTGAGCGTCCCATCGGCATTGACCCGGGTGCTGGCTACCGAACCGTCAGTCCGGATGGTGACAGACTCCCCGGTATCGAGGTTCGTGTACGTCAGGAGGACGCCCTTGCCGGCTTCGAGAACGCGTACCACGTTGCCGTCTTTGTCCTTGAACTCTGTTGTGTGGATGATGCCACCAGATCCATCGAGCATCAGCGCAAACGAACAGCCTTCGCCTGCTGGAAGCGAAATAGGTAATTGCAAGGCGGCTGCCGCCGGCACAGCGGGGTAAAGCATGGCAGCGACCAGTACTGCAACGGGCGCAAGCCTGAGCGCCTTTTTGTTTTTCATGGGGTTCCTCGATTTCGAGCGGAGCGAGTGTATTCCGCGGCACCATCCATGAGTTGTGGAGGGAGACCAGTGCCTGCGCTCACGGGACAAGTCCCTGACAGCGGCCGTTCCCCGCGGCCGCCTGGCCGATGCCAGTGAAGAAGGGCATCGCGGCTGAGATTACTCTCCATCGAATAGAAAAACCACACGTTGCGGCCTTCTTGGGCCAATCAGCCCCAACCGTCATACGAGCGGGCTGATCATAATGCCGGGAGCCTAAACAGCCCTGGCTAGCGGCCGATCCCTGTAGCCGCCACCATCACAGGAATGATGCCGATGATGAGCAGCGCTCCGATGACGTCGAACGCAATGCCGGTGCGGATCATCCGGGTGATCGGAACACAGCCGGAACCGTAAACGATCGCGTTTTGCGGCGTGGACACAGGCAGCATGAACCCAAACGAGGCCGCGAACGTGGCGGCCAACGCGGGCACCATCGGATCGATTCCCATCGCTTGGCAGAGTGGAATGACGATAGGGACCACGACGGCGGCCGAAGCCGTGTTGCTGGTCGTCTCCGAAATGAGGACGGCCAGAACTGCGGCGAATGCGGTGATGGCCACAAAGTTGGTGACGTTCAGGTTCTGGGACGCGGCGGTCCCAATGGTCCGGGCCAAACCCGTCGCCGAGAGCAACGAACCGAAAATGATGCCCGTCCCGAACAGGATGATGGTTCCCCAGTCGATCCTCGCGGCGTCGGTCCACGTCAGGGTGGCCCGGCGTTCCTTCCAGTTGGTCGGCAGAATGAACAGCAGCGACGCCCCCAGAACGGCCACTATTCCCTCATCCAGCCGGTCGTCCAGAAAATTGTAGATAGCGGAGTCAGTGCCCCAGACCAGGCTTGCCGCCGCAGGCAGTAACCAAAGGCACACGGTCATTGCGAAGGCGATAAGCGTGTTCACCTCGGCCCGGGACATCCGGCCTTGAAGGGCTTTTTGCTTGCGGATGTACTCTTCGACTCCTTCGAGCCGCCGGATTTCTGGCTTGTTGAGCAGGAACATGATCAGTGCGAGCACCACGAACATGACCAGGCAGAGCGGTGCCGCCGTGGCCATCCACTGGGCGAAGGAAATTCGTTCCCCGGTTGCTTCCTCGATCAGTCCACGGCCGATGAGGTTCGGCGGGGAACCCACAGGGGTAAGTAGACCACCAACGCTTGCACCGTAGGCCAGCATGAGCATCAGCGCAGCTCCAAGGCGGAGCCGGAGCGGGTCAAAGTCGGGCTTTACAACTCCGCGGTCCTGGAGGAGTTCGGCAATCACAGCAAGTATCCCAAGCGCCGTCGGCATCAGCATTGCCACGGTGGCCGTGTTCGACAGAAACGCCGACAGAATGCATGTGATGACCCCGAACGCGACGATCACCCGGTACGTGGACTTGGCCACCCCCGGAAATGAAAGTACTGCGTAGGCGAGTCTTTGCGCGATGCCGTGTTTGAGCATCGCCTGCGCCAGGATGAACGCCCCAATGAAGGTAAAGATCGTCGTCGATCCGAAAGGAGCAAGCACGTCACCCGCAGGGGCGATTCCGAGCAGCACGATAGCCGCCACCCCAAGAAGTCCTCCGACCGGGATGGGCACAGGCTCGCAGATCCACAGGATGATGACCGCCAACAGCACGGCGGCGAGGAGCTGCTGCGTCCGGTCCATGGGCACTGGCAGGAGGGCAAAAACCACTGCCACGGCTGGGGCGAGGAACAGCCCGAGCGTTTGGCGGCCTCGTTCGAACTGTTCTTCCTTGGGTGAGAGGGTCTGTTCGCTGAGGCTTCGGAACGTTTTCCCACCCAACAGCGCAGCCGAAACGTCAGTCCGTGCGGGCGGACCCGCGGAGCCTGCTGGCAAATCGGTTGGCATCCCCGTCCTTCCCCTGCGCAGAGTCAGCCGCTCTTCAATCACCCCAAGTGGGCATCAGCGTGCCACTGTTTGGCAAGGATTCCAAGCACGGGGATGCCGTCACTGCTGAACGAAGCACGCGCTTCGCCCGGCAGTGACGGCATGATCAGGCTCAGGGAGTCTCGACGTCGTGCAGCAGCCTGCCCGCCTTGACGATTCTGGTGCTGATTTCGTTCGCGACTGCTTGCGCGTCGATGGTGGTGACGCAGCGAACCCTGCCCTCGGGATCAGGGGTGAACGTGCTCAAGCCCGCCGAATCGCCGTCGCACGTGATCGCGACAGTACCGGGTGTGGACACTTCGAAGAGCTCCGGGCGAAGCAACGTCAGGACTGTGATGGGGTCGTGCGGGACATTCCATTCCTCGTTCCAGAACGCCCACCATTGCCGGATATCGGCGTCGAGCGCTTCTCCCAGCGGGCCGGCCGCAGCGATCAGTTCGAGCTGGTCCCGGCGCATCTCCACTTGGCGGGTCACTTCAAGGCCGGTGACGGTGATGTTGAGGGAGGATGCGAAAACGGTCCGAGCTGCTTGGTCATCACTGCGGAAATTGTGCTCGGTCTCGCCCGTGCCGAACGCTCCGCCCATGATCCACAGATGCCGCAGATTGCGCTCGAATGCTGGATCAGCTTCAAGGGCCGCTGCGATGTTCGTTAGGGGTCCGATTGCCATCACATCGATCTCGCCGGGATGGTTGGCGACTTCCCGCACGAGATACGCGACAGCGTCCTCGGACTCGATGATTTCCTGCGGAAGTCCTTCATGCAGGGAACCCTCGTGGCCGGGCCACCACACTTCGCGGCCTGACTTCGGACTGGCAATTCCTTGATATACGGCGATATCCCGGCCTGACAGTTTGCCGAACCGCTTTGCGAGACGCGCCCGCAGCAGTGTGTCGCCATATACGGTAGTGACGCCAAGGAGTTCAGCCTCGGGCGAGCCAAAGATCAGAGCCAAAGCCAGTGCGTCGTCGACGTCGGATCCAATGTCAGTGTCAAGAATGATGCGGTGCTGAGCACCCATGGTTGTTCCTTCTGTAGATTGCTTCGGGCAGGGCTGTGCCATGCCGAGGTGGTTGATAGGCCGAGGTGGTTGATAGGGAGTTACTTGAGCCCGGTGGTAGTGACGGACTGGATGAAGAAACGCTGGAACCCAATGATGATGGCGAGCGGAATCACTGTTAGGACTATCGATCCAGCGAACATCACGCCGTAGTCCACGTTGAACTGGCCTTGGAGGTTGGACAGGGCGATAGGACCCAGGATGTGCTGCTCGTCCGTGCCATTGAGCAACGGCCAAACGTAGGACTGCCATTGGAAGAGGAAAAGCGTCAGACCAGCACCAATGAGGGACGGAACCGATAGCGGCAGATAGATCCGCCGGAAGATGCCCCACCACCCCAATCCGTCCAACCGGCCTGCCTCCACGAGATCCTTAGGGATGGCCAGGAAGAACGTGCGCAACAGGAAGATCGCCATGCCGTTGCCCAGACCGGGAAGGATGAGCCCGGCATAGGTGTTCTGCAGGTTCCAGTCACGGAAGAGATCCGCCAAGGGAATTGCGATGGCGTCGAACGGGATCAGGAAGCTCACCACAACCACCACAAAGACGGCGCCGCTTCCACGGAACGGAATGGCAGCCAGGGCGAACGCTGCCATGGAACAGATCACGAGGCCGATCACCACCGTGGCCGCACTGACGAAAACCGAGTTCAGCATGGCCAACCCCAGGTTGCTGCGCAGCAGCTCGGCATAGTTGTCCAGGTTCGGCGTCAGGGTGAAGAACGTCTCCCATTGCAAGGGGTTGAGGTAACGGAACGTATCGCCGCCGGGCCGGAGCGAATTAACGAACGTCCACCAGAGCGGGATCAGGAACAACAGCCCAACGCAGGCGCCCAGGACACTCAGCGCGATGTAGCCAAGGGTCCGGCGGCCCGGAGCTTTGGTGGCGGCTGCCGCGCTCATGCCGCATCAGAGCTCCGAAGCAGCCGGAATTGCACAGCAACGACGGCGAGGGTCAGTAACACGAGAATGATCACTTCCGCTTGGGCTTTACTAAGATCCCCGAGGGTGTAGGCCCGGGTGTAGATGTCATACATGAGCAGGTTGCTGGAACCTGACGGACCGCCCTTGGTGAGTATTTGGACGGGCGCGAAAATCAGGAAGTTGGAAACGGTGTCGGCAACCAGGACGAAGGCAAGAGGTCGACGGACCAAGGGGAACGTGACGGACCAGAGCTTCCGCCAGGCCGAAGCTCCATCAATGGATGCGGCCTCGTAGAGTTCGTTGGGAACATCGTTGATACCGGCGATCAGGAACAGCATCCAATAGCCGACCCCGATCCAGCTCAAGAGCACCATGATGGAAGCCAGCGACTGCTGCGGCGAGGTCAGGAACGGCTGCGCCGGAAGTCCCAGAAGGTCCAGGAATGAATTGCCCAGGCCGTCCGGCCGGTAGATTACGCTCCACACAACCGCAGAAACTGCAGGAGGGACTGCTATGGGAAGGACAACCAGGGAGCGCCAGACCTTCGCCCCGGCAGCCTTGCGGGTGTAGAGAACGGCAAGCAAGAACGACACAGCAATCTGGAGAGGGTTCACGATTGCCGAAAAGACGAGCGTCACTAAGAGGGCGTTGTTGAAGTCTGCATTGCCAAAGAGATCTGCATAGTTCTCAAAGCCCACAAAGACTGTTCCGCCGCGCAGAAAGCTTTCCCGGAACAGGCTCTCCCACAGGGCCACGGCCGCGGGTGCAAGACGAAGCACTATCAGGCTGATCAAGGCTGGGGCCAGGAAGGCGCCCGCTACTGCCACCAACGATGCACGCCTCCTGCGACGGGCCGGACGCATAGCCACGGCTCGATGCTGCGTTGCAGGTGGACGCTTGATTGTTTGCGACGGGGACATGGCTAGAGCCGCTTCCAAGCATCAGACATCTGTTGAGCTGCCTGCTTCAGCCGCTCATTGACCGGACTTCCATTTCGGATATCCGCGAAGGCCTTGCCCATGATTTCTTCAAACTGGATGTAGCCCACACTGACAGGGCGCGGCTTGGCCGTTTGACTGTTTTCGTGTGCGATCAGCTCGGCCAACCCCTTGCTCTTGTCGCCACCCAGCGCCTCCAACTTGGGCAGATACTGGGCCGTTGCAGCGCTGTTGGCCGGGATGATGGTGGTCGCTTCGGTGGTGGCGAGGTTTCCCGCCGGATCCAGGGACGCAAACTCCAGGAACTTCTTTGCGGCAGCCTTGTTCTTGGATGCGGGATTGATGCCCCACGACCACGAACCTGTTGGCGTTACCTGGCTTCCGCCCTCGAAGTACGGCATGGGCGCCACGCCCCAATCGATGTTCGACTTAGCAAATCCGCCAACATCCCAAGGACCTCCAACGAAGTACGCCACATTGCCGGAGGTGAATACCGGACTGGTCTGGAAGCCGCCAACACCCCGCGGAGAAAGCCCTGAGGAGAACGTGTCCGCGTACCACTGCATGGCCTTTTCCCAGCCGGCATTGTTGATGTCGGTGGTCAGCATCTTGTCACCCGTGATGCCTGAACCTCCACCGGCGGACTCGGCGAGCGGCTGCAGCTGGTAGTACGCCTCTACCTGTTCCAGCAGCAGGCCGTATTGCGTCCCCGCGGCCTGGACCTTCCTGGCGTCGGCAACCACCTGTTCCCACGTCATACGGTGGGCCGGATCGACCGAGGGGTGCTTTACGCCTGCAGAATCCAAGGCCTTCTTGTTGAAGAACAGCATCTGGGTGGAGTTCCAGATGGGCAAAGCCCAGAGCTTGCCTTCGGAGACGTTCACAGCGAACTGCGCATCAGGAACGGCGGCCTTGGTCTGCTCTTTCAGGTCGCTCAGGTCCTCAAGGAATCCCTGGGCAGCCAACTGGGAGAGCCTCGGCTGATCGACGGTGTAGACATCGATCGTGTCGTCCTTGGCGCCAAGCCGTTGTTGAAGTGTTGGGTTGAGTTGGTCAAAAGGCACCTGCGAGTACTTGACGCTGATGTCGGGGTTCTTAGCCTTGAAAGCTGCAATGACTGGTGCAAACGTCGCAGGGTCTTCAGGACCAAGCAGGTTGACGGTTCCTGTACCTGGACCCTCGCTTCCCATTGCCTGACCTGGATTCTGGGAGCTCGTGGAGCAGCCGGCGAGGAAGATCGCACCGGCGGCAAACAGCGACGTCGCTGCTAGGAGTTTGCGCTTCACGGGAAGCCTTTCTGGAGATTGAGTCGAATGCGAGAGGAGCATCTAACCGGTTAGATTACTCGGCCAAAATAGCTTTGACAAGGGATTCCCAAGAGTTCAAATGGCAAGCGGCCGGCCTGTATGATCAACGCATCTACCCGGTTAGACCCCCGACATGAGGAGAAGCCAATGCCGACAGCCAGAGACGTGGCAAAACTGGCTGGAACGTCCAACGCTGTTGTGAGCTATGTGTTCAACAACGGGCCCAGGGCGGTTTCCGCAGATGCGCGGGAACGCGTACTCAGGGCTGCCAAAGAACTGGACTACAAACCAAACGCGTTGGCTCGTGCACTAAGTGCTGGCAAAACCATGTCCATCGGCCTCATCGTCCCGGACATCGCCAATCCATTCTTTGCCGAACTTGCCCGTGCGCTGGAGGTTGCCGCTGCGGATCGCGGCCACCTTCTTTTGATTGGCGACTCCGCAACTATGGAGGAGCAGGAACGCCGCCTGATGGAGTCATTCATTGAAAGGAAAGTCGACTCCATCATCCTTGTCTCACTCTTGGACGAACCGGACCTGAAACCGATCAATGTTGCCGGCCTGCCTGTCGTGGCACTCCACCCACTGTCCGCCGGGCAACGTGCGTCGTCGTTGAGCATCGACTACGAGCAAGCCGCCTATGTGGCTACGCGTCATCTGCTGGACGAGGGCTATCAGAGCATCGGCCTGCTCAATGGACCGGTGGACTCTGTGGGCACCCGGCAACACACCTCGGGTTTCGAGCGCGCCGTCGCTGGCACGTCCGTAGCTGTCTCCCGGCGGGCTTCACCTATCTCCCGGGCTGGAGCAGCCGAGGTTGCAATGGAGTGGCTCCGCGCCTCCGATGCCCCGAGGTCCATCTACGCAACAACCGACGAGCAAGCGCATGGTGTCCTCTTCGCCGCGTACACCCTGGGACTTGCCGTCCCGGATAAGTTAGCGGTGATAGGGGTCGACGGCACCGCAGCCTCCGCGTTTTCCGTGCCTCCCCTGTCTTCCATCCGGCAACCGACACAACTCATTGCGAACCGTGCCGTGCAAATCCTCATCGACGGGACCGGTGACGGAACTACCGTGACCGAACTCTTTGACTTCGAGCTGATCGTTCGCAAATCGTCCCGCGCCTGACAAGCCGGACCGTTCAGAGGCTGAGCCCCATGGCAGCTTTTGGCGGCGAAAACAACCGTTGAATCTCCCCAAAGCCCCGGAGTAGGGTGGCCGGACCGTCCAACCACATCATCGTCTGGGAAAGATCTGGGAGAACCATGACACATGTGAGACGCCAACTGGCTGCGGTCACCGCAGCCCTGGCCCTGAGCGTGACTAGCGGAGCGGTGGCGGGTCCTGCCTTCGCCGATCCTCGCGAAACTGACAAAAACCCCACTGCCACTGGGTACGGCGGCGCGGTCAGCACGGTGGATCCGGAGGCTTCAGCGGCCGCCATCGAAGTCCTCCGCAAGGGCGGTAACGCTGCGGACGCGGCTGTGGCCGCAGCTGCCACGCTGGGCGTCACGGAACCGTATAGCGCCGGCATTGGAGGCGGCGGCTACTTCGTGTTCTACGACGCCAAGTCCAAGAAAGTCAGCACCATTGATGGCCGCGAAACGGCGCCGGCAACTATGCCGAACGATGCTTTCATCGATCCCGCCACCGGCAAGCCCTATCTCTTTACGACCAAGAGGCCCGAACTGCCAACCAGCGGCGTCTCTGTCGGCGTCCCCGGTACCCCTGCCACGTGGGAACGCGCACTTGAGCGTTGGGGAACTTTGGACTTGGGCGAGGCACTAAAGCCGGCAATCAAGGTAGCCAACCGAGGGTTCGTGGTAGACGAGACGTTCCGGAACCAGACTCTGGACAACAAGTTCCGTTTCAACACCTTCACCTCCACCCAGGACCTTTTCCTCCCCGGAGGCGACGCTCCCGCCGTCGGGAGTATCTTCAAGAACCCCGAACTGGCCGAGACCTACCGCCTGCTGGCAAAGCAAGGCACCAGCGCTTTCTACACGGGTCCGCTCGCAGAAGAAATTGTCTCCGCAGTAAAAGCACCGCCGAAATCCGGCGAGACTGACCTGCCCGTACCGGTCGGGTTCATGACAACGGACGATCTCTCCGGGTACAAGGCTCTCGACCAGGATCCAACGCACGTGGAGTACCGCGGCTATGACGTCTATGGAATGGCGCCATCCAGCAGCGGTGGAACCACTGTTGGCGAGTCGCTGAACATCCTGGAAAACTTCGAGCTCAAGGACATGCAGCCGGTGGACGCGCTGCACCACTATTTCGAGGCCAGCTCGCTGGCGTTCGCCGACCGTGGCGCTTATGTGGGCGATCCGGCCTTCGTCAAAGTCCCGACTGACGTCCTCACCGACCCGGTTTTCGGCAAGGAACGCGCCTGCGAGATTGATCCGACTGTTGCAGCTCCCAAGCCGGTTACCCCGGGCGACATAACAACGTACGACGGCGCGTGCCCGGCCGCGGCTGCACCGCTCGCCGACGAGACGGACACCGAGAACATTTCCACCACCAACCTGACGGTCGCCGACAAATGGGGAAACGTGGTGGAGTACACCCTGACCATTGAGCAAACAGGTGGATCCGGAATCGTCGTCCCCGGCCGCGGATTCCTCTTGAACAACGAGTTGACTGACTTCAGCGCCGAATACAAAGCGACTGATCCCAACAGGATCCAGCCAGGCAAACGTCCCCGTTCCTCGATGTCGCCCACCATCATCCTGCAAGACGGCAACCCGTTCCTGGCCCTCGGTTCGCCGGGCGGATCTACCATCATCACCACCGTGCTGCAAACCATCCTTAACCGCATTGACCTGGGGATGGATATCTCCGAGGCTATCGCCGCTCCGCGGGCTGCTCCTCGAAACGGTCTCACCGTGAGTTCCGAGCCGGCGTTCATTGATGCTTACGGCCCCGCGCTGGAATCGTTGGGCCATGATCTGGTCCCGGCCGGTGATGCTTTCACCTCGGCGGCCGAAATAGGCGCAGCTACGGCGATTGAGTTCGGCGAAGGCGGAAAGCTCACGGCTGCAGCTGAGCCGACGCGTCGTGGAGGTGGATCGGCGATGGTTTTGAAGCCAAGCAGCGGGCCGTGATTGATGTACGTATTAGCTAGGAAACAGGCCTCGGACTGTCGCCTGAAGCTTGTCCAATGCAGGGCTCCGTTGGTTGCCGGCAGGTTGGGTGTCGGCAGCGAACTTCATGAGTCCGCGGCAGGCAAGTCCCGCGTCTGTCAGCTCACCGCTCAAGAGGAAGTCCATCAGCTCGTCACTTGGCAATAGCCGAACGAAGCCCGCCTCGGACGCGTCCCACAAGGGGTCGCTGCCGGGGCGGGCTTCTGCTGCGATGACGAGGTGTTTGCGCTTGGTTGAGTTGGCGGACCACCACTCGGATCCTGCGTAGTAGATGGCCGACGAACCATAGCCCGTTTCCTCCGCCAACTCGCGTCGGGCCGCATCTACCGGAGTTTCATTCTCGTTCAAGTAGCCCCCGGGCAGTTCAAGCAAGGTCTTCCCTGCGCCGACGCGGAACTGCTCAAACAGCACCACCTCGGTTCCGCCCTCCGTGAAGGCGAGAACCGCAGCGGAGTCCGGGCTGGCAATGACGTCCCAGGTAGAAACGGAGCCGTCAGCTTCCAGGTACGTGTCCTGGTTGATGGTGACAAAACCTTTGTACGCCCGCGTAGTCCAGAGTTTTCGCCACAATTCATCCAAATTGCTCACTCTTGGCGGTTGGTCTTGAGTTCCCGGCAGAATCTCCACAACATCACCAACGAAGCCGCCGCGATGATGATTCCGGAAATAAGGGACCAAACAGATTCGCTGCTGCTTGAGAGGAAAATATAGACGGCGTAAGAGGCCATGGTGAGGGCGAGAAGAAGCCATACCAGCGGTTTACGATTCACAATGAGTTCCTTGATTTCTTGATGGTTATCAGGCCAAGTCACGCTTGGAGAACACGTCGCAGGCTGCCCCCAAGACGATTAACAGCCATGCAAGAGCCCCGGAGAAAGACCCCGACGGCGGTATGTGGACTGCCGCTTGATTCGCCCAGTCGGCAGCTTGGAACGGAAAGAGGTACGCCCCGGCATTGCCCAGGGGCAGGACCTGCGGAACCACCAGACTCAGCGGAACTGCGAAGAGGCTCACAAGATGGCTACGAATGAAGGACCCGATCGCGAATCCCCAAACGGATCCCATCGCCGCCATGCCAGCGAAGGCCAGCACCACCTGTGGGCTGGCCTGCCATCCTTCTGGAAATAGTGCTCCGGACAAGCCGAAGGCGACACCGACGATCACACCGCTCAGGAGTGCTGCAAGAACTGTTGTCAGAGCTCGGGCAATAAATGCCGGGATCCTTTGGAACAACAGGACCCGGCGGGTAAGGCACCCCGCCCGGAAGTCGGCCGTGAACGAGCAGGAGCCCATCACGCCCGCACCCGTGAGCATGAGCGACAGGCCTGCCTCTCGGAAAGGTCCTTCGGGAGAAGGACCACCCGTGGTGGGTTCCAGATTGGCTGCCACCAGGAGCGTGCCCAGTAGACCGAGAACAAGCACGGACGCAATCCCGGAGCCTTTCCACAGCCACGGCCGGCGAAGATCGGCAAGAAGCGCGGGCACCACCTAGAACTCCTTTCTCTGGAGCACCGCGACGAGGCAGGCGCCGGCTGCGAGTAGCCACGCCAGCGACACCAGGAACGCGGAGCCTGGTGGAAGAAGGCCCTCAAAAGGCAGGGAGGCAATGCCCGCCAACGCGCCGGAGGGCAGCCAACGCCCTATTTCGGGCTCGTTTGCCACGACGGGCAGTTCGACGGCGAGCGGAATCAACATGGTGACGATCGTCGTCGCGTAGTAATGCCGAATAATCCAGCCCAGCGAGCAACCCCACAGGGAAGCAACAGCTGACGCGGCCACGACGCCGGGCAAGGACCGCCAGGACTCTGGGGAGAAGAGTTCTGCGCGCAATTCCGGTGTCAGGGTGAAAACGACGCTGGCTCCCCAAGCCAGAATTCCCGCCGCCAGGGTGCCAAGGCCAACCACGAGCGCAGCAGCGTACTTGACCGCCACAAGCTGTACTGGCCCGGACATCACTACGCTGTGTCGGAGCGTCCCGTAATAGGACTCCCGTGTCACGAGGTAGCTCCCGGCAAACGTGGTCACGATCGCAATGCTGGTGGCCAGAGCCCAAAACGCTTGAATATTTTCCGTCGCGGACAGCTGATCTGCACTATCCGGCCAGCCCAGGAAGTTGGCCACGAACCAGGGCACCAAGGCGCTGAAGGCCAGGATGCCCAGAATCGAATAGCCGCTGAAGTACCTCAGTAGCTCTGCCCGTAGTCCACAGGCCCAGTTGGAGTGGGGACGCCCCGTCACCGGGCACCCTCCAGGATCTTGAAATACGCCGATTCGAGGCTGCCGCCACCAAGAACCTTCGCTTCCTCAAGGGTCCCGTGGAACAACGTCCGCTGCTTCAGGATGACGACGTCGTGGACCACTTGTTCGAGCTCCAATAGCTGGTGGCTTGAAACCAAGGCACTCCCGCCGGATTCGGCGAACCCGTGGAGAAAGCCGCGCAGCCACTGGATGCCTTCCGGGTCCAGACCGTTGGCAGGCTCATCGAGGACAAGCAGCCGGGGGTTTCCGATGATCGCGGATGCAATCCCGAGCCGTTGTTTCATGCCCAGCGAGTAGTCCCGGACCTTCCTGTCCGCGTGGGCTGCAAGATCCACCTGGTCCAGGACCCGCTCAACGTTTTCCCTACCCACCCCTGCTGCCAACCGGCAGATCTGCAGATGGCGGCGCCCCGTTAATCCGGGCTCCACTTCCATCCCGTCCAAGTTCACTCCAACCTTGGTGGCCGGCCTCTTGAGCGAGCGATAGTCCAGTCCGAAGACCGTTGCACGACCCGACGTCGCCTTCACCAGGCCTGTCAGCCCGGCGAGCGCCGTACTCTTTCCGGCACCGTTGGGGCCGATCAATCCCACAACCCGCCCGGCCGGCACATTGAACGTTAGATCGTCGACGGCAAGCTGTTGGCCCCTTCGCTTGCTGAATCCCTCGAAGCTGGCGTGGATTGTCATGAGTGCCCTTTCGTTGAGTCGTCGGGTTCGGCTTGTCCGGGCCATAACGGCGAGTGTGAAATGGCTTGCCAGAGCCACTCCGCCACATTCGTTTGACGCCCGTTGGTTACCTCCGCCCGCCCCGATGCAGGGAGGGTGGCGCTTCCTTCCAACTGGCCGACGTACGCCAACACGGGCAGGGTGGTGTCTGCGAGCGCTATCGGGACTACGGTGTCCACCGGTGCCATGGTTGACGACGGCGGGTGGTCGCCAATGATGGCCCGGCCGAGGTTTTGATGGATGATCATTCCCTGCGACTGCAAGGTGACGCTGTCGCCCGGTTCCAGCGATTGATCGGCAGCTTGGTTGGAAGTCACGATGAGCAGCTGACCATTCACATAGGTGTAGCCCGCAATGGTCACAGGACGTACAGGGATTACGACGAGAAGCGTCCCGATGGCAAGAGTTCCCAGGAGCATGATGACGGCATGCCTCCACACTGGGCTGCCATTCTGCGCGGCCATGCGGAAAAACTGAATCAAGCTTCTGCAAGCCACCACGATGAGCAGGCAAAGGACGGCAAACACCACAATGTGCCCTGCATAACCGAGCTGCAGGAAAATCGGCACGATGCGTTGGAAGCCAATGACCATGAAGCCGACACCTGCAATGGAGCTCGCCAACCCGAACCAGGGAAGCAAACCGTTACCACGAAAGGTGGCGCGCGCTCCAAGAAACCTTGAGCAAAGGACGTCGGCCAATGCCTTTATGGATTTCCGGCGAAGGTGGGGAATGTCCACAGCGGACATCAAGGCAACGTAACCGTCCAACTTGATGAACGGGAAGAGATTCAAAATGGCGACGGCCCAACAAATGACCCCATACAGCAGCGCCGCATCTTTCACCGAGGAAGCCGGTAGGAAAGCCTGCGCCGCCAGCGCAATGCTCCCTAAGCCAAGATGCACCAGGGGCCCGGCCAGGGCAATCACAACCCGCTGCTTCCGGGAGCTCAACCGCCAGCCATCGGTTACGTCGCAGAAGAATGCCGGAGATAGGTAGAACAACATGATGCCAATGCGTCGAGGCGTACCGCCAAAGTAGCTGAGGGCCATTCCATGGCCGAGTTCATGCAACAACGTGGAGGCCAACATCGCACCTGCAACATTGACGTATACATCCAGGGCCAGTGGGCGTGCCAAGACCCGCCAAACGTCCGGCCCAGCTGCCAGGGCGCCGAGGATGCCGCCTATGAGGAGCAAGGCAACCGGCAACGCAGCTATTGGCCGCGCCATGGCAGCAACAACAGGCCGGAATATCGTCAGGAACGGCGCCGGATTGAACAAGGTGAACTGCACCGTTAACGGTGCCCGGAACTGGACCCTGCGTTCCCTCGGCGGGTGCGCACCGCCGTCGAAGATGCCGGTGTGCGTCAGCTGGCGAACGATTCCCATGACGTCGGCGGCAGTCCAAGGAGGCCCAAGGCGGTGGGCAACCTGGGCAGGATTTTTCTCGCCGTCAATTGTCCTGAGCACAGCAGCTACATCTGCTGAAACGCGAGCTTTGGGCACACTGTTCATGGCAACAATCCAAGGACCGCCATCGCGTAACGGTTGATCAATGGAGGCCGATGCGGCCAGCTGCACCGGCCACTGGGCTGGTACCGGAACCTTGGGTGGTCCGGACAGATATGGCCTTCTCATATCAGTGGGTGCGGTGTTGTGGACGAGCCGGATGGGTCACCGACAGATCCTGGGGGCATACGGACCAGTCCTTTGGTTTCATCCATCGTCAACGGAACCGCGCCTGGGCAAATCGCCTTGCCGGCTACCCAGCCGAGCTCCTGAATGGCTGCTGGGAGGCGGTGGGTGAGGCTGACCCAGTGCGACTGAATGTCACGCCTCGCCAAGTACTTCACCAGGGCATCGACGTTCGGTACGTGTTTGACCGGCGGAAAGTGGGCGGGTCTGAAGGTTCGAACCCACAAATGCAGTTCAGCCAAGGCCTGCCCGGTGGTCCAGAAGTCAGCACGGGATTCGTCGTCTGTCACCTGCGATGATGAAACTGTTGAGGGCGTTCGTGCCAGGAAGAGTTCGCGGATCTGCAGGCCTTCCTGGAGGGCTCCCGCCAGTGCGACGACGGGATCGGCTGCTGCCTTGAGGCCAACGGCACCGAAGTGCCCGGGCTCCCGGGGGCCGGTGATGACGCAGACCGCTACATGCAACGGACTTTCATTGTGCGGAATGAAAGCGAGGGTGGGCTCAATGCCTGCAGCGCGTGCAGCCGCCACGAGCCGCAGGAAACTCCGTGTCCCGGGCGCGTCGAGCACGTCTGCCGGCATCGCCCCAGACACGAACTTGTTGAGCGGAATCCTCTGGCGCCATGCGGAAAGGAAGGCATCCCGCTCAATGACTTCGCCGATGCCGGATACTTGCGCAAAGCGGTCTGACGGCCCGGAAGCTGCGCCGTTCGGCGAAGGGTCAAAAAAGCGGCTCCAAGGTTCGGGAGACGTGGAGGCGCCGACGCTGTAGTCCACCACGGCAGCTGGCACGTGCGATTCCTGGCCCGTCAGCAAATCCGTTGCCCGGTACCACGGGAAGTCGAAGGCGAGGGCAGATGCGCGGCCCAACCCTGCGGTGACGAAATCGATGCGCTTGTCCGTTCCGGCGCTCCCGGCAAGAAGATGTTCGACGTCAGCCGCGCCGGGCACCAACGCGAAACGCTCAACGGCCTCGCCAGCGCCCCGTGTCATGGAGGACCGCTTCTTCACGTCAAAAGCTCCGACGGCGGTTGCGAACCCTTTCCCATCCGGGCGCCCATTTGCCAGCGAAGCTACGGTGCGCCAGAGCCCAACATCGTTGGGCAGGTAGACCGTCGCCTCGGACACCAGCCCGAACGAAGGATCAAGAGTACGTACAGGATCGATGCTCACCTGCCACACACCCACAACTCGATGTCGTTCAGCCCCGGCACCGGGGTGGCGATGCGGACAGGCCGCCGTTCGAGGATAGTGAGACCCTCTGCCAGCACTTCCTCCTCGATGAGGCTGTTACTGACGAAAGCGATGTCGCTCGAATACGCGGACGATCGGTACGTACCCTCTTCATTGAAGCCGACATGGATCATGGTCACGTGTCGGGCCCCGTTCATCGGATCACGACTTTCCACGGTGATGAGGAATGCGTCCTCGCCCAGCGCCGAAACTGTCGTGCCACCGTCGTGTCCTTCCGAGGCCTGGTGACTGTCCGCGTTGAGTACTGTCAAGAGGAAGCGGCCGCCGGGCGTCAAGCAGTCACGGACGCGGCCGAACAACTCCCTCCTGCCATGAGGATCCAGGAGCGTGATGGAACTTGCGCCGAGAACGACGCAACCGTAGCCGCCGTCGACCTCAAATCGGGACATATCCGCTTCGACCAGCTCCACCGCCACCCCGCGGGGATTGAACGCCGTGGTTGCGATCCTTTCCGCGAGTATCGCGAGCATTTCCGGCGAAGAATCGACGGCGGTCAGCGGACGTCCGAGGGCAAGGAGAGGGCGGGTGATCCGGCCCGATCCCGCAGCCAGTTCAAGAATGGGGCCGGTGGTTTTTCTTGCCGCAGCCAGGATCTCGGGAAGTTCAGTCAGGTCGCCAGCAGTGATCTGATCGTAAAGGCGTGACCCTGAAACGCTGTATAGATCCTCGGGTGGATCCATGTGGCCAAGGACGCGAAGGATGGCATCGGCAGATTTGTCGGGCGGGGTATTCATCAGCTCGTGTTCTCCGGGAGTTGGTTGGTGTCCGGTTACACGCGGGCGGCAGCGAAAGGTCGCGCCGCCCGCGTGCACCAGCTAGGTGGCGGCGATTCCGACAAAGATGCCGGCGATGATGATGACGTCACCAACGCGCATGTACCACGGCGTATCGTCCGGGGTGTCGAGGTTCTCCAGTTCTTCGATGGTCAGCTGCAAGTTCGGGTTTGCGATCATTCCGTTCTCCTTTCTTTGTTGTTGGTCTTTTGTCGTTTACCCGTTCCGTTTCCGGGACGGTTAGGTAATGCTGACGGCGATAATGCCGATGGCAACTCCCTGGGACACTCCGATGAACCAGTTGTTGAAGTCCGGGGTTTCCAGCGACTCGATCTCCTGGATGGAGATGTTGAGCTGTTTCTGCATTTGCGTTCACCTCCCTTCGCTGTGGGTTGACGGACTGCGCGTATTCGTCAGGTGATGCTGACGGCGATCCCGATCAATGCGAGGCCCACGGTGATGCCGTGGATGCGTTCGCTCCAGTCGTCAGGGACATCGATGCTTTCCAGTTCCTGGACGTTGAGGTCCAAAGTCCTGGGTGCAAGAGTGCTGCTCATGGTGCTCACCCCCTTTCCCTTACCGCTCGTAGCTCGCCCACTGGGCCTGGCAAGATTTGTTGTTCCAGCCCTGCTTTGGAGAGGACATGCTGGACCTGCACGGCATCAATGCCCCGCAGCATCGGCAGCCCACCGCCCCAGTTCCGGAGGGCGGCCTCGGAAGTCTTCATCAACGCCTGCTCCCCGATGACGTCCAGACCCGCAATGCCCCACCGCCACATCAATTGGTTGATGCCTTTGGCGGGGTTGGAATCCAATGAAGGATCCGCATCTACAACCACGGACCAGAGCTTCAGGAGTCTTTGTTGGTCTCCCCAGGCTGCGTTTCCCTTGGCTATCTCAGCCCAGATGGGACCCATCACCGAGGCGGTGGCGGTCATCTTTCGGGCCCCAGTGACGTGGGCGAGTTCGTTGGCGACATACCAGTGCTTCGCTCCGTACGGATCACGGCCGATCAGGGCCCAGCCGGTGTGGGTCTCCATGCTGAGGTGGGCTGCCGTCAGTCTCAGCTCGGGCGCATCCTCACGTGTCACTCGATTCCCGAGCCGGACGATCCGCGCCAAAAGTGAGTGACCGTCGTCGTCGAACACGCTTGGGCTGCTGCCAATCATGGTCCCTGCCACCCGGAGGAACGCCTCAAGCAACCCTTCGAAAAGCAGCTGCGTGGGCAGGGTGGCGAGATTGTCGGCGTCGAGCACGGCCACGTCACCTGTGAGGTGACGTGAGGAGATCAAACGGCGTCCGACGGCGGTGTCCAGGCACGCTACTGCGCTGACTTCAGCGCCGGTCCCCACGGTTGACGGCATGAGGATGGTGCGGGAGCGCTCGTTTGGATAGGCGACCGGAGGCAGGACTACCAGACCCGAACGTTTGGCATGGCGTTCGACGAAGACCGTGAGGCTCGGGTCCGCAGTGAACAATGCCGCGAGTTTCACTGCATCCATCACGGAACCGCCGCCAAGTCCCACAACTGTCCGAAGTCCGTGTTTGCGGACAAAGCTGCCCACAACCCGCAGGGTTGCGACTGTGACCGGGGCAGCGTTCAGCTCCAGTGTTGGCGCTCCCTTTAGGTCGCGCGCCAACAACGCATCCCTCTGACCCGTGAGTGCCTTGTCCACCACGAGTCCGGTCCGGCCACGGGTGAGTCCGCCGATATATTTGGGTGCCATCCCTGGGTCGAGGACGACGCATCGCGTGTTCCATATGCGATCGGCGATCATGCGAAAACACCATCGCGTTCCGCCTTTGCCAGCCCATCGACCATGGCCGCATGCAGTTCCCCGAAGTTCTCCCGTGTATAGATCAGTGCTGGCAGCAGCTGGATCCGGCCTGGCCCAGGCTGCACGATTGCCCCGGCTTGATGGATCCGCCGGACGACCGCCAGGACACCGTTCGGAGAAAGGGGTGATCCACTGTCGGTTCGCAGCAGGACGCCCCGCAAGCACCCCCGTCCAGAGGACCCGGCAACCCCTGGACTTGCCTGGAGTTTGGCAATGAGCTGGTCGAGGCCTTCGGACACCCGGTGAGTCAGAGTGTTGTGATCCAGCCTTTTCATCTCGGAGATCGTGGCGAGAACCGCAGCACAGGTAGCTGGGGTTCCGGCTTGGGTTTCGCCGTGGACAAAGACGGCCTCGTTCTTATCGAAGAGCTGGCTTATGCGCTGGCCGATGAGGAGGGCGGCACATGCGCTGGTGCCGTTGGTAAGTCCCTTGGAAGTGACAACGACGTCCGGGGCTTCCCGCCACTCATCTGAAGCGAACCACCCTCCGATACGGCCGAACCCGGTGGCGACTTCGTCAGCTACGACGAGGAAACCATGCTCATCCCGGTGTTTGAGGAGTGCAGCCAGGAAAGAGTCCGGTACAACTTCCGCACCCGAACCAAGGACGGGCTCAACCACCACTGCTGCTACGCGGTGCCCCTCCCGTTGCATGAGTTGGGCCAACTCCACGCCTCCGTCGTCGAACCGGATATGCCGGACGTTCCGCCTGTCCACCCCATATACGGCTTGGCCGAGGTCGTCGCCGCTGAGTGCCTGGCTGCCGTAGGTGAGCCCGTGGTAGCTGCCGCTTAGCCCGATGACGAGTTTGCGTTCGGGTTGTTTGTCCAGGACGAAGTAGTGGCGCGCGAGTTTCATAACGGCGTCGTTGGCGGCACCTCCGGACGTCGAGAAGAGAACGCGCTCGAAGTGATGCTTCGGCAATTCAAGGAGTGCCGTGGCTGCCTCAATGGCCTTGCGGTGCGCAGTCCGGAAAAGCGGCAGGTAGGACGCTGTTTCCAGTTCACTGGCTATCGACTCTGCAATCTGTGCATTCCCATAGCCAAGGTTTGTGTTCCACAGGCCGCTCTTTGCGCAGAGTCGTCGCTGCCCGTCCTCGAAATTTACATGGACCCCCTGGGCCCTGACCGCTGTGTAGCTTGCTGCCTCGAAATCGTGCTGGCTTACAAGTGGAACCCAGAGCGGGATCTGTGCCTGGTGTTTTAGAGGTACGGTCATCGTTTAGTGCCGATGAGGTCAATGCCGAGCTGCTCGAACTGATTCAGGATTGCCGTGACGGATCCTGTTGCTACGGCCTCTGGGACGTTGAGGGCCGACGCTACGACCGCGACGGCAGCGCTGACGTCCCGCAAGTTGGAGATGGCCTCGATGATGGTAGCTGCGTCAATCCCGACCTTGAAGACGCGTCCGGACTGAGTGTCCAAAAGACTGTGCTCGCCACCATGTCGAATGATGAACGGCGCACCGGGCGATGGCAGCTCGCCATTTGTGGATGCTCCGTAGAGGCTTAGGCCGAAGCCAACAAATTGAGTGCTTGCACGGTCCTCCCTGGATATGAACTTCCAGGCATCCAACGCTGCCAGGTAGCGGGGAATCCATGGTCTGGCTGCCAGCGATTCGCGAACACTACGGGGGTCGCGGATGGAGGCAATCGAAGACTCCGGCTGGAGCGCGAGCGATCTTCTTTGGAGATCGGAAAAGGGATCGCCAATTCGGCCGATCTTCGCGCCGTACGGACCACTGAGGACTGTTCCGTCGGCCGCAATGTGCAGCCTCGCGAGATCCTGGCAGCTTTGTCCGGTCAACAATCCGCGTTCGGCCAAGACGGCATTGACCTCGATGAGCTGACGAATAAAGTGGCCCGAACGGCGGGCTTCGTCGGCGTCGTCGAAGAATGCCAGCCAGTCATCGTCGGAGATGATGCGGACGAGCGTGACCCCCACAAGATTCACGAAGGGAATGGCTACGTAATCCTGAATCTCCAGGCTGAGCGTGCCGTTCACCAAGAGTTCTTCTCCGGCGGCATCGAACGAGCCGGACACGGCTGTGATGGCTTCGTCGTCCCTGTCGCCATTGAGGGCAAGGATGACGGAGCCCTCACCGGCCAATGTTTTTGCGTAGTCAGTGTGCTCGGGATTCTCCACGAAAACTACGTGGCCTGCGATGCGCCCCGGTATGCCGGTAATCCACTGATCTACCGCCGCGGCAGTGGTCTGTTGCTGACTCAACGTCAATTCCCCAACCCCCAATAGTTTCCGTCGTTCTTGGAACGAAGCTATGGGCTGGAGAAGGTGCCACAGAGGAGGAAATCGAAACTAGGTGGTGGAATGCCCCAAAGATAAGTGCCGCGCGGGGCTATCTAGGTGGAGGGGAATGGTGGTCTAGGTGGTGGAATCAATGCCCGATCATGTCGAGGCAGCCGCCATCCATGACGCCTCCACCTGGGGCGATGTCCACCTCGCCATCCAGCGACACTTATCCATAGACGCAACCGGCAGTGAAGAATCTTTGGGGGAACCTACGATGAACGCGAACTCAGCCAAGCGGATCCGAAGCTACTGGCTAGGTTTAGCCATCTCTTATGGGCTGGCCCTCACTGTTGCGGCCGTGACCGATTGGGAGACCGCCTCAGATGCACCAGCAATTAGCCTCCTCGCGTCTGCCTTCACGGCCGCGGCGATCCTCATTCATGGAACGTCCATAGCGATCTGGGCCGGACCCCTCCTGGGTGGGGTCACCGCCGTCGTCATGTATTTGGTGCTGGCCAAGTATGGACGGTTCTACAGTTCGTCTTCTGCGGGCGCGGATCGGCCTTCCGAATAGGCAATTCATGACGCGTAGTCGTGACTGCCACAGACCCCGACGGAGTTAAGGTCACCTTCTATTTGTCGCGGGGACAGCATGCCAAGGGCAGCACTTTCTAATGAATTGACTGGAAATGAAACGGTGATTCGTCTATAGTGCCTAATCTATTTTTGGGTGTGCTCATATGACTTGCTGTTCGCCACGACGTCCTATACTGTGATCCATGCATTAATTCAGCAACAGAAATATTTGGGGGGAAATGGGGAAATTACGTAAGCAAATGGCCGTTATCGCAAGCTCGGCCTTGCTTATCGGACTTGCGGCCACGCCGGCGAGTGCCGAAGTCGGAAAGAAGCTCTCCAATGCTGAAATTGAAGCGCAAATTGATCAGTTTGTTGCAAACAACCCTCAGGACATTGTTGGGCTCAACAAACTTTCAAAGAAGTTGACGGGACAGAGCACCCGAATCTCGCTGAACAATGAGGGTGAGGTCAGCGCGGAGCATGCCCAAGCTGTCCTGAATGGCGAGAGCACGGGGCTTCAGACGATGGCTTTCCCGCAGGACGCCTTCAATGTCTTCGTCACGTACGTGCCGCTGGCACAGGGAAGCCGCCAGTTGAAGGTCTATGGCCAGTGGAACTGGCGGGATGACTTCGTCGGCCAAGGCGCCCCCGAGGACTTGGCTTCCTTGCAGTTCACTTATCCTGACTGTGTTCGGCACGGAAATCTCCTGGCCAATACCGGCAAGTATGATGGAACGGTCACCAATCGTGCCACCCTGCGGGACGCCGGTGTGGGCTCAAAGTCCCCCATTTGGAATATTGCAGATGGTACTTCCGGTTTCGCAAACCTGACCGACAATGGGTACGTCACATCGACGCTGAACGCGGCCAATTGCACAGTTGGTGGTCCGGCGCAGGTGGGAATTGCATTCTCGTACGAGGCAAACCGTGGTGGGAGTGTCGCCAGCGTGTCTGTTGGTTGGGGATTCCTGAACATTGGATATAACAGCCAGGGTGACGTCCTGCGCAAGTCTTCCCAGCCGATCTATGGAGCCCTCTAACTTGGATCTCACTCTCACGCTTTTTGTACCGCTGATCTTTGCGGCAATATTCCTGTATGTCCTTTACGGTGTCATTTATCGTGCCGTAAAGAATGCAATCAAGGATGCTCGTCGTGAACTTGAAAACGATGCGTTGACCAGCCAGGATTCCGGCGGTGCTGAGTCGTAGATTTTGATCTCATGCAGCGAGCCCCGAGATAGCCCTCGGGGCTCGCTGTTGTACGGCAAAGACTCATGGATACTTGATTCCTGCTTTCGAAGCAAGCATCAGTGACAAATTCCTACAGAACCGTCGTCCGCGAAAGCGACAGATCCTTCGTCTCACGGAAGAACAACACCACAACCACCGCGGACACCAAGGCCATCCCCATCAGGTAGAACGCCGGCGCCAACGGAGTCCCGAAGCCAGCCACCAATCCGGTCGCCACGAACGGAGCCGTCCCACCGAACAGGACGTAGGCCAAGGTGTAACCGATCGCAGACCCGGAAGCACGGACCGATGAAGGGAACATCTCCACCAGGGCCGGAACGTTGGACGTACCAATCACCGCAACCAAAGCACCCAGGACACTGGTGCCCAAGATCGCGAAACCGAGTCCCAAAGGCATGATGGAGAATGCCGGAATGGTCATCACCACAAAGCCAACACACGCTACCAGCAGCATCCGCTTGCGGCCGTAACGGTCGCTGGCACGTGCGGCCAGAGGGCACACTGCTGTGTACACCAGCATCGTGACTACGCTCGTGATCATCGATTCAGTGCTTGAGTAGTGAAGGCTCGAGGTCATGTACGCGATCATGTAGCTGCTCATCAGGTAGTAAGCGATCGCGTTGGTGATGCTGTAGCCAAACAGTGTGAAGATCTGCCGTGCGCAAAGCCGGATGGCATCACCCAAGGGCTTCTTCGCCACCTTGCCCTTCTTCTCCAGGCCACGGAATACCGGAGTGTCGTCCACCCTGGATCGGATGTAGAGGCCAATGAGGCCGAGCGGGGCTGCGAGCAGGAAGGGGATTCGCCAGCCCCAAGCCTGAAGGTCGGCCGGGCTCAGAGTCGCAGTAATGGCCGCGCCGAGCAACGCACCGGCAACCGAAGCCAGGCCGACAGTGGCCGGGATGATGCTGGCGTAGGTGGCGCGCTTACCTTCCGGCGCATACTCCACGATGAACGCCGAGGATCCTGTGTACTCACCACCTGTCGTAAAGCCCTGAACCGCACGGAACACGAAAAGCAGAATCGGAGCCCAAATACCGATCACAGCAAAAGTCGGCAGGATACCGATGCAGAACGTCGCAGCGCTCATGATCAGCACGCACAGCCCAAGCATTTTGTTCCTGCCAATCCGGTCACCGTAACGTCCAAAGAAAGCCGCACCGAGCGGCCTGGCGATGAAGCCGCCGGCGAAGATCGCCCACACGGCCAGGAGTGACGCCGTCGTTGAATAGTCCGGGAAGAAGAGCTTCGCGATGGTCACGGACATGACCGCATAAGCCGCGGAGTCGAACCATTCGACAAAATTTCCGACGGCGGCTGCCGCAGCGACGCGCTTGAGGCTGCGCCGGGGGGAAGACTCAGTTTCAGCGACTTTCTCGGTCATCGTATTCATGATTGTTGTCCTTCGAGGCGGGGAGAGGCTACAACGTGTGGGAGTTCGCGGAGCTGGGCCCGCTGGACTTTTCCGGTGGCCGACTTAGGTAGCGCGGAGACGTATTCAATGAATCGCGGGTAAGCGAAGCGGGAGAAGTTCTCCTTCACATGCGCCACGATGGTTTCGCTCAGGTCCGCTCCCCCAGCGTGACCGGGCATCAGTTCGATCCAAGCCTTGATGGACTGGCCGCGGAGCTCATCGGGCACGCCGGTCACCGACACGTCCCGCACGGGATCGAGTTCGCGAATGACTGCCTCCAGCTCGTACGGCCCCACACGGTAGCCGGACGTTTTGATGACGTCATCGGTCCTCCCCAGGAACCAGAAGTAGCCGTCGTCGTCCGCGTAGGCTTGGTCCTTCGTGTGGTACCAATCGCCACCGAACGCGGCGGCTGACGCCTCCGGCATATTCCAGTATCCCAAGGGAAACTGCGGGTTGGATCGGGCACGCAGGCAGATCTCACCGGTCTCGCCGGCCGCCACTTCCTGCCCATCCTCGTCCAGCAGGCGGACTTCCCAACCTGGCAGCGGCTTACCCATCGAGCCTGGTTTGACGGGCACATCCGGGTAGTTGCCCAGCAGCGGATAGGACTCCGTGGAGCCGTAGTAATCGAGCATTGTCACCCCGTACTGCGACTGGAACCAAGCGATCAAGTCCGGCGTCAGCGGCTCATTGGACGAGCAAACCGTCCGCAGGGACAGCGGGAAGCGAGTACCGGCGTCGGGCACGTCCTCGCGCATCTTGCGCAGGAACGTCGGATTGACCAGGGCGCTGGTGACGCGGTGGTGGCTCATGGCGTCCAGCAGCGCCGTGGGGTCGAAGCCGCCTTCCGGCCGGAACACGAGGTGCGTGGCGCCGAGCCGAAGCGGGCCCATGAGTTTGGCGAGCGACCACGCCCAGTCCCCCGCGCCGTAGAACACATCGCCGTCGCCGAGTTGGTGGCAGTACTCGAACTCGTTGTGGCCGAGGAGCGTGCGGTGCGCGTGGACGATTCCCTTGGCGCGGCCGGTGGTTCCCGAAGTGTAGAAGATGAGGGCGGGGTCGTCGGCTTTGGTTTCGACGTTCTGGAATTCAGTGGTTTGGGTGGCGATTTCCGGGCTGTCGATGTCGATGAACGTTCCGTCGTAGTCCTCGAAGAGGTGCTTCGCGGAATCCTCGGCGATGATCACCGACGCGCCGCTGTCCTCAAGCCTGAATCGGATGGGTTCCGCGGCCCAGAGCAGAGACATCGTGACCAGTATGGCGCCGGTCCGAAGCACGCCCAGATAGGCGGCCGAGGTGTCGGCACGCTGCGGCAGCAGGACGGCGACGCGGTCGCCCTTCTTGATGCCGGCTCGTTGGAGGGTTGCTGCGATTTGCCGTGAGCGGTCCTGGATTTCGCCCCAACTCACCTCTCGTTGACCTTCGACGGCGGACTCCAGGATGAGAGCCCGCTTGTCCCTTGGGTGGTGGTCGGCGACGTCGACGGCCATGTTGTAGAGCTCGGGAACCTCCCAGCGGTGGGAGTTTCGTAGTTCGGTGTAGCGGTCTTGGGTTGCTGTGGTTGTCATGGTTTTGCCTCCTGCTTCGCGGCTTAGCGGCGGCCAGCGAGGAAGCGGGCCATCTCGCGCTGTGGTTCGCCGGTGCCGTAGGCCTCTCGGTGGACGCGCTTGGCTTCTGCCATGGCGTCCGCCAGGTCGTCATCTTCCAAGCTGCGCAAACGGTTCTTCGTCAGTCGGACCGCACCCGGAGGAAGGAGGCTCAAGCGCGAGGCGAGGTCCTTCGCGTAAGCCAGCACGCCGCCGTCGTCCGCCACGTAGTTAAGGAGGCCAAGCCGCTGAGCCTCGGCAGCGTCCACCAGTTCACCGGTGAGGACGAACTGGGAGGTCTTGGACTTGCCGAGGATGCTCCACATGGCCCAGATCCCGGTGATGCTGGGGATGCCGGAGAGGACTTCGGGTTGGCCCATGCGGACTTTGGAGTCGCCGACGCGGAGATCCGCTAGTAGTGAGTACTGGAAACCAGAGCCTGCGGCGACGCCGTTGACTGCGGCAATAGTGACCTGATCGAGGTTGCGGACGGCGCGGTAAAGACGGTCAAAACCGTCAATCCAAGCCTCGGCGGATTCGTGGTCCTCCGGGTTCATGGACGCAGTCTCGGCCAGATCCTGTCCGGCGCAGAAGGCGCGGCCGGTTCCCGTGAGGATGACGGTGCGGATTTCGTCGTTGCCTTTGAGGCCTTCCAGGTGGCCGATGAGTTCGTTGCGCATGGCTTCGGTCCAGGCGTTGAGCTTGTCCGGGCGGTTGAGGGTGATGATGGAGGTGGGGCCGGTCTGTTCGAAGAGGACATCTTGGGACATTGGGGCGTTTCCTTTGGTTCGTTGGGCTTCTTGGTTCCCATCTGACCATCGGCAATTGTGACCCGTCTAACATCAATATCTACTCACCTTGATACCAAACTGATATGGTGCGCAGATGGACCTCCACCATCTCAAGTACTTTGTGGTGCTCTCCGAGGAGCTCCATTTCGGCCGCGCGGCACAGCGTCTGCATATGGCCCAGCCGCCACTTTCGCAGCGGATCAAGGACCTGGAGAAAGAACTCGGGGTGCAGTTGTTCCATCGGCGACGCACCGGCGTCGAGCTTTCCGAGGCCGGGGCTTTGCTGCTGGAACACGCGCGCGGAGTCCTGGATCACGTGGCCATGGCTCAGGAATCGATGCGGCGGATCCGCCCGGGCGCTTCGGGCATCCTGCAGGTGGCCGTGCCGCCGGACACGAACCCTGTGGCGCTGTCCACGATGGTTTCTTCGTTTAGCTCGCTTGCCCCTGATGTCCTGCTGAACCTGCACGAGCTCACCACCGTGGAGCAGGTTGAGCGACTGCGCGACGGCGAACTGGACGTTGCGGTGGTCCGTCACCCTTTGAGCAGCGTGGGTTTCGAGTCGGGGCCGGTGTTCTCGCGGGCACTGGGTGTGGTGCTGAATGCCTCGCACCCGTTGGCTTCTGCGTCTTCTGTGCGCTTGGGCGACTTGGCCGGGAGCTCGTTGATCATCTTCCCGCGGCACATGGCCCCCACCTTATACGACTCGTTCCTGCACACCTGCCGGGACGCTGGGTACTTGCCCGCGGCCATTGTTCACGCCAGGAACCAGCACTTCACACATGGACTGATCCTGGCCGGCCGGGGTGTGCACTTCAATGAGGAGCCGTGGACGCCGCTTCCCGCTGGAATTGTGTGGCGGCCGCTGGTTGGTGACCCGTTGGCTTGGCGGACGTCGGCGCTGTGGTTGAAGAGTCGGCGGTCAGCGGAGACGGATGCGTTCGTGGCGGCTGTGGGGGCGGGGCTCAGTGCGGGCGGGCATGGGTAGCGGACGGCGTTTGCCACCACCCTTGAAGGTCTTCGCGCCTGAAGCGTAACCTGCACGCAGAGAAGCGGAAATTGCAGGATTCGCTAGGAGCACGGCATGAATCTGCTGAGCCAGATACTCGCGGGATCTACCGGCCTCGCGCTGCTCAGCGTTGGCATCCTGGAGATCTTCTTCCATGGCGATCAACGTTTCCACCGGATCTTTCTCATCCGACCTGACGACGTGCAGGCGGTGCGGATGTGGGCGATGAACGTTGGCGCCTACAACATCACTTTTGGGCTTGGAATCGCTGTGGGTCTGTGGCTGGTGAACTTCTCGGGCACTCCCGCCAGTGGGTTGGCCATAATTATCTTCTGCTGCGCCTGCCACGTCTTCCTTGGTTTCTGGCTGTGGGTAACGGAGAAGCGCCTTCTGGTCAGCGCCATCGGCCAGGCGCTCTTTCCCGGACTAGCTATCGTTTTCTACATTCTCTTTCGGTAGAAGGGGTGCCGACCGGATCCTTGTAGCGGTATTTTTCGTTACTTTGCGTCAACAGCGGCGCCCGTAAGAGGATCCTCTATCGGACGCTCTGGTGCTTACCTCTGAGAGCCTGGGCGTTAGGTCAGCCGCAGTCTGAGGGCATCCCTCACCGGACATCGCTCACTCGTCCTTCTCAGCCTCCGCATGACTCTTAAATGAGGGGGCCGGCCCGCCCGTCTGCTCCGGCACGTCGCTTCGGGCTTGACCGTCCTGAACGAAAGTAATCCTAATTTGGCTACCCCGCTCAAGGACCGACCCAGCGGACGGATCTTGGGAGGTTACCCAGAACAGCCCTGGCCACGTACGCGAACGAAGTCCAGGCCCGTCAGGGTCCCCGGCGGCGAGACCAAACCCAATGTTCGCCGCCATCTCTTGGGCAATGTGCACAGGCTGCCCAACGAGATCGGGAACAGTCAGCTTCGGACGTTCATCCATCTCTTCTCCTTTGAGCCTGACCAGCTAGAACGGTGAAACCAACCTTCTTCCGTCGCCAAAAATACCGCCGGTGGGTCAGCCGGGCCTGGTCAACCCGGCTTCTCGGTTCCAAAAGCGCGCTTAGTTTGGCCAGCTGGGTGCCCGCTGAAGGATCCTTTTTAGAGAAGTGCGGCGATCTTCTCCGCGGTCACCTTTGCGGAAGCCGGGTTCTGCCCCGTAACGAGTTTGCCGTCAGCGATGGCGTAGGGCACGAACGGGAGCAGGGCCTTTTCATACAACGCCCCGCGCCTTTTGATCTCCTCCTCCACGTTATACGGCACGAGCTTATCCACCCGGGCAAGGACTTCTTCCTGCCACGCGAAGCCGGTTACTTTCCGGCCCTCCACAAGGAGACTGCCGTCGGAAAGCCTGGTGTTGAGCAGGCCGCAGTATCCATGGCAGACCGAGGATACGATGCCTCCTTGTTCCCAGATGTCACGGGTGATCTTTTGCAATCCTTCGCTGTCAGGAAAGTCGTACATGACCGCGTGGCCCCCGGTGAAGTAAATGGCATCGAAATCGGCCGGGTTAATGCTCTCAGGACTGGCGGTATTTTCGAGAAGTGCCATTCGGGACGGGTCGGTATGCCACGACTTAGCCGCCTTGTCATAGCTGGGGAACTTCAGTGAGCGCGGCTCCAAAGGTGCAAAGCCTCCCTGCGGACTGACAATGGTCTGCTCAAAACCGCGTTCCTCGAACACGTCCCAGGCGTGAACCAGTTCGGACAGCCATAAACCGGTAGGGTGCGACGGGTCGTCATAGTGGCTGACATTGGTGACAACGTGGAGGATGCGTTTTGTCATGCTCGTTCTCCTGGAGGTGTAAGCGGATCGGGACTAGCTGGCGGACTTCTTGTCATTGAGCGCAAAGATCGCCGCAACCGCCGACTTGACGCGATCGGCAACGTCTGAGCTGGCTTGAGGCTGCATCTTGCCGTCGAGGTGAAGGAACGCCAGGCCGTGCGCCATGCTCCACAGCGCGAGGGACAGGTGAGAGTTGTTCGCCCCGGGTAAGAGCCGCTCGATTGATTGGTTCAACATCTCGTGAAGCTGCTCCGAAGCCTGCACGCGTTCACTGTCCCTCTCGTCGCATTCGTTGCCGAACATCAACCGGAACACGGCCGGCCGCTTCAAAGCGAACCCGACGTAGGCCACTCCGAGTGCCGCGATCACCTCCTCCGGCGCCGCGGGCTCAGCCACGTCAGTCAACGCAGCCTCAAGATCCTCACGGAGATCCTTGAATCCCTCAACCGCAACCGCACTGTCGAGCGCTTCCCTATCTGCGAAATGCCGGTAGGGAGCGGTGGGAGAAACTCCTGCACGGCGGGCAACGGCCCGCAGGGAGAATGGCTCACCCGCTTCAAGGCCCTCGACGGCGGCGGCGATCAGGGCTGCACGGAGGTCGCCGTGGTGATAAGGCTTTACCGATGTTGACACTGCTAACTTTGCCTCCTACGCTGATGTAAGCAGTGTAAACATATCGCATTAAGAATGCGATGTCACCTAATCAGCGGAGCTCGAAAATGCAGACAATACTGGGCGCAAGCGGCCAGATCGCGATGGAACTCGCCCGGGAGCTTCACCGCAACCACACCCAGGACCTGCGGCTGGTGAGTCGCAATCCCCCCAAGGTCAACGAGTCAGATGCACTGGTGAAAGCGGACCTGCTCGATCCTTCCCAGACCACCACGGCAGTTGAGGGCAGCGACGTCGTGTATTTCACCGCCGGACTTCCGGCGAACACACAACTATGGGAGCAGCAATTTCCTACCATGCTCCGCAACGCGTTGGATGCATCCCGGAATACGGGTGCCAAATTCGTCTATTTCGACAACACCTACATGTACCCGCAGGACGAGCACGTCCAGACTGAGCTGACCCCCTTCGTTCCCAACGGGCGCAAGGGCAAGGTCCGCGCGGCAATGGCGTCCATGGTGCTTGAGGAGATGGCCCGGGGCGACATTCCCGTTCTCATCGGCCGGGCGCCCGAGTTCTATGGGCCGGGCCGGACGCAGAGCTTCACAAATGCCCTGATCATCGACCCCCTGAAGGCCGGCAAGAAACCCCGCATCCCGGTGCGGGATGACCGGGAGCGGACGCTGATCTGGACTCCCGACGCGAGCCGTGCGCTTGCCCTCCTGAGCAACAGGCCAGCCGCTTTCGGCCAGACCTGGCATCTCCCTGTCCCACAGGAGCGCCTCACCTACCGGGAGTTCGCCACCTTGGCGTCGGAAGCCTTCGGCCAGAACCCCGGCTACACCGTCGTGCCGCGGTGGGCCCTGAACGCGGCTGGCCTTTTCGCTCCACAGGTTCGCGAAGTAAGGGAACTCCTGCCGCGCTACGCCCACCACAACCGCTTCGACTCCACTAAGTTCACCTCGCATTTCCCTGAGTTCGCCGTGACGCCTTATCGAGATGGGCTCGCCATCATCCATGCGGAAGCCAACGTAGTCCGGGCTAGCTGACGCCAACCCGTTCCCGAACGGCCGTCACCGTGCTCCTGTTCCTCGCCGACTCTTCGACGGCAGCCAGCACCCGCTGGATTTGGAGCCCGTCAGCGAACGACGGCGACGGCGGCTCGCCCGCGCTGATGGTGGTGAGAAAATCACGGATCTGGTGCGTGAAAGTGTGTTCCCAGCCGATGATGTGCCCCTGCGGCCACCACGCGCCAACGTACGGATGCTCGGGCTCGTTGACCAGAATTCGCCGGGATCCCTGCTCCCGCACGGGAAGCGTGGCGTCCAGAAAGCCGAGCTCGTTCAGGTTCTCCAGATCAAACGTCAGCGATCCAAGTGACCCGTAAATTTCGATCTTGAGCGAGTTCTTTTGGCCCGTGGCAACCCGGGATGCCTCCACCGACGCGCTGATGTTTCCCGTCATGCCAAGGGTGGCCCACGCGGCGTCGTCGACTGTCACTTTTTCCATACCTCCAGGGCCGGGGCGCTCGGTGACAAAAGTCCTCAGCGTTCCGGTCACCTCAGTGACGGTTTGGCCCGTGAGGTGCTTGACCTGGTCGATGGCGTGCGAGGCGATATCGCCCAGCGCCCCGGAGCCAGCGGTTTCCTTGCGTAGCCGCCAACTCATGGGGGTTTCGACGTCGGAAAGCCAGTCTTGGTGGTATGCGGCACGGACGTGCCGAATGGTTCCGAGACGACCTTCTGCGATCAGCTCCCGGGCCAATGCCAGCGCCGGAACGCGTCGATAGTTGAACCCGATCATGGACTGCACTCCGCGAGCCTGAGCCGAGGTAGCCGCGTCAGCCATCAACTCAGCCTCACCTAAAGTGTTGGCGAGCGGCTTCTCCACGAGCACATGCTTCCCGGCTTCCAATGCGGCGATAGCGATCTCAGCGTGCATCCAGCCCGGCGCACAGATATCCACGATGTCGATGTCATCCCGCGCAATCACGGAACGCCAATCAGTGGCGGACTCGGCCCAGCCATACTTGGCGGCGGCCTCTGCGACCAAGGCGGCATCCCGACCAACGAGGACTTTCTGCTCAAAGGCCGGGACGTCGAAGAAGCTGGCCACGTTCCGCCACGCGTTCGAATGGGCCTTCCCCATGAAGGCGTAACCGATCGCGGCCACGCCCAGCGGACGGCCAGCGGATAAAGGGAAAGTGGTCATCGTTCTAGCCCTCCTCGAACCATCCCCGCGCCGGGTTGGAGACCTCCGGCGCCTCCCGGAAAACGCCCGGCTGAGCCACCCAGCCGACGCCGTTGGCGATAACCTTTTGGATCTGCGCCTGGTGGTACACCGGGTATTCCTGATCGCCCGGGCTGAAGTAGAAGATGCGTCCCTTGCCCCGCGAGAAGGTCACGCCTGAGCGGAACACCTCTCCCCCGGTGAACGAGCTGATGAAGATCAGGTCATCGGGTTCCGGGATGTCGAACAGTTCGCCGTACATTTCCTGCTGAGGAATGACGATCGGGCTTTCGATGCCGGCCGCGATCGGGTGCGACGGCTTCACGGTCCACACCAGCTCCCGTTCACCTTCGTTGCGCCACTTCAGCGAGCAAGTAGTACCCAGCAGCCTGGTGAAGATCTTGGCGAAGTGCCCGGAGTGGAGAACCACCAAGCCCATGCCACCGAGTACGTGGCGCTGCACGCGCTCCACCACCTCGTCAGCGACTTCCCCATGCGCGATGTGCCCCCACCACAGCAGCACGTCCGTTTGCTTCAGGACTTCCTCGGACAGCCCATGCTCGGGATCTGCCAAGGTGGCTGTGGAAATTTCAGAGTCAGGGTAGTAGGCACGAAGCCCGGCAGCGATGGCGCCATGGATGCCTTCCGGATACATCTCGGCCATCGTTGAAGGATCGTTGCGGGCCTCGTGCACGGCCTCATTCCACACAACAATCTTGAGTTTTGAATCAGACATTTCAGAGCACCACTTCACGTTGTTCGAGGGCGGACTTGTAGCAGGCATCCAGGACCAGTGCGCGGCTGAGGGCCAGCGAGCCATCATGGCTTCCCCACACCGTCTCGCCACCGCGCACGGCCGCAATGAAATCGTCGACGACGGCCTGGTGGGCTCGCCCGGGTTCGGCCACCACTTCAAAATCGGCGTTTTCGCCGTCCTTCTCGGTGAAGACATGGACGTCCGCTACCGGGTTCTCGGAGGCGCCGACCGAGCGCAAGTCCGCTCCGCCGTCGGTCCCGTAAACAGTGAAGTCCATCAAGTCCCGCTCGTCGCGGTAAGTGGCCCAACCCGCTTCCAGGATCAAGGTTCCACCCCCTTCCAGCCGGATGAAGGCCGATGCGAAGTCTTCCACTTCAAACTTATGGCTGGAGTTCGACGCCGTATAGCGGGCGTTGCCGCCGAGGCCGCGCGGGCCGAGTTCGGAATGGGTCGACGCCGAGACGGCCAGAACTTTGGGCTCACCGAGCAGGTGAAGCGAGTAGTCCAGGACGTGCACGCCGATGTCAGCCAGCGGACCACCGCCGGCGAGCTCCGGGTTGGTGAACCAGCTACCCAGCATGGGAATGCCTTGGCGCCGGAGCCAGGATGCCTTGGCGTAGTACGGGCGACCCAGCGTACCGGCGTCGATCACTTCCTTGAGCGCCTGGATGTCGCCGCGGCGGCGGTGGTTGAATGCGACATCAAGGACGCGGCCGGCCTTGCGGGCGGCGTCGACCATCTGTTGACCCTCGACGGCGTTGCGCGCCAACGGCTTTTCGCTCAGCACATGCAGTCCCCGCTCAAGCGAAGCAATGGCGATCGGTGCGTGCAGGAACGTCGGCACGGCGACGCTGACGGCGTCGAGGCCTTCAAGCTCGATCATGTCTTCCCAGCGGGCGAAAGCGTGGGGAATGCTGTACTCCTCCTTCAGCTGGGCAAGAAGGTCGGCTTCCATCCCCGCGACGGCGACAATTTCGACGCCGTCGATATTGCTGTACGCCTTGAGGTGCTGCTGGCCGGCCCAACCGATGCCCACAACTCCCACCTTGAGGGTTGCGGACGGGGCCTGCTGCTGAATGCTCACGTTGTTCCTGTTCTTTCTGGGGTTTCTGGGTTCGGGTTTCAAAAAGGACTAGCCCTTGACGGCACCGGCTGTCATGCCGGAAACGATGCGCTTCTGGCACACGAGTACCAGGATGACCAGCGGGATGGTGATGATCACCGACGCGGCGCTGATGGTGCCCAGGGGTTGGTCGAACTCGCTGGTGCCGCTGAAGAATGCAACCGCTACCGGGACCGGGCGCGCTCCCGGTGAGGTGGTCAGCGTGACGGCCAGGAGGAATTCGTTCCAGACCGAGATGAAGACAAGGATCGCCGTCGTGGCCAGGCCCGGAACCGCCAACGGCAGGATCACCTTGCGGAAGGCGACAAACGGTGTGGCGCCATCCATGTATGCGGATTCCTCGAGCTCACGCGGGATCTCCTTGAAGAACGACGTCAGCGTGTAGATCGCCAGCGGCAACGCGAACGTCAGCTTCGGAATAATGAGGCCGAGCAGGGTGTCGTAGAGGCCGATCTCGCGCCAGATGGAGAACATCGGGGCCGCAATGGCAATGGCCGGGAACGTGGTCACCGAGAGGATCAGCGTCAGGATCATCGCCTTGCGGCGCATCTTCAGCCTCGCCAGCGCATAGGCGGCGAAGGACGCGAAGACCAGCGCCACTGTTGTAGTCACGACGGCGATAATCACCGAATTGCGCAAGGCCAAGAGGAACTCGGGGTTCTGGAAGACCACCAGGTAGTTCTCCAGGGTCGGCTGGCTCGGGAAGAGCTCGCCTTGGGACAGGCTCGCGCCCTTCTTAAGGGAGGTGTTCACCAGCCAGTAGAACGGGATAAGCGAGAAAGCCATGACGGCCACCACGAACACCCAGACCAAGGGATGCAGTTTCGACTCCCCACGCAAGCGACGCTTCGGCGCCTTGCGGGCGGTGGCGAGTTCCGGCGTCGGGCGTTCTGCAGTCAGTGTGCTCATTGTTCCTCCTTCGCGACGTCGCGGATGTTGCCGCCGGCGAAGCGGACGTAGATGACCGAGACCACCATGACGGTGAGGAAGGTCAGAATGGACAGTGCCGATCCTTCGCCCACCAAACGGTTCTCGCGGAGCTGGGTGTAGGCGAGCATGGACATGGATTCAGTGCCGTTTGCGCCGCGGGTGAGGACGAACGGCAGGTCGAAGACGCGGAGGGCGTCCATGGTGCGGAAGATCGCGGCGAGGACGATTGCCGGGCGCAGGAGCGGCAGCGTGATGTGGAGGAAGGTCTGCCACTTGCTGGCGCCATCGAGTTCGGCGGCCTCATACGTTTCGGCGGAGATGACCTGCAGGCCGGCCAGGATGATGAGCGCGGCGAACGGGGTGGTTTTCCAGACGTCGGCCATGACGATCACGGCCATCGCGTAGCCGTGCTCACCGAGCCAGACGACATCGCCGCCCGGCAGTCCCAGCGCGGAGAGGACGTTGGTGACCAAGCCCATGTTGGGCTGGAACATCGTCTGCCAGGTGATGGCGCTGACCACGGTGATGATCGCGTACGGCAGCAGAACCACCGTGCGCAGGACCGCGCGGCCCTTGAACGCGAGGTTGAGCAGCAAGGCCATTGCCGTACCGAGGATGAGTTCCAGGCTGACCGAGAGGCCTGCGAAGAGGAACGTCTGGCCAAACGCGGCCCACCACTCTTGGCTTGCGAGGGCGTTGATGTAGTTTTCCAGGCCGACAAAGCGGGACAGGCCTGCCGTGCGGACGCTGTACTGGTTCAGCGAAAGCCAGATGGCGTAACCGATGGGGACGGCCGCCACCAGCGCCATGATCACCAGCGACGGCGCGGTCATGCGGAGCGCGAGCTTGCGCTCGGCGCGGTCGCGGCCGCTTACGGCCCTTGCTTTCGGGGGGATTGTTCTGGTTGCCATGATTAGAAGCTCGCCTTGGCGGCGGTGATTTCGTCAGCCATCTTCTTCACGGCTTCCTCTGTGGAGGCGGTGCCGGAGAGGACGGCGTAGACGTTCTTGTAGATCGCCTGCGAAATCTGCGGGTAGACCGGGGAGATCGGGCGCGGCTTGGCACCCTTCACCGAGGCGAGCAGTTCCGTGGCGAATGGCATCTTCTCCAGGACCGCCGGATCGGAGTAGGCAGCTTCGTTCACGGGTGCCTGTGAGTAGTCCATGGCTACGTGCTTCTGCCAGTCCGGGGTGGTGGCGAAGTCGATGAACGCGACAGCCCCGGCCTGGTTGGTGGAGTGGGCCGAGATCGCGAGGTTCCAGCCGCCCAGCACGCCGGAGGCCTTGCCGCCTTCCCATGCCGGCAACGGCGCCACGTCAAAGCTCGACGCCAGCGGCGTTGCGTTGAGCAGCCGGTATACGTGCGGCCAGTTGCGCTGGTATCCAAAGTCGCCGGACTCGTAGGCGAGGCGGGCAGGGTCTTCGTTGTAGGTGAGGACGGCGCGGTCGGCTGAGCCGTTCTTGAGGCCGTCGCTCATGAAGTTGAGGACGTCGCGGGTTTCCTTGGAGTCGATCTTGACGTCACCCTGATCGTTGAGCACCTCGCCGCCTGCGCTGTAGAGCATTTCGAGGAAGTTGACCGTGAGGCCCTCGTACTGCTTGCCCTGGTAGACGAAGCCGTTGCCGGGAGCCTTGGCAGCTTCCGCGTAGAGCTGCTGCCACGACTCGGGCTTGGCTACCTTGTCCTTCTGGTAGTAGATCAACCCGGCGTTGGTGAAGAACGGCGAGGCCCAGTACTTGTCCTCATACTTGGTGGTCGCCACAGTGGAGGGAATGAGCCGGTCCTTGTTGGCCTCCACCAGCTTGGTCTGGTCCAGCAACCAGCCCTGCGAGGCAAACTCGGAGGTCCAGATGACGTCCGTAAGGAAGAGGTCGCACTCGGTGGACTTGCCCTCGAGCCGCTGCACGATCTGCGTTCGGGCTTCATCCGTGGTGGCACCGATCTCGGTGTACTTGGCAGTGACCTTGCCATTCGCTTTGGTGAACGCTTCCGCCGTGCCCTTGTAGATGCCGCTTGCGTCCTTGACGCCGCATATGTTGACCGAGCCGCTGGCATTAGCGCCCGACGCCGGATCGGCAGCTACCGCTTGTTCCGCACCTTGAGGTGCGGCTCCCCCGCCGCACGCGCTGAGGAGGAGGGCTGCGGCTACGGCGGTGGCCGCGAGGGCTTTTCTGTTTCGGGCGGCTTTGTTCTGGAGCGGGATAGCAGGTCGGTTCAAGTCCACAAGTGGCTCCTTTGGGGTCTGTGGGCGGTGGCGTTCAGTGCGCGTTTTTGGCTGGCCCGCGTCCTGAGGGTGGCTTCTTTGCCGTCGTTCTACTGATTTTTGGAATCGATTCCAAAAGTGTTCAAAAGAATCGGCCTTGCGGCCGTGGAATCGATTCCAAAGTAGTGTGGCAGGGACCACTGAGGGCTGTCAACCCTTTTTATTTGGTGGAGTCTCGGATGACGAGTTGGTGCGGGAGGAAGGTCCTGCCCTTGCGGTGCGCGCCTTCGACGGTCATGCGTTCCAGGAGTTCAGCGAAAGCTACGCGCCCCATCTCGTACGCCGGCTGTCTAACCGTGGTCAGCTCGGGGACGCACATTTCTGCTTGGGCGGAGTCGTCGAAACCGGCCACGGCGATGTCTTGCGGAACTCTTAGGCCGGCGTCGGTGAGTTCCCGGACGCACCCGGCGGCGACCACGTCAGTGCCGCAGAAGACTGCGTCGGGGAGGTCCTTTGTTTCCAGGAGTTTCTTCGTGAGATCACGACCGGCGTGGAATCCGAAGTTGCCTTCGCCGAGCAGGATCTGGTCCGTATTTAGGCCTTCCTCAGTGAGTGCCTGGCGGAATCCTTCCTCACGCAGCCGGCCTGAGCGTGCACCCCTGTGGGCGAGCATCCCCAGCTTCTTGGCGCCTGTGTCGATGAGGTGTTTGGTGATGTCGTAGGCTGCTTGGCGGTCATCAATGGAGACGCCGAATGCTGCTTCGGCGTCGACGATTTCACAGACCTGGATCACGCTCAGTTGCTCGGCGACAGTGTTCACTTCGTCGTCCGGCATCGTGGGCGAGAAGATGACTAAACCGTCCACGGAGCCGTTGCGCAGCATGTCCACGAGCTGCTGCTCGCGATCAAGGTCTCCGTCGGTGGCCGCGATGAGACTGACGTACCCCGAATCCGCCGCTGCATCGCCGACGCCTCGGAAGACTTCGCTGATCACGAGGGACTCCAAGTTCTTCGCCAGTGCCAGGACGCGCATCGTCCGGTCTCTCCGAAGATCCCTTGCTGAGGCGAGTGGCCTGTAGCTGAGCTCCTTTATGGCGGCGTTGACCTTCTCCTTGGCCGCCTCACTAACAGCCGAACTCCCGTTCAGTACGCGCGACACCGTCCCCACGGACACACCAGCAGTCCGGGCAACGTCCTGAACTGTCGGTCGAGCCATTCGTTTGTCCTTTCGGGAGAGTCCCCGCCGCGACGCCACTGCCGTGCCTGCCGAGGCTCCAGCTTAGCTCCGGGTATACACAGGAACCCTCAAGGCTACTCGCAAACGGTGGGAATCTGAGCTCGGTTCGCTACCACGTGCGGCCTAGAGATTTCGCGTTCAACGCCCCGATCTGTCGCCGCATTGTGAGAAGCCTGTCGGCAACGTATGTAGGCGAGATCTGAAACCATTCACCATCACAGAAGCAAAAAACCTTTGTAGAGGCCTTAATAGCCAAAGAACAAGGCTTTAGGAAGAGTTACCCCAGATCACCAGACGGCCCAGAGAGCCATTCCGGAGGTATGAGCGCTTCATGCCCTCGCCAACGCTCCACAATGGCGTCTTGAAACCATTCTTCCTCAAGATCGGCATGTTCAGTAACGATTACTTGGAATCCCGAAGGTGAAGTAGCAATGAACTTCCGGACTGCGGAGTAGATTGCAATCAATGATTCTCTATCATCTTCGCCTAGATCTTCCTCCGAGGGGTCCTTATGATCTGCCGGAAAATAAACCTGAGAAGGCTGGTCCAAGAACAAAAAGCGGGGCATGGGCCTGTTTGTGCGCCCCAAGTAGCTATGCAAGCCAATAAGGACGGCCAAGTGATACCCGAGCCAGTTCTCCGCGCTTCCAATTTCACGCAAGGGATACCGGCCTTCAGGAGTGTCAACTACGACCGTTAGCTTACGGATGTCCAGGTTCGTCGGCGCTGGCGCGTGCTCAAGTTGGAGCTCGGTCGCAACCTCGGTTGCCATCTGGCCAATTAAAGCGAGGGCGGTGGACAACCGTTCCTGAACCCCTTCAGGATCGAGCAGGCGTTCGAGCAAGTCCACTTGCTCTTGGAGCTCAGCTATTCGAGACTGAGTAAACGACGACTCTATCTGACTTCTTGTAGACGATAGATATAGTCTAACTTTTCCTCGCAATTCGGCTCTTGCCAAATTGAGCTCCCTCGCTTGAATAAAGGCATCGTGAGCCGTAGTGCTGGCCTCAATTTCTTCTTGGTTTGAACGTAGTTCTGCAGAGAGTTCATTTAGCTCTTTGTCATACTCATCGAGAACCTTTTGCAGTTGAGGTGTGTCCCCCCGGACGTCCTCAAGTTCGGCAGAAATAGCTGTTAGGTGCTCGTGAAGTGTCGCCGCTAAAGAGTCACCTGCAGGTCGAGATGTGAAGCAAAGCGGGCAGATGGTCTCGGCTTCACTGATGTTCGGCAATAAGTTGAGCGTCTCCAGCCTAGCTTTCTGTTCGCCCGCCTCGCTACTGAAACGAGACTCGTGCTGCATCAACGCAACGACTTCTCGCCTACTTGAACGCAATTCGGCAAGCCGCATGCGGAGCCGCTCTCTATTATCCACAAGTATGGTCATTTGATCTTCATCAGCAAATTCTACGAATTCGGAGGGCTCAAAATCTAGGAGACCCCCAAGAACTTCCAGCACAACACCAGCATCGTCCATGCCGGGATCCGCAATAAGACTAAGTGATACAGCTTCACGAAGCAGCCGACGGGCAAGAGGAGGGGCCGATACGTCCGATCGCTCAGAGTCCGCTGCCCGAAGGCGACGTAGCTCCCGCTTCTTCATGCGGAGATCTTCCAGCTTAGAAAGATGGTCGACGTCAACCGCTCCCAGGAAGTAAGGCAATACGTCGCGTATTGTCTGGGGCACCCATTCAAGCGCCTGACCATGAAATAGTACTGATTGACTTGCTATCTCATCCTGATGCTGCAGGGTGAAATGGTTAGTGTGCTTCACGGACACAGAGAAGGACGATCTCGTTCCGGCACCGACGTCAGTTCGGTTTTCCTGAATACCGATTTCACGGGACAGCAATTCGATCGCAGTATCAACGTCAGTATTGCTTTGCACGTCTGCAAGCTTAAGATCATCGGGAATGAATCCGGTTGAGTAGTGCATACGCGTGTTCACTTGGCGACCGGTTTCTGGCGCGGGCCTAGCAATAAGAATCCTAGTTCCCTTGGAAACCAACTCAAGACAGAACACTTCCACGTGATTTCGTATCACACCACTCGGTACAGTGAATCCAGTAGATCCAAGGCAATATTGTATAATGTCAATAAGAGATGTCTTACCCTTACCGGACCCGCCGGTAATTATATTCAGCTCATTAAGCTTAAATTTAACCGAGCGCCTTTGTCCGGCACGGCTAAACAAATGAACCGCCTGGATTTGGAAAGTCATGGTCTTACTCCAAAAATATTTAGTACCGCGGTAGTGTTGGGGTTTACTGTTAGCCATCGACCTAGGTACTTCGCGGCCTTCTGGATTTGAGCAACCTCTGACGAAGCAGATGTGATGACCTTAGGGGTCTTGTGTTCACCCGGGACGATGAGTGCCCCGTCTATGGCTAGCGTCCTCGTCCTTAGTGCCAGGTCTAGCCCCACCGTAACGAGGGGTGAAATAGCCGCAGCCTTTCCCGGAATAGCGGCGCGTTCTGATGGATGCGAGGCTATCCAAGACACCATCGGCGTGTTTATCCTCATAGATAACGCCAATCTGACGTCCGCGTCTAAGCACATCGGCACGACAAGGTAGGCAGTTTCCCAGGGGAGACCACGCCTCCCCTCCTCAACCGCTCCCTGCACCCCTCGCAAGACAGTTACGGCGAGAAGCGCTGGATTAAACAGGGCTGCCGAGTCTCGCGGCAGGTCCAACCACATCCTACTCATCGAGTCCCCTTAGAGGGCTCAGGTTCAAACAACGCCATTAGCTTCGCGGCAAACTCTGGATGCCAGCCAATTACTTTCTCATGGGCCAGCATTTGAAGCGAGCCCCTTACAACGAATGCCTCAGTGCATCTCTCCCTGATGACAGGTTGCGCCGCTCCCTCTGCCCATGAGTACAGGTCTCTCGCCATCGAGAGTTTGGCTTCTTCGCTTGCGGCCGCACCCAGTACGTCATGGAGCTGGTCGAAGTGGAGCTCCCACTCTTCAATCAGCTGTCGCTCGTAGTTCTTAAGCTCCTCCTTCATAATCAAGTTTTGTCGCTGCCACGACGAACGCTGATTGAACGCGCGAAGATAGTTTGTAATTGCACGATTAATTCTTCGCTCATTGACTTCAATAAACCGAAGCTGCTTTACAAAAATGTGATTTTGGAAGCGCTCTGGTGCGGGTTGCAAATTTGCGATTTCCTGGGAAATTGGGAGACTTGTGGCCGAGAAGTCATCCCTTAGCCCCTGTATATAAGCATCAAGTTGATCAAGTTCTATAAACTTGTCAGATTCACTCATGAGCTTGTCAATGCAAAGCGAGACCCACCAACCTTCTAAGTTGTCGACAAACGCGGAAAGGAGATGTCTGGGCATGCCGATGGCCAGACTGCGTTCCAACTGAGTTCTGACAGTCTCGATGTTGGGTGACTGCGCAATTACTTGAATCTTTTGTAGCAGTAACTCCTGCCTTTGTGGACCTAAATCGCGAAAAGCCTTGTACGCTTTCTTGTTTCCTTCATTGGTGCTTTCGGTGCTTATATTGCGCAAGATCGCGAGGGCCGCTGCCACATCTCTCGTCGATTCATCGGGCGACAGCAGCGAGCCGATACTGCCGGAAGCCACAAATCCGGTAGTTATCAATCTGAAACTAACCTTGCTCAGATCGATTCCTGGCTCGTCGAACAGGGACGACCAAATCCTGAGCGTCTTCCACAGATCTGAACTTCTGTCGGTAAGTGAAGAGTCCTCGTCGCGGTGTTTCAGCTGCTCAATTCGATGTCCCGACACGCTTATCAGTTCGACATCATCCGCCGACTCAATAGCGATTCGCCCTAGCAGGTCTTCGCGCGCCGCTTCAATGGCCTGCCAGAGGGCATAACGGAGCTGGTGCAAGTACCCGATTAGTGAGGCGCTTGCGTCAAATTGAGATACGTCACTCATTGCCTTAACTCGTCTTCTCGATTCCGTAGATGCCGGGACCATATGATCACGTGATGCGTCCTCACCTGGTGATTGTGGCCCCAACCCACTTGTGTGTCGGATCTGCGATCACTCCCGACCTCATTAGCTAGCAACCAGCTAGGCATCATGAATCCCGGCACGCCCATTGATCGTGCGTAGGGTGGCCGACCAGGCTCCGGATCTTCGCCAAAGGGCGCTACCAACCACGGCTCGTATCCCAAACCCCACCTCCCCACCCACCCCCTTGACTCCCACCCCCACCTTCCCTAAACTTTTCATAAAGCAGAATCTAAATTCCACAAAGCGGAAACTGAAGCCAAGCAACGGAAGATAGATCCAAGCCCCTCCTCGGAAGGACCTACGATGACGTACACAGTGAACTGCTCCATCCTCCTGACGGAGCTGCCCTTGCTCGAGCGCCCCGCCGCCGCGAAGGCAGCCGGTTTTGACGCCGTCGAGTTCTGGTGGCCCTTCGCCACTTCGGTTCCCACCGACAAAGAGACCACCGAATTCGAGAACGCCATCAAGGACGCCGGCGTTCAGCTCACGGGCCTGAACTTCAACGCCGGCAACATGCCCGGCGGCGACCGCGGCCTGGTTTCCTGGCCCGCACGCTCCACCGAGTTCCAGGACAACATCGACGTTGTCGCCGGCATCGGCGAGCGCCTCGGCTGCAAGGCCTTCAACGCCCTCTATGGCAACCGGATCGACGGCGAATCGCCTGAGAAGCAGGACGCCATCGGTGCAAAGAACCTCGCGGCAGCAGCAGAAGGCGTCGCCCGCATCGGCGGCACCGTCCTCCTCGAGCCGGTCAGCGGCGCACCCAAGTACCCGCTCCTCACCGCCGAAGACGCACTCAAGGTCATCGCCCGCGTCAAGGCAGAATCCGGCGCACAGAACATCAAGCTCCTCGCCGACTTCTACCACCTGGCCGTCAACGGCGACGACGTGGAATCCGTCATCGAGAACCACGCCAAGGACTTCGGCCACATCCAGATCGCCGACAACCCCGGCCGCGGCGCACCCGGAACCGGCACGCTCCCCCTCGGCGAATGGATCGCCCGCAGCCGCGAACTCGGCTACGGCGGCTACATCGGCCTTGAGTACAAGGAACCGCAGGAAACGGCCTTCAGCTGGGCCATCCGCCAGCGTGCCGCAGCCAACTAAGCCCCGCACGCCCAACTAAGTAGCAGCAGAGCGCGTTTAGGACGCTCAAAACGCGCACAAATGCGACCTAGTTGGGTAAGCACACCTGAGTTAACACACACAGACTTCCCCGGAAAGAGAAACACAATGAGCAACGTTGCAGTCATCGGACTCGGAATCATGGGCCTGCCCATGGCCATCAACCTCGTCAAGGCCGGCCACACGGTCACCGGTTTCAACCGCAGCCAGGACAAGATCGACAAGCTCGTCTCTGAGGGCGGCCAGGGTGCCACGAGCATCGCGGACGCAGTCAAGGACGCCGACGTCGTCATCACCATGGTCCCGGACTCCCCCGATGTTGAGGGCGTAGTCAGCGGCAAGGACGGCGTCTTCGCCAACGCGAAGAAGGGCGCACTCTGGATCGACGCATCCAGCATCCGCCCGGACGTCGCCGCCCGACTCGCAGCAGACGCCAAAGAAGCAGGCATCCGCCCGCTGGATGCACCAGTGAGTGGCGGCGAGCAGGGCGCCATCGACGCCGTCCTGTCCATCATGGTCGGTGGCGAAGCTGCTGACTTCGAGGCAGCACAGGACGTCCTCAACGCGGTGGGCAAGACCATCGTCCGCGTCGGCCCGTCCGGCTCCGGCCAGACCGTCAAGGCAGCCAACCAGCTCATCGTCGCGGTCAACATCCAGGTCCTTGGCGAGGCCATCGCCTTCCTTGAGGCCTACGGCGTAGACACCGACGCAGCACTGAAGGTCCTCGGCGGCGGCTTGGCCGGTTCCAAGGTCCTGGACCAGAAGGGTCAGAAGATGCTCGACCGCAACTTCGACCCCGGCTTCCGCCTGGCCCTCCACCACAAGGACCTCGGCATCGTCACCTCCGCAGCCCGCGAAGCCAACGTCGCTGTCCCGCTCGGCGCAGTCGTCGCCCAGCTCGTCGCCGCAACCGTCAACCAGGGCGACGGCGGCCTTGACCACTCGGGCCTCTTCAAGCAGGTCCTCCAGCTCAGCGGCCGGAAGTAAAGCACCCCGGCACAAGCCGGAAAACAACAAAGTAGGGAACCCGCCGTCGTACATAAACGACGGCGGCTCCCTCACCACACCCAAAAACACCACAGACTTCGCCCGAAAAGGGCAATAACAAGGAGTACACCATGGCTAAGATGCGCACCGTTGATGCGGCAGTCGCCATCCTGGAAAAGGAAGGCGCCACCGAGGCTTTCGGCCTGCCAGGCGCAGCGATCAACCCCTTCTACTCAGCAATGCGTGCCCACGGCGGCATCCGCCACACGCTGGCCCGCCACGTTGAGGGCGCCAGCCACATGGCTGACGGTTACAGCCGTGCAGCTGATGGCAACATCGGCATCTGCATCGGCACGTCGGGCCCCGCTGGCACCGACATGATCACCGGCCTGTACGCAGCCTGGGCAGATTCCATCCCCATGCTCTGCATCACCGGCCAGGCACCCGTTGCCAAGCTGCACAAGGAAGACTTCCAGGCCGTGGACATCGAGTCCATCGCCAAGCCGGTCACCAAGATGGCCATGACCATCCTGGAACCGGGCCAGGTTCCCGGCGCTTTCCAGAAAGCGTTCCAGCTGATGCGCTCGGGTCGTCCGGGCCCGGTCCTGCTGGACCTGCCCATCGACGTGCAGATGGCCGAGATCGAGTTCGACATCGAGACGTACGAGCCCCTGCCCATCGAGAAGCCCAAGGCTTCCCGCAAGCAGCTGGAAAAGGCCCTGGACATGCTGACGTCGGCCAAGCACCCGCTGATCGTTGCCGGTGGCGGCATCATCAACGCCGGCGCTTCGGCCCAGTTGGTCGAGCTGGCCGAAATCCTGAACGTTCCGGTTATCCCCACGCTGATGGGCTGGGGTGCCATCCCGGACGACCATCAGCTGATGGCCGGCATGGTTGGCCTGCAGACCTCGCACCGCTACGGCAACGAGACGTTCCTGCAGAGCGACTTCGTGATCGGCATCGGCAACCGCTGGGCCAACCGCCACACCGGCGGCCTGGACACCTACACGGCCGGCCGTAAGTTCGTGCACATCGACATCGAGCCGACGCAGATCGGTCGCGTTTTCTCGCCGGACTTGGGCATCGCGTCCGACGCCGGTGCGGCGCTGGCTGGCCTGATCGAGCTGGCACGCGAGCGCCAGTCGGCTAAGACACTGCCGGACTACTCGGGTTGGGTTGCCGAGTGCCAGGAGCGCAAGGGTTCCCTGCACCGCAAGACCAACTTCGACAACGTGCCCATCAAGCCGCAGCGCGTGTACCAGGAGATGAACAAGGCCTTCGGCCGCGACACCACCTACGTGTCCACCATTGGCCTGTCGCAGATCGCCGGCGCACAGATGCTGCACGTGTTCGGTGCCCGCAAGTGGATCAACGCGGGCCAGGCTGGCCCGCTGGGTTGGACCGCTCCGGCAGCACTGGGTGTTGTAAGGGGAACCCCGGACGCCACCGTTGTTGCCTTGTCCGGTGACTACGACTTCCAGTTCATGATCGAGGAACTGGCCGTGGGCGCGCAGTTCAACCTGCCGTACATCCACGTTGTGGTGAACAACAGCTACCTGGGCCTGATCCGTCAGAGCCAGCGCGGCTTCAACATGGAACAGAACGTTTCCCTGGCCTTCGAAAACATCAACTCCCCGGAGACCAACGGCTACGGCGTTGACCACATCAAGGTTGCCGAGGGCTTGGGCTGCAAGGCCATCCGCGTTGAGAACCCGAACGACATGCCTGCCGCCTTCGACAAGGCCAAGGCACTGATGGGCGAGTTCAAGGTTCCCGTGGTGGTTGAAGTGATCCTGGAAAAGATCACCAACATCTCCATGGGCGTTGAGATCAATGGCGTGAACGAGTTCGAAGAGCTGGCAGAGACCGCGGCGGATGCACCCACCGCGATCCTCGCCAAGGCTTAAAGGAAAAGGAGGCACCGGAATGCGTGTTGTCATCGCCCCGGACAAATTCAAGGGCTCACTGTCCGCGCCCGACGTCGCCAGGCATCTCGCAACAGGATTGCTGGCAGGCTTCGGCCAAACAGGCCTTGAGGCAACACGCATTCCGGTAGCCGACGGCGGCGAAGGAACCATCGACGCCGCCATCGGTTCCGGCTTCACCCGCCGGACCACCACCGTCACCGGCCCGCTGGGCGAACCCGTACAGGCTGATTTTGCAATCAAAAAAACGGAAGCTGTCATCGAAATGGCGGCGGCTTCCGGTCTCGCCCTCCTCCCGGACGGCCCCACGTCAGAGACGGCCAAAACCGCAACCAGCATCGGCACAGGCGAACTCATCCGCGCCGCGCTGGACCTCGGCTGCCGCAAGATCATCCTGGGCGTCGGCGGCAGCGCCAACACCGACGCCGGCGCCGGAGTCCTGCAGGGCCTCGGCGCTGTGTTCCTGGACAAGAACGGCAACGAGCTCCCCGGCGGCGGTGCGGCACTGGCGGAGATCGACAGCATCGACTTCGCAAACTTCGACGTCCGTATCGAGGCAACAGAGTTCGTGCTGGCGTCCGACGTCGACAATCCCCTTTTGGGGGCCAGCGGAGCCCCGGCCATCTTCGGTCCGCAGAAGGGCGCGACGCCGGACGACGTCGCCTCGCTGGATCAAGCCCTGTGCCACTTCGTTGACGTCCTCGCAGCTACAACCGGCCAGCAGGCCAAGGTCGCAGCCAAGGCAGAAGGCGCCGGAGCAGCAGGCGGCGTTGGCTACATTGCCATCGCGGCGCTGAAGGCAGAGCGGCGGCCGGGTATCGACGTCGTGCTTGAATTCACTGACCTCGAACAGAGACTGAAGGGCGCCGACCTGGTGATCACCGGAGAAGGCAGCCTGGACGAACAAAGCCTGCTGGGCAAGACCCCCATGGGTGTCTCCAGAGCAGCCCAGAAAGCCGGGGTTCCGGTGATCGCAGTCTGCGGCCGGAGTACCCTGAGCCGGGAACAACTCACGGATGCCGGCTTCCACACGGTCCACGCACTGACCGATCTGGAAAAAGATGTCCAAAAATGTATCGCTGAAGCAGGTCCGTTGCTTGAACAATTGGGTAAGCACATAGGCGTGTACCTGGCGGAGCGGACCGGCAACCCCGACAACAAGGAGCACCTCAATGTCTGAAGCAATCGGCGCCTATGACCTCGTTATCCGGGGCCAGCGCATCCTGACCACCGCCGGCCTCGCAGCACGCGAAGTTGGCATCCGCGACGGCATCATCGTCGCCATCGAACCCCTGGGCAACGGCCTGACGGGCAACGAGGTCATCGAACTCGCAGACGACGAAACCCTCATCCCCGGCCTCGTGGACACCCACGTCCACGTCAACGAGCCCGGCCGCACCGAGTGGGAAGGCTTCGCCTCCGCCACCCGGGCCGCAGCCGCCGGCGGTGTCACCACCATCATCGACATGCCACTGAACTCCATCCCGCCCACCACCACCGTGGACGGCCTGGAGCAGAAGCGCGTTGTTGCCAAGGACCAGGCCTTCGTGGACGTCGGATTCTGGGGCGGTGCCATCCCGGGCAACAAGAAGGACCTCCGCCCGCTGCACGACGAAGGCGTGTTCGGCTTCAAGTGCTTCCTCCTGCACTCGGGCGTGGATGAGTTCCCGCACCTGGATGCGGATGAGATGGAAGAGGACATGGCGGAGCTCAAGTCCTTCGACTCCCTCATGATCGTGCACGCCGAGGACTCCCACGCGATCGACCGCGCCCCGCACCCCGGCGGCGACCACTACGAGACCTTCCTTGCCTCCCGCCCCCGGGGCGCCGAGAACAAGGCCATCGCCGAGGTCATCGAGCGCGCCCGCTGGACCGGCGCCCGGGCCCACATCCTGCACCTCTCCTCCTCGGACGCCCTGCCGATGATCGCCTCAGCAAAGCGCGACGGCGTCAACCTCACCGTTGAGACGTGCCCGCACTACCTGACGCTCATGGCCGAAGAAATCCCCGACGGCGCCACGGCGTACAAGTGCTGCCCGCCGATCCGTGAGGCCTCCAACCGCGAGCTCCTTTGGAAGGGCCTGCAGGACGGCACCATCGACTGCATCGTCTCGGACCACTCCCCCTCCACACTGGACTTGAAGGACCTGGAAAACGGCGACTTCGCAGTGGCCTGGGGCGGCGTTTCCTCGCTGCAGTTGGGCCTGTCCCTGATTTGGACCGAGGCCCGCCACCGCGGCATCCCGCTGGAACAGGTTGTCTCCTGGATGGCCGAGAAGCCTGCCGCCCTGGCCCGCCTGCACAACAAGGGACAGCTCGCCCTTGGCTACGACGCCGACTTCTCGATCTTCGCTCCGGACGAGGCCTTCGTTGTGGACGTCACCAAGCTCAAGCACAAGAACCCGATCACGCCGTACGACGGCCGTCCCCTTGCCGGCGTCGTCCGCAAAACTTACCTGCGCGGCACCCCGATCGACGGCCAGAACCCCGGCGGCAAGCTGCTCCGCCGCGGCAACGTTTAGGGTCCACCGTCATGGCAGTCAATGCCTACGGGCCACCGCCGTTCCGTGACCCAGCAGCGCGGGCCATGGGTCGGCGGCCGGGACTCAAGACACAGCCCGGCCTGAGCGCGCGTGGCCTTGCTCTTTGGGTCAACCCGGCCGAGGGCGACGAGATTGATCCTGCAGTCTGGGAACGGGCAGCACGCCTTGTGTTGGCCCGGGCCATGAAACTTGCCCCGGAGGCGGAAGTCCGCATCTGGCCCGCCATCGGGGCAGAACACTCCGGCGTCGGCGATACTTCCTGGGGCGGCACTCCGCAGGAAGCCGCCGACGCCGGTACCCACCCTTCCCTGTCCCTTGCCGAGGCTCTCGCAGACGCACTGGCTGACGGAAACTCCCCGTCAAACGGACGAATCACCCCCGCACGCGAGGGTGATGGGTCCGTTGGCCGGGGTCGGATCGGAAGCGGCAGTGCCGCCGTCGAGCCCGTCATGTTGGCCGGGCGCCGTAGTCAACTTGCAATCGACCTCGCGGCTGAAGTAGTACTGCTCGACGGCGAGCCGGTTGCCTTTACTGGCATGGAATACAAGCTGTTGCGCTACCTCGTGGTGAACTGCTCCAGGGCAATCAGTCGTGAAGAATTGCAACGTTTCCTTGAGTCATTTGACCTCCCCGGCGCGGCATTTCGCTCCATTGACGTTTATGTTGGAAGGGTGAGGCGGAAGCTCGGAAGCGCCCGCCACACTGTCGCCACCGTCCGTGGTGGTGGCTACCAGTTCGTGCCAGGGCCTTATGCCACAGTGCGCGGACCTGCGGAATACAGCATCTGATTTCGCTGTTGTAAAAGATCAATGCACCGCAATTCTCGAATGACCGCTGTTGTTTTAAATGCATGCCGGCTGCAAGCCGGTGAAACGTAAAGGATCGCCATGACCCAGAAACTCCTCGTCGGAACGCAAGCACCTGACTTCGCGCTGCTCGACGCCGACGGCACCAAGGTCTCGCTGTCCGATTACCGCGGACGCAACGTCATTGTGTACTTCTACCCCAAGGCAGCCACCCCCGGCTGCACCACCGAGGCCTGCGATTTCCGCGACAACCTCGCAAGCCTGCAGGGCAATGGTTACGACGTCATCGGGATCTCCCCGGACGGCCCCGAGGCCCTCGCAAAGTTCACTGGCGAATTTGCGCTCACCTTCCCGCTGCTCTCCGATGAGGACCACTCCGTGGCCCTTGCCTACGGCGCCTGGGGCGAGAAGCTGGTTGACGGCGAAATCGTCGAGGGACTGGTCCGCTCCACCGTTGTGCTCGACGGCGAAGGCACCGTCAAGCTCACCCAGTACCAGGTCAGCGCCCAGGGCCACGTCCAGGCCCTGAAGGAAGAGCTGGGCGTCTAACCCTCTCGCACATCCTGCGGCTTTAGGGCAATCCCTCTCTCACATCCTGCAGCTTAAGGGCAATCCCTCTCGCACATCCTGCGGCTTTAGGGCAATCCCTCTCGCACATAACTGCACAAATTTTGTAACGCCCGCCCACTATTGTGAGCGGGCGTTACACGTACCTTTACTAAACGTGACAAAAGCTCCGCGGCAGTAGTTAATGGAGCCATGGTCTCAACCGCGTCCCCACGCCATGCTGTAGTCATCGAAGATGACGCCGACATCCGTGGCCTCCTCGTTCTGGTCCTTGAGCAGCTCGATTTCGTGGTGACAGAAGCGCCCGACGGTCTTTCCGGCGTCGAGGCTGTCCGTAACACCAACGCCGAACTGGTGACGCTGGACATCAACCTCCCGGACATCGATGGCATGGAAGTTTGCAGGCGCCTCCGGGAATTCTCGGACGCTTACATCATGATGCTCACGGCCCGTGCCGACGAGATTGACCGGCTCACCGGTTTGGACACCGGCGCGGACGATTACATCAACAAACCGTTCAGCCCCAAGGAACTGCAGGCCCGCATCCGGGCGCTGTTCCGCAGGGCACGCACGCCCGCCGAGGACACGCGCCAGACTGACGAACTCGCCCGCGCTGCGGTTGTGCAGACAAGCCTCCTCCCGCAGGAAACGGTGCGGCTAAACGATTACGACGTCGCTGGCGCCTTCCGCCCATCGCGCAGCGTGGGTGGGGACTTCTACGACTGGTACCAGACCAGCGACGGCATGCACCTGACGTTCGCCGACGCCATGGGCAAAGGCATGGGCGCGGCCTTGATAGCGGCCACCGTCCGCGCCGTCATGAGGTCCGTGGCGGATACCCCGGCAATTGCTGACGCCTTCGGCTCCGCCAGCGCCACGCTGACCTCCGACCTGGACCAGTCAGGGTCCTTCGTGACCATGTTCCATGCGCGCCTGGACAGTGCCTCGGGCAGGCTCAGCTATGTCGACGCCGGTCATGGACTTGGGCTGCACGTCCCGGCCGAGGGGGCAGCACGGAGGTTGGTTTCCGCGGGGCCACCCGTCGGGATTATGGACGGACAGCAATGGCCGGCCGCGGAACTGCAATTGGAGCCCGGCGATTCGCTGGTGATCGTCAGCGATGGCGTACTCGACGCGCACGAATCCCTTGAAGAGTTTGTGAGGAACGTAGAGAAGGCGGCGCGGAGCGGGGGCACCTCGGAAGACGTCTGCGCTGCCCTGCTTGAACTGGCCCCGGCGGACACAGCGGAAGATGACGTGACCGCCGTCGTGGTTCACCGACGGCGTGGGGTTCACCCAACACTCGATGCAGGGCTGGAACGCAACCACAGCGGAGTTGCTTAGATCATCCGGTACTAGCCACGAAAAAGGGGGGAACGTGACGCGATTCTGGACTCGGCTTTGTGTTGTCCTAACGGTCATTCTGGGCGTGAACTACGTGGCGTGGCGCTGGCTGGCTTCGCTGAACTGGGAAGCGTGGTGGATCGCTGTTCCGTTGGTGATTGCCGAGACCTACAGCCTCATTGACGTCATGCTCTTCGGCATGACGGTGTGGAACCTGAAGATCCGCAAGCCACCGCCCGCGGCGCCGGACACCGCTACCGTGGACGTTTTCATCACCACGTACAACGAACCCCTGGACCTGGTCATGACCACGGCCCTCGCCGCCAAAGACATCCGCTGGCCGCACAGTACCTGGATCCTGGACGACGGCGACCGCCCTGGGATGCGCGAGCTCGCCGAGTCGAACGGAATCGGCTACGTGACCCGCGGTGCCGATTGGACACCGGACATGCCGCGGCACGCCAAGGCCGGCAACCTGAACAACGCGCTCATGATTACATCGGGCGAGTACCTGTTGATTCTCGACGCCGACCAGATCCCCGAGCCTGACATCCTGGACAAGACGCTGGGCTACTTCAACGATGACCGTGTGGCGTTGGTCCAAACGCCCCAGTACTTCGTCAACGTTCCCGCCGACGATCCCCTGGGCAGCCAGGCTCCCCTCTTCTATGGGCCAATCCAGCAAGGCAAGGACGGCTGGAACGCGGCGTTCTTCTGCGGCTCCAACGCCATCCTGCGCAGGGAAGCCCTCATGCAGCTTGGTTTGGTGGGCTACGTCAAGGCCACCGAGAAGAGTGTGCGCCGTGCTCTGGCTGCGTCGCGCACCGCTATTAAGAAGGCCCGGCGATCGCCCGAGGCTGGGAACCCGCTGGTCGAGCAAATGTTGAACGAGGTGGAAGCTGCAACCGAAAACGCGCAGCAGGAGCTCGAAGCCGGGGCATCCCTGAGCGAGATCACCTACCGTGTACGCCGCAAAGTGGACGACGCCGTGCGCACACTCGTGGCCGCCGACTTCTCGGCGCTCCAATCCGACCTCGAAGAAATCGCCGCCATGGAACTGGCCCACGTCGGCGAGTCTGGTGTCACAACAGTGGCGAGTGACGCCGTCGACCGGATGTCCGGACGCGACTGGTCACCGCTCGGCGCCCTCGAATCGGTCCATGCAGTCCTGGATGCCATTTCCGTGGAACGAACCGACGAAGCCCAGCCGATCATGCCCTTGGCCACGATCTCCGTCACCGAAGACATGGCTACCGCGATGCGCCTGCACGCCCTCGGCTGGAAGAGCGTCTACCACCACGAAGTCCTCGCGAACGGGCTGGCTCCCGAGGACATCAAGACCATGCTGACCCAGCGCCTTCGCTGGGCCCAAGGCACTATGCAGGTCCTCCTGCGCGAAAACCCTCTCGTCCAACGCCGCCTCACATGGGGCCAGCGGCTCATGTACTTCTCCACCATGTGGAGCTACCTGAGCGGCTTCGCGGCCGTCGTCTACTTTGCGGCCCCGATCATCTATCTGACGCTCGGCATCCTTCCCGTGACCAGCCTGAGCTTCGACTTCTTCATCCGTTTCATACCGTTCATGGTGGTAAACCAGATGCTGTTCGTCATCGCCGGGCACGGGATCCCCACCTGGCGCGGACAGCAGTACAGCCTCGCGCTGTTCCCCACCTGGATCAAGGCCTGCACGACGGCGGCACGCAACGTCTGGTTCGGACGTCCCCTCGGATTCGCCGTCACCCCCAAGGCCAGGCAAAGTGGCGGCCCCAGTTGGAGCCTGATTCGTCCACAGATCATCGTTGCTTCATTGCTTGCCCTTGCACTGGTTGTTGGGCTTGCCAGGCTTCTTTCTGGCCTGTCGGAGCCCCTCGGAACCCTGGTGAATGTAGCGTGGGTAGCCTTCGACCTTGTGGTCCTGAGCGTCCTGGTCAAGGCAGTTTTGTATAAGGGCTTTGTCCCTGAGGAATTGGCGGGTCCGGAAGGTCCTGGACGCCCCGAAGAGAGGAATGCTGATGCAGTTTAGCTACGAGGTCAAAGACTCCTACGCGGAGGTGAAGAGCGTGGGCCGGTTGAACATGGTGGCCGCTCCGAAGCTGCGGGAACTAGTGGCAGAGGTTGTGGCTGGTGGATCCAGCCGCGTTGTAGTGAACCTTGCAGAAACGGACTTCATGGATTCCTCCGGCCTCGGAGCCCTCATCGGTTGCCTCAAAGCGGCCCGACAGGCAGGCGGCGATTTACGGATCTCCGGCGTGCAGCCCCAGGTCAAGATGGTCCTGGAACTTACCAACATGGACCGCGTTCTGACCGCGTACTCCTCAGCCGAGGAGGCGTTCGGAAATGACTGAAGTCATCGCACGCAGGGGCTACCACGGCCCATCCAACGAGGAAGCAATCGAAGCCATTCACGGCGAGCTTGAAGCATTGTGGGACGACGCCTCCTTCGTCCCTGACATGGACCGGATGACCTTCACCACCGCAGTCATTGAAGCCGCCGCCAACATCGTGCAACACGCCCTTCCCGTGGGCGAGAAGCCCGTGGAGATCGGTGTGGACATCAGCGTCCGGCCCACCCGCCTGGTGGCCAGGGTCAGTGCGTTCAACGCCCGCGAGCCCTTCGCTGAAGACATGCAGCCCGACATGCCGGACGAGGACGCAGAATCCGGGCGGGGCCTTGCGCTCATCGAGGCCTTGGTGACAACCGTGACCTTCGAACGCCAGGACGGCACCAACACGTGGATCCTGACCCGCAACACCTGATCCTCGCTCACATCCAACGCCTTTTCGGGTGATCCTCGCTCACATCCCACCGGTTTTCGGGCGATCCTCGCTCACATCCAACGCCTTTTCGGGCGATCCTCGCTCACATCCAACGCCTTTCCGGGCGATCCTCGCTCACATCCCGCAACTCTGGGTCGCGGGATGGGGTGTTCTGCCCATCGCCAGACATGACGCAACTGTGAAAGCATTCCGTGAGGCCCGACGTCGAGGGCTTGATGAAACTGGGGGATGACATGGACCGCCGAAAGGGCCGCACTGCACGGAAAATACTGGCAGCTGCTCTGATACTTGGGGCGGCAATCATGGTGGGCTGCTCCGCTCCCGACGGCCCCCATACGGAACCCAGCAGTCCCCCTCCGGTGACTGCCGAGCCTGCCCCGGTTGCAGAGAGCTTCACAAAGTACGACGCCCTGCGCAGGGATCTGATCGCGGCATTGGAGAAGACGATGCCGGCAATCACCTGGGCTGTGGACAAGCCTGCCACCATGGCTCTGGCGAGCGACGGCCGGTGCATATTTCACCCGGCGAGCATGAAGAGCAGTGCAGATATTGTGGAGCCATCCAAGAATTTTGAAGCCGTCTTCGCTACGGCCGATCCCATCCTTAAGCAGCACGAATTCCCGGCCTTCGATGGAATTGATGCAGTTCCCGGCGGCTGGACAGTAACCCGCAGCACGGACGGAACCGGTGCCACGGTAATCCTTGAGTCCAAAAGCCCGGCATATCTGCGCATGAACGTTCCCGTGGATTCCAAGACCTGCGACCCCACGGAGCTTCCGGCGAGCTAAGGGGAAGTTCTACCCATCGCCATGAGCAGCTCCCACAGATAACTTGGCTTAGGCTTCAGCTTCAAACATAGGGGGACAGACAGATGCCGGGATTCTACGGTGCTGACGTTGATCAACTTCGGGCGCTCGCCAAGACAATGTCCCGGCATTCGGACAAAATGAGCACGCTTTCGCTGGAATTGGGCCAGCTCATATCCAGCGCGCCGTGGGAGGGCCGCGACGCAGTGATGTTCCGGGCGGCTTGGGAGTCGGAGCACCGCCCCATGCTGAAGCTGATTTCCGGCGAGTTGCAAAGCCAGGCCAACGAACTGAGCCGCAATGCAGACGAGCAGGACAAGACCAGTTCGGAAGGCAGCCGTAGCGGCGACGCAGGCAAACAGGATTCCAATCCTCCCGGCGATCCGGAGCCGTTGGATCCTGATACCTCGGATGTGGATGTTCCAGGCGACGTCCGTAAAGATCCCGATGCAGGTGATCCGAGCGATATCCACCAAGGGCAAATCGGCGACTGCTGGCTCTTGGCGGGCATAGGCTCTGTGGCACAGACGTTGGAGCGCGAAGGCAAACTCGACGAGTTCCTTGCCTCCCACATGCGTCCCGTGGGAGACCCTCCAACGCATTGGGTTGTGACTCTGTACGAAGACGGCGAACCCGTCGAAGTGACGGTGGAGGCCAAGTCCACTGAAGGTGGAGTCCGGGGCGCCGACGGCCAGCCGAACTGGCTTTCCATTTATGAACGTGCTGCGGCCGAGCACCGTGGCGGTTCATACGATGACATTGATGGCGGGTTCAGCAACGATGCAATGGAGCTCATGACGGGACAGTCCGCGGATAAGGACGGCGAACTGGACCTCGACGAGATCGAAGACAAACTTGCTGACGGTCAGGCGGTCTCGGTTGGCACCCAAGACGTCAAGGACGACGACTTTGACTGGTTCTGGGAGCCGGACGAGGTCAGCCGCACGGATGTCGTCCCCAACCACGCCTACATAGTGGTGGACGTAAAGACCAACGACGACGGCGAGAAAGTTGTGGTTCTGGCCAACCCGTGGGGCCCGGCCGGAGGCAAGCTGGACGGCGAGCAGAAGGCCGGCACCCTGGAACTGACCGAGGATGAGTACAAGGAAAACTTTGACTCCGTGTACTCCGTGGGCGTGAAGTAAGGATGACCGTGGAACAGCTGGTTACAGTCAAGCAAGGCATGCAGCCCACTTTTGACGGCGTCAGGGTGGGGGTTGTGAAGATCGGAATTGCCGACGGTGCTCCCGCCATCCAGTTCTGGATCCGCACCGCCGAACAGGAACGAAAGCAGGCCTTCCGCGCAGGTCAGTCGGTCGCCCTTCCGGGGGCTGGCCTCCTGACGATCGCTTCGATCCAGCCCGCCGATGGCAGCACCCCGGCTTCCGCGACTCTGGCGTACGACGCCGGTCACGTCACCGAGTGATCGTCGGCGCCGGCATGATGTGAGAGAACATCCGGCGAAAACGGTCACGATGTGAGAGAACATCCGGCGAAAACGGTCAGGAAGTGAGAGAACATCGGAAGTACGGATGCTCGCTCACATCCAACGGGTTTTCGGGCGATGCTCGCTCACTTACGCCTTGTCGATGGCCTCTTTGAGTGCGCCCAGAACCAAGGTCACTGACGCGCTGTTTGCGTTGGGCCCCATCATTCCGATGCGCCACACAGTATCCGCGAACTCGCCCACGCCCGAACCGATCTCCATACTGAAGTTCTCGAGGAGGTAAGCGCGGACGGCGGCCGAGCTGACGCCGTCGGGGACTTTCACGGTGGTGAGGCTCGGCAGCCGTGCGCCTTCAGCGGCAAACAGCTCAAGTCCCATCTCCTGCAGTCCGCTCTGCAGTGCAGCGCCGGCAGCGCGGTGGCGGGCTTGTACGACGTCGAGCCCCTCGGCGAGGATGCGGTCCAGGGCGGCTTCGAGGCCGGCGATCATGTTGACCGGCGCGGTGTGGTGGTACGTGCGGGCACCACTCGCCGCCCCTACGTAGCCACCGAGCAAGCCGATATCCAGGTACCACGAGCGCGGATCCTTGATCCGCCGTTCAAAGGCCCTGTCCGAGACCGTGAACGGCGAAAGCCCGGGTGGCACGCCCAGGCACTTTTGAGTCCCGGCATATCCGACGTCGATCCCCCAGTCGTCTGCCCGAAGTTCCAGTCCGCCGATGGACGTCACGGCGTCGGTGATCAACAGGGCGTCGCCCTTGCCTGCGCCCAGCGCAGCGATGTCGGAGAGAACGCCGACGGAAGTCTCGGCGTGAACAGCGGCGATCACCTTGGGATGAGGGTGTGCGGCGAGCACCCGGTCAGCATCAACGGGCTGGCCCCACTCGTGGTCAACCCGGACGACAGTAGCCCCGCAACGCCGGGCGACTTCACACATGCGCGCTCCGAATAGTCCGTTGACAGCGATCACTGCCACGTCGCCGTCGGAGACGGTGTTCACGAATGCTGCCTCCATGCCGCCTGAACCTGTGGCACTCAGCGGGAGCGTGCGCGCATTCGAAGTACCCCAGACGGCCCGCAGCCCCTCGCACGTCCGGTCCAGGCGTTCGATGAAGACGGGATCCAAATGCCCGAGCACCGGGTAGGCCAGCGCGGCCATGGCCTCGGGGTAGCAGTTGCTCGGGCCGGGACCGAACAGGAACCTGGACGTCAATATGTCTGGCATGTGCGAACTCCTTCAGCTGGTTCTCGTCATTCTGCCCCAGCGTGCGGTGCGGGGCGAGCCACATCGGCTGCCCCAAGCCCAAACTGCTAAGGTTACTCACCACTACGGAGGCCGCCACGGTGAGGGGACAAGGGTGACGACTGAAGGAAAAGAGCAACCGGAGCAGGGCGTCCGCGGCGAGGTCAGCCAGGACCGGTTCGTCGCAGGACAGGACCTCACACGGTGGAAATCCCCGGTAGGCCGCGTCCTGGCGGGAGCTGCACAGCGGATCACCACACTGCTGGGCCCGTATGCAGCGCTGATCATCACGTTGGCCGTAGGACTTGTCATTGCCGTGTCCCTCGCAGTGGCTTTCGGGGAGGTTTACGAGTCGGTCACTGAAGCCGACGGGGTTGCGGGCCTTGACCATCCGGTCCTTGACGCCGCCAGGTCCGTTCGCTCCCCCGCGCTGGATCTCGCCGTCACTGCCTACACGAATGTTGGCGGCACGGTTGGCATGCCCATCATCGCGGTGGGGATCATGATCGCCTTGGCCACGAAGCGTCGCTCCTGGACTCCTGTCATCCTGATGTTGACGGCGGGCTTGGGCTCACTCCTCATGACTGTCCTGGGCAAGCCTCTGTTTGGCCGCACCCGCCCTGACCTCGCGGACGCAATTCCGCCGTACGAGCACTCGCCGTCGTTTCCCAGCGGCCACTCCCTGAATTCAATCGTGATCGCAGGAATCGTGGCTTACTTGATCATTCTTCGCCTCAAAACGGCCAAGGCCAGAATCATCACGGTGGTGGTGGCATCGGCGTTTGCCGCAACCATGGGCTTGAGTCGTGTCTACCTCGGGCACCACTGGCTCACTGATGTCCTGGCCGCCTGGATTCTCGGGATAGCCTGGCTTGCCTTGGTCATTACGGCGCACCGCCTCTACCTGACTGTGAGAACGCGGCGCTCCGGCGCGGTACTCTCTTGACACCAGCCTAAGTGCTCGGCTTAACTATTTACGTATGCTGAAATAACAGTTCCATGATGCGGAATCAATAGAAGCAAGCTTCCTCCTGCCGGAAAGCAGGAGTTCCGCATAGCCCACACCATGGATGCCAGCATTTGCACGAGGATGACACAAGCATGGAGCTTGCAGTATTCAACAGTGTTGACCGGGACGAGGCCATCAGGACCCTGACCCCTTGCCTGGATATCAGCCGCTGGGTTGAGGACGTCGCGGACGCGCGACCCTTCACGAGCGTCGACGAACTGCTGGGGCAGGCCCGCCAAGCTGCCGAGCCGTTCACGCCGGAAGAGGTGGAGTCCGCACTGGCCCACCACCCCCGGATCGGCGAGCGGCCCAAGGCGCAAACCACCGAAGCGGCCATGTCCCGTTCGGAACAGTCCGGAGTGGACCCCAGCGACGACGGCACGGCCGCCGCCCTCGCCGAGGGAAACCGCGCCTACGAAGAGAAGTTCGGCAGGGTCTTCCTGATCCGCGCGGCAGGACGCAGCGCCCAGGAGATCCTCGGCTCCCTTCAGGAGCGGCTCAACCACACGCCCGAAGAAGAAGACGTAATCGTGGCTGGCCAGCTGCGGGAGATCGCCTTGCTGCGACTCGCAGGCGTGATCAGCGAAGGAGAAAATTCATGACCGTTTCGCAGGTAACCACGCACATCCTGGACACCGGTTCCGGACGCCCGGCGGCGGGGGTCGCCGTCGTACTTTACGTCCGCGAAGGCGATAGCTGGACCCTGGTCGCAAAGGGCGAGACCGACGCCGACGGCCGCATCAAGGATCTCGGTCCGGAGCGGATTCCCGGCGGCGCCTACCGTCTGAACTTCGCCACTGGCGATTACTACGAGGGCCTTGGCACGGAAACGTTCTTCCCGGAAGTGGACCTGAACTTCACGGTTTCGGACGCCGGTGAGCACTATCACGTGCCGCTGCTGCTGAGCCCGTTCGCGTTTTCGACGTACCGCGGCAGCTGACTTGTGTACAGATAATGCCCCTACGGAGCAATCCGAGGGGCATTATCTGTACACAAACAGGGAACGGTAGGCTGGAAGGCATGGCTTCTGAGGACACCAACTCCCCATCCGGAAATGGCACTGCCCGCCGCGAGATTACAGTTCGCCGGGCACCCAGGTTCGTTCCGTTCATGATTCTGGGTGCCATTGTGGGTGCAATCGCCGCCGCCTTCATCGCGTACGGCCGCCCTGCGGACCCCGCCTTCGACGCCAGCACCGTCTTCGGTTTCTTCCTGGTGGCCTGCGTTTCCGGCGGCGTCATCCTGTTCTCGATCTTCGCCCTGGTTCTGGACCGGATCAGCGTCAAGCGGACCAAGCGGGCAGTAGTGGAGGCCGTTCCGGATTCGGTTCCGGATGAGGGTCCAGAGCACGACGGCGGCCGCTAGGCAGCCGGCCCAGCGCACCTCTTTCCGGGGTGCCGCTGTGAGACACGCCGCATTTTGGTCGAATCGGGCCTGTTCATGGGGTCACAAAGCCGGAGCGGGAACTTACCACGGCCACAACATGAGACAATCGACCAGTGGCACGTGGCGACGGAAAACTTTCTCATGATCTTCTCCCCGGCGAAAAAGGCCCTCAGGACGCTTGTGGCGTCTTTGGGGTCTGGGCTCCCGGTGAAGAAGTAGCAAAACTCACCTATTACGGGCTGTATGCGCTGCAGCACCGCGGACAAGAGTCGGCTGGTATTGCTACCAGTGACGGCAAGCGCATCAATGTCTATAAAGACATGGGCCTTGTGTCCCAGGTCTTCGATGAGACGACCCTGAACACCCTCACCGGACACCTGGCCGTTGGCCACTGCCGGTACTCCACCACTGGCGCAAGCCACTGGGCCAATGCGCAGCCCACCTTGGGCGCAACCGCGACCGGCACGGTTGCCTTGGCCCACAACGGCAACCTGACCAACACTGCTGAGCTCCGGGAAATGATCCTCGAGCGCAACGATGGCCAGTTGACCGGTGAAATGAAGCAGGGCAACACCTCTGACACTGCCCTCGTGACAGCCCTCCTTGAGGGTGAAGAGGGCAAGACCCTGGAGCAGACCGCACTGGAGCTGCTGCCCAAGATCAAGGGTGGCTTCTGCTTCGTCTTCATGGATGAAGGAACCCTCTACGCTGCCCGTGATACATACGGCATCCGCCCGCTGTGTCTGGGCCGGCTGGACCGCGGTTGGGTTGTCGCTTCCGAGCAGGCCGGCCTGGCTACCGTTGGTGCGAGCTTCATCCGTGAGATCGAGCCCGGCGAGTTCATTGCCATCGACGAGGACGGCGTCCGCTCCCAGCGCTTCGCCGAGGCCACACCCGCCGGCTGTGTCTTCGAGTATGTCTACCTCGCCCGTCCGGACGCAGCCATCGCAGGCCGCTCCGTGTACGAAGCCCGTGTTGAGATGGGCCGCCAGCTGGCCCGGGAAAACACCCACGAGGCCGACATCGTCATTCCGGTCCCCGAATCCGGTACCCCGGCAGCAGTCGGTTACGCCGAGCAGTCGGGCATCCCTTTCGCGCACGGCTTCGTCAAGAACGCCTACGTTGGCCGCACGTTCATCCAGCCGTCGCAGACCCTGCGCCAGCTCGGCATCCGCCTCAAGCTCAACGCGCTTGAATCCGTGATCCGCGGCAAGCGTGTTGTTGTGGTGGATGACTCGATCGTCCGCGGCAACACGCAGCGGGCCATTGTGCGGATGCTCCGCGAAGCAGGTGCCGCGGCTGTCCACGTGAAGATTTCTTCTCCGCCGGTCCAGTGGCCCTGCTTCTACGGCATCGACTTCGCTTCCCGAGCGGAGCTGATTGCCAACGGCGCCACGATCGAGGAAATCTCCCAGGCAATCGGCGCCGACTCGCTGGCCTACATCTCCGAAGACGGCATGATCGGTGCAACCCAGCAGCCGCGCGAACGCCTCTGCACCGCGTGCTTCACTGGCCAGTACCCGATTGAGCTGCCGCATGCTGACAAGCTGGGCAAGAATCTGCTGGAGCGCACGGACCTCGGCGGATTGCCACCTGTTGCTGAGTCCCCCGCCGACTCCGAGGATCCGGCCGAGAAGCCCGGAGCTACGGGCTGCGATCCGGGCCCGGATGCTGAATTCGAGAACCTGCTGACCGACGCTGATCGTTTGACCGACGCCGACAAGAAAGAGTCTGTATGACCTCCGCAACCCCCGCCGCTGGAAGCACCCCGAATTCAACGGGCATCACCTACGCCTCCGCGGGTGTCGACGTCGAAGCGGGAGACCGCGCAGTCGAGCTCATGAAGGACGCCGTGAAGGCGACGCACAACACCTCGGTGATTGGCGGCGTCGGCGGCTTCGCAGGCCTGTACGACGTCTCGAAGCTGCTCACCTACAAGAAGCCGTTGCTGGCCACGTCCACTGACGGCGTGGGGACCAAGGTTGCTATTGCGCAGGCCATGGACATCCACGACACCATCGGTTTCGACCTCGTGGGCATGGTTGTGGACGACATCGTGGTGGTCGGCGCTGAGCCGCTCTACATGACCGACTACATTGCCTGCGGCAAGGTTGTCCCGGAGCGTATCGCAGACATCGTCCGTGGTATCGCAGCTGCTTGCTCTGTGGCCGGCACCGCCCTGGTTGGCGGCGAGACCGCTGAGCACCCGGGTCTGCTGGGTGAGCACGAATACGACGTCGCCGGTGCCGCTACCGGTGTTGTCGAAGCTGACGCTTTGCTCGGCCCGGACCGCGTCCGCGCCGGCGACGTCGTGATCGGTATGGCATCTTCCGGCCTCCACTCCAACGGCTACTCCCTGGTTCGCCGCGTCATCAACCACGCCGGCTGGGCCCTGGACCGCCAGGTTTCCGAACTCGGCCGCACTCTTGGCGAGGAGCTGCTGGAGCCGACGCGCGTCTACGCAGCTGACTGCCTGGACCTCGCCCGCACATTCCCCGTATCGGCCGGCGCAGCCGTCCACGGCTTCAGCCACGTAACCGGTGGTGGCCTCGCTGCCAACCTGGCGCGTGTCCTCCCGCAGGGCCTGGTGGCCACGGTTGACCGCAACACCTGGGAGCTGCCCGCTATCTTCAAGCTGGTTTCCGAGCTGGGCAACGTGCCCCTGGCCGACCTTGAGCGCACGCTGAACCTCGGCGTCGGCATGGTGGCCATCGTGTCCCCGGAAGCCGCTGACGATGCCGTGGCACGCCTCAACGAGCGCGGCCTGCCGTCCTGGATCATGGGTACGGTTACTGCGGATTCCGACTCGATCGACAAGACCGGCCCGGACTACGTCCAGGGTGCCAAGGGTGTCGACGGCGGTGCCGTGCGTTTGGTGAACGCCTACGCCTAAGCGCGTTTCCTCTTAGTCAAAGAGCGGCCGGGCAGTTGATCTCAACTGCCCGGCCGCTCTTTGTTTTTGCTGCTTGTAGGTTCCTGACCTGTTTTGATCGTTCCGGAGGTTGCCCTCCGACGCCAGGATGGTCAGATCTGGATCAAGCTGAGAACGCCGCCTTGGGGATCCTGGATGGTAGCCAGAGATCCTGTTTCCGGCCTGTCTTCCGGCTCCACGAGCACCACTCCTCCGGCGGCTAGCGCTGCTTCGGCGGCTTTACGAATATCCGCCACGCCGAAATAGATCTGCCAACCGGCTTCCTCGCCCTCTTCGGCAGGGACAACCCCTGCCACCTCATCGCCTTTGACTATCAGCGTGCTGTAGCTGCCGCCGTCGTCCTGGGGGTATTCGGTGACTTCATGCCCGAAAAGCTGCTGGAAAAACGCGATGGCTGCCTGCGGTTCCGGAGTCAGCAGTTCAGCCCAAGCCAAGGCGCCAGCCTCATTGAAAAGGTGGCTTCCAATGTGGGTACCCGCTTGCCAGATCCCTGTGGTTCCGCCGCCGGGCGCCTCGATGAAGGCCAGGACGCCGGTATCGGCCACCTGCTCCGGGCCGAACGCGAGCTTCCCACCAGCATGGACGGCGTCTTCCGCTATCTCCTCAGCGTCCGTTGCGGCGAGATAGATGTTCCACTGGCCATGGTTGCCTGCAGCCTCCTGCATGGGATTCTGCGGAGCGATAACCGCCACCAGGTCCTTGCCCACAAAGGCCTGAGCGTAGCTGCGGCCGTCAGGTGTGGGCAGGTCCGTAAACGTCCAGTCGAACAGCTTGCCGTAGAAGGCCTTGGCAGCGGAAACATCCGGAGTCTGCAGATCGGCCCAGCAGGGTTCACCACTTGAATAATGGGTCCGGGAAGTCATGCGGCGAGTCCTGTCATGATGCTGAATGCCGCTCCGGCGGGGTCCATGAGCACAGCCATCCGCCCGATGCCTGGAACATCGAAAGCCGGAGCGATCACGTGAGCTCCAAGCTCAACAGCCTGCGCCACAGCCGCGTCCACGTCCTCGACGCCGAAGTACGTCATCCAGAAAGGCGAGAGTCCTTCAATCGGCAGCTTGAGGGCACCGGCAATCCTCTTTCCGTCCACCAGCAGGCTGGTGTACTCCTGAAGATCACCTGCGGGTGCAGTTTCGCTGCTGCATCCCGTCACGGCCTCGTAGAACTTCACGGCCTTGGGGACGTCGTCAGTCTGTAGTTCATTCCATATCATGGTGCCCGGCTCATTGACCAAGCCGGACCCGGGGTGGGTTCCAGCTTCCCAGAAGCCGATCTGCGCGCCCGTGGGATCAATGGCGAAGAACATCCGTCCGCTGCCGTTCGGCACGTCGTCAGGCTCGAACAGAATGGACCCGCCGGCGGCCACAGCCCGCTGGGCCGCGTCATCCACGGAGTCCACAGCAATGTAGTTGGCCCAATAGGACGGCATTCCCTCTGGAGCATCCGGCATTTGCTGCATCATGCCCGCGACTTTGCGGCCATGGAGAGAGGCCATGTAGTAGGTCATGCCGTTACCGGCGTCCATGGGATCCAGCTCCCAGCCAAAGAGCCCGCTGTAAAACTTCTTGGAAACCTCAACGTCGGTGGAGGACAGGTCCACCCAACATGGTGTCCCCTGCTTGTACCTCTCGACCACCGGCATGCCGTTCCCTTTCCTAGCAACGCGGGGTCACTTACGGCCCATGTTGAGGCCTGGATTGGGCCCTAAGTGACCCCGCGTCGGAGTCCATGGGGACTACGCTATGGCGCTTCCGCTCCTTTCGCCAGACGTTCGCCTGGTTACCCGGGCAGCCGAACGGGTTCGGCTGCCCGATGGGAGCCGCGGCAAGATCCAAATTCCCACACAAAAAAGAGGCCCGCAGGGTACGCCAATGAATGGCGTGGCCTGCGGGCCTCTTTCAGAGATATTCGGCATCCGGAGATGCGCGACGACCTTAATGTACGACGGCGGTACGCAAGTCAGTGCCACAGGCACCGATTATTTGCGACAGCTATCCGATACGGCGGGTGTCTACCTCGTCGTCATCGTCTTCCGCGTACTTGTCCTCATATGCCGAGTAGTCCGGCTCCGGGGGATCTTCGGGGAAGTGGCTTTTCACACGACTGGATGGGCCCGTGAGCTCACGCTCAAGTGCCGAATAGTCAGTGTTCGGGGAGTAGTACTTGATGTCCCGAGCCTGCTTGGTAGCTTTTGCCTTTTGACGGCCGCGCCCCATGGCGTGACCCCCTTTTGTACTTGGACCGGAGGTGGTCACCTTGGCTATCGGTGAGGCCCCGGAATGTTTGGTCAATTTGTCGTATGTCTAGATTACATGCTTTCAGGGGTGCCTGCGTGCCACCCTGGACCTGCGTCGGGTACAACTGCAGCCCAAACCGCTCCCCACCACCTCCAATACACCCAAAAATTGGGTAGAGTCTGCCTCAATGCGGCTCCAGAGCAGGAAGGCAGACTCCGGGATATGAGCGAGGACACCACCCCACCACGTGATGATTCAACGCGCGATAAAGGCGAGGCCGGGGTGCCACCCGCGCCCAAGGTACCGCCCACGCCGCCGCAGGCCCCGGGACAGCAGCCGAAGCAACCTTCGGGAACACAGCCCGAGGCTTCTGGCCTGCAGCCGGACCCTGCGCCGGATCTGGACCCGGACTTCGTACCCAATCCCAGCGACCAGCCCGATCCTGCGCTCCCGCCTGACTCCGGCCAGCCCGAGCACTCAGACCAGCCAGAATATCCCGGCCAGCCACAGTACCCGGGCCAGCCAACAGGCCCCTACCAGCCGGGAGATCCTTACCAGCCAGCAGGCCCCTACCAACCAAGGGATCCCGCGCAGGATCTTACAAACGCTCCGCACGGGGACCCTGTAAAACGCCAGCGGTTTGTCATCGGCGCGATTGTCGTGGGCGTCCTGGTGCTCATCGGCGTCGTGATCTGGGTGCTGTTGAATCTGCTGGGGACGCGCCCGGAAGCTGTTGTCACCACACCGAGCCCGACCGCAAGCCTTGGCCCGCTACCGCGGGATACCGAAGCCAAGGATTTCCAGGTGGGTGATTGCTTTGCCGACTTCGATCCCAATGCCCCCAAGGCCAGGGCCGTTCCCTGTGACACGGAGCATTCAGCCCAACTGGGCGCCGTCCACATATATCCAGCAGATGATTCCTTCCCCGGCACGAATGCGCTGAAGGACAAGGGCCGCGAAGTCTGCGGCAACGTCAAGCTGAATCACGAGGTGGCCGATAAGTACGTGCTGCTTCAGCAGAACGTTTACCCGAGTACCACGAGTTGGGATCGGGGCGACCGCCGCGTTGATTGCTTCATCGTTGTGGATTCGGGCAACACCATCAAGGAAGACCTCCTCAACAGGTAGCGCCCGGCCTACTTCTTGCGAACCAGTAGTCCAGTGCCCACCGTCGGGCCGCCGTCGGGACCTGTCAGCGCCTCGAATCCCTCAATGGTGAGTTCGTCGAGGTCGGCCGCGGTATCCACCAGGACAGTATCGCCGTCGCTGATCTCGCCGGCCAGGATCTCCTTGGCCAGGCGGTCTCCGATTTCGCGCTGGACGAGGCGTCGCAGGGGTCGCGCACCGTAGGCGGAGTCATAGCCGGACATCGCGAGCCAGGCACGGGCTGCATCGGTCACCTCGAGGGTCAAGCGGCGGTCCCGCAGTCGCTTGGTGAGTTCAGCAACGTGGAGCTCCACGATCCGGGCAAGCTCCTCCACTGACAGTGGATCGAACAGAACGATCTCGTCCAAACGATTCAGGAACTCCGGCTTGAACGAGGCCTGTACCACCGCCATGACGGCATCGCGCTTGGCTTTGGCATCCAGGGACGGGTCCACCAGGAACTGGCTTCCGGAGTTGGACGTCAGCACCAGGATCGTATTGCGGAAGTCCACCGTCCGTCCTTGACCGTCTGTGAGCCGGCCATCATCCAGAACCTGCAGGAGGATGTCGAACACCTCCGGATGGGCCTTTTCCACCTCGTCGAGCAGCACAACAGAGTACGGGCGACGACGAACGGCTTCCGTCAGCTGTCCGCCTTCTTCGTAGCCAACGTATCCCGGAGGGGCACCAACCAAGCGCGCTACAGAGTGCTTCTCTCCATACTCGGACATATCGATCCGGATCATGGCGCGCTCATCATCAAAGAGGAAGTCGGCCAAGGCCTTTGCCAGCTCGGTCTTGCCCACGCCGGTTGGACCCAGGAACAGGAAGGAGCCCGTGGGCCGGTTGGGGTCGCTAATGCCCGCCCGCGCACGGCGGACGGCGTCCGAAACTGCCTGGACAGCCTTGGTTTGACCGATCAGGCGCTTGCCGAGTTCTTCTTCCATGTGCAGCAGCTTTTGGGATTCACCCTGCAGCATGCGCCCAGCCGGAATGCCGGTCCAGGCGGAGATGACCTCGGCGATGTCGTCTGCAGTCACTTCCTCTGCGACCATGAGCTCGGGCTTTGCATCGCCCCGGGCAGACTCCTCCTCGGCAGCCGCATTGAGCTCACGTTCAAGGGCAGGAAGCTCGCCATAAAGTATCCGCGACGCTGACTCAAGGTCGCCTTCGCGCTGGTACTTTTCGGCGGCAGATCGCAGCTCGTCGATCTTCGCCTTAAGGTCACCCACCCTGTTGAGTCCGGCCTTCTCAGCTTCCCACCGGGCGTTGAGGGCCCTGAGTGCTTCCTTCTTGTCCGCCATGTCGGCGCGGAGTGCCGCCAGGCGCTCGACCGATGCAGGATCAGTCTCACCCTGAAGCGCCAGTTCTTCCATGGTCAGGCGGTCGACGGAACGGCGGAGCTGGTCGATCTCCTCCGGCGCAGAATCAATCTCCATCCGAAGCCGTGACGCGGCCTCATCCACGAGGTCGATCGCTTTATCCGGAAGCTGACGGCCCGAGATGTAACGGTTGGAGAGGGTTGCTGCTGCGACCAAGGCGGAGTCGGCGATTGCCACCTTGTGGTGGGCCTCGTACCGCTCCTTGAGGCCGCGAAGAATGCCAATGGTGTCCTCGACGCTCGGCTCGCCCACGTAGACCTGCTGGAAGCGGCGTTCCAAGGCAGGGTCCTTCTCGATGTTTTCGCGATACTCATCCAAGGTGGTGGCACCAATGAGGCGCAGCTCGCCGCGGGCCAGCATCGGCTTGAGCATGTTGCCGGCGTCCATGGCACTATCACCCGTGGCACCGGCTCCAACGACGGTGTGGATTTCATCGATGAACGTGACGATCTGGCCGTTGGAGTTCTTGATCTCCTCCAGAACCGCCTTGAGCCGCTCCTCGAACTCACCGCGGTACTTGGCGCCTGCCACCATGGAGGCCATGTCCAAGGCAATGAGGGTCTTGCCACGGAGGCTCTCCGGAACATCGCCGGCAACCATCCGCTGGGCCAGGCCTTCAACGACGGCAGTTTTACCCACGCCAGGCTCACCAATGAGGACAGGATTGTTCTTCGTGCGGCGGCTCAGGACCTGAACCACTCGACGGATCTCGCTGTCGCGCCCGATAACGGGATCCAGCTTCCCTGAACGGGCGATGGCAGTAAGGTCCGTGCCGAACTTCTCCAGGGCCTGGAACGTATTTTCGGGATCCGGCGAGTTGACCTTTCGATCGCCCCGGACACCCGGCAGGGCGGCAAGCAGCGCTTCGTGGGAGGCCCCGGCGTCGCGCATTAATTTGCCCACGGCGTCACTGCCGGCCGAAAGCCCCAACAGCAGGTGCTCCGTAGAGACAAAGGAGTCGCCGAGTTTGTCGGCCTCGTTCTGGGCAGCCTGAATGGCCTGCATCGACTGCCGGGACAGCTGGGCTTGCTGGACCGAGCTGCCCGAAGAGGACGGCAGCGACTTGATGGCCGAACTGGCCTGAACGCTCACGGCGTCCGGATCAGCACCCGTGGCGCGCAGGAGAGCGACAGCGACGCCCTCGCGCTGGTCCATGAGGGCCTTGAGCAGATGCGCCGGCTCCAACTGCGGGTTGCCCGCAGTGGAGGCATTCATGGCGGCCGCAGAAAGGGCCTCCTGGCTTTTGGTGGTGAATTTGACGTCCAAAGAGAGCTCCCTTTCTGGAGTGTGACCAATACTTTCAAAGTTGAGTCTACTACGCTCAACTTTGCTTTTTGATCCACTGTGTTCCATGTTTGCCCACGGCGAAACAGGTGTCCAGACCTAACGACGGCTATGTGAATAACAGGAGGCCAGAAGCCATCACCCGTAGGCTGAGGCCATGGAATCAATCTCCACTGTGGAACAACTGGAACAATTGATCGGCCTACCCCTGGACCGGGTGCGCCGAAAAGTGCGCACCTCACTGAGCGATTTCGACCGGCAGTGGCTGGCCGCCAGTCCCTTCTGCGTCATCTCGACGGCGGATGCCCAAGGCCGGGTGGACGCGTCACCAAAGGGCGATCCTGCGGGATTCATCGAGGTCCTGGATGACTCCACGATTGCCATCCCGGAACGCCCCGGAAACAAGCTCGCCTTCGGCTTTCGCAACATACTGGAAAACCCGAACGTCGGGATTCTGTCCGTGGTTCCGGGACGCACTGACACGCTGCGAATCAACGGAACGGCACGCATCGTCAGCGACGCCGACTTCTTCGGGAAGATGACAGTCAAAGGCCACCGGCCGCGCGCCGCCGTCGTGGTCTCCGTAGAGGAAGTATTCACGCACTGCGGCAAAGCGTTCATGCGCAGCGGCTTGTGGGAACCGGCAACCTGGGACTCGGAGGGCTTGCCGAGCATCGCGATGCTCTCCAAAACCTATGTCCAGCCCGAGGCTCCGCTGGAGGACCTTGAAACCTACTACGGGTCCGCTTACGCTGAGCGTCTTTACCGGGAGTAGGCCTCAGGCAGGATAGATCGAAACCAGCGCGGACTTCACGACGAACCGCACGTCCAGGCCCGGTGCCAGTCCGAGATCGGCAGAGGCCGCAGGAGTGATATCGGCGGATAAGGTGCTGAGCTCCCCCCAGCCCGGTCCCGCCGCCCTGACACGGATCTGGTCCCCATGGGGCTCAAGGTCCGTGATGGTGACGGGAAACGAGTTGCGGGGACTACCGTGCACATCGCCCAGGAAGACGGAGACGGCCGACGGCGGGAACGCCGCCACGCCGGCCTGGCCGTGCATGGGTGACCACACGGGATCGTGCTGTCCGGCGAAAAACCGGCCATCCGGCGTCGTGATTCCCTGCTCTGTGATGATTCCGCTGACGAGGTTGAGCCCCGCAAGTCCGGCGGCGAAGTGGCTGCGGGGGCGTTCCAGGACTTGCCGGGTTGGGCCTTCCTCCGCAATCCGCCCATTTTCAACGACGATGACGCGGTCGGCGAGCATGTAAGCATCCAGGACATCGTGCGTGACGATGATGGCCTGCCGCCCCGAAAGGACCCGCTTGAGCACCCTGCGCAGCAACGGAGCTGCGTGAATGTCCAGGGCTGCCATGGGTTCGTCGAGCAACAGCAGTGCTGGATCGGCCGCGAGTGCGCGCGCCACGGCCACCCGCTGGGCCTGCCCGCCGGACAGCTGGGCGGGCTTCCGTGACGCGAGCGGCAGTGCGTCGACTTCGGCGAGCCAATGGCGGGCCGTTTCGCGCGCCACGGCCTTCGACGCACCAGTGCTGCGCGGGCCGAAAGCCACATTGTCCAGGGCATTAAGGTGCGGAAACAACAGGGCTTCCTGGGCCAACAGCGCCGTGCCGCGAAGGTGCGGCGCCGTCCAGAGCCGAGCGCCGCCGTCGAGCTCGAACAACTGCGAGTCACCGATCCGGGCAGTGCCGGAATCCGGCCGCAGCAGCCCGGCAATCACACCAAGCAACGTCGACTTGCCCGCACCATTTGGCCCCAGAACCGCCACGGTTTCCGAAGGACCAAGGCTCAGGGACATGTCGAAATCCCTGGCATCAAGGCGTGCCCGCAGCTCAAAACTCACGGTTGAACCTCCACCCGGTCGCCAGCATTGCGACGACCATAGCTGAGTCCTACAACCGCCACGGCGACTGCCACGAGGACGAGCGACAATGCGACAGCGGAATCGGCGTCGGTCTCGCGTTGCAGGTAAATTTCCAGCGGAAGGGTTCGGGTTACGCCTTCCAAACTGCCGGCGAACGTGAGCGTGGCGCCAAACTCGCCCAGGCTCCGGGCGAACGACAACACCGCTCCGGAAGCCAATCCCGGCAAGACGAGCGGCACGGTCACGCGTCGCAGGACGGTTGTGGGACGCGCGCCCAACGTTGCGGCGACCAACTCGTAACGGTTCCCCGCTGTTCGCAACGCCCCTTCGAGGCTGACCACCAGGAACGGCAAAGCCACGAAGGTTTGGGCGAGGACGACGGCGGTGGTGGAGAAGGCGATCTGGATACCGGCCACTTCGAGCGACTTCCCCAGCAGGCCTTGGCGGCCGAACGTGTACAAGAGGGCAATACCTCCGACGACGGGCGGCAGCACGAGCGGCAACAGGACGAACGCGCGGAGTAGCCGTTGGCCCGGGAAGGGGCTGCGCGCAAGAACCAACGCCAGCGGAATGCCCAGGACGATACACAACGCCGTGCTCGCCGCTGACGTGCGGAGGCTCAGCCCGAGCGCAGTGACTGAGGATTCCGACGTGATCAGTGGAATGAACTGTGGCCAGTTGACCTTGGCCACCATCGCCACCAGCGGCAGCAGGACAAAAAGTGCCCCGGCTGCTGCGATGACGTAAATCCATGGTGGAACGCCGGTATAGCCGGTGCCACTGCGACGGTTCATGAAGTCCTTACCGGGATCCTTACGGGGTGCCGAATCCGGCGTCGTTCAGCACCTTCTTGCCCTCGCTGCTGGTGACCATGCCGATGAATGCCTGGGCCAGTTCCTTGTTCTTGCTCGCGCCCACTGTAGCAATCGGGTAGGTGTTCACGGCTTTGTCCGACTCCGGGAAAGGGATGCCCTTGACCTTGTCACCTGCGTTTCTGATGTCTGTGACGTAAACAAGGCCCGCGTCGGCCTCCTTCGAGGTGACCTTGCCGAGCACGTCGGTTACCGACGACTCTTCACTGACCGGTTTCAGCGTGGTTCCGGTCGCCTTCTCAATGGTTTCGGCGGCAGACCCGCACGGAACCTGCGGCGCGCAGACCACTACTTTTACACCCGGCTTGCCGAGGTCGGCAAAGGAAGCGATCGACGCCGGGTTGCTGGGCGGGACGGCGATCTCCAGGACGTTGATGGCAAAGTTGGTTGCAGTGCCGTCGACCAATTTTGCGTCCGAAAGCCTGGTCATGTTCTTGGTGTCGGCGGATGCGAAGACGTCAGCCGGTGCACCCTGCGTAATCTGCGTGACCAGGTCAGAGGAACCGGCGAAGTTCAGTGTGACTTTGGTACCGGGGTTCTTCGCCTCAAAGTCGCTGGCCAGCTTGGTGAACGTTGCCTTCAGGGAGGCCGCAGCAAAGACGGTGATCGTGCCACTGGGCTGATTCCCGGTTGCCGCTGGGCCCGTGGTGTTGGAAGCACAGCCGGCCATGGTTGCCGCCAAGGCTACTGTGGCAAAGAGCGCGCTTGTCGTTCGTGTGCGCTTCATACGATGCTCTTTCCTTGGGGTGTTTCGATGATGACGGTGGTGGCCTTGACCACGGCAGTAGCGACTGAGCCGAGTTCGAGCCCGAGTTCACGGACGGCTTCGCTGCTCATCAGGGAAACGACGCGGAACGGTCCGCATTGAAGCTCTACCTGGGCCATTACTTTGTCCGCCGTAATACCCGTAACCAGTCCCACAAAGCGATTGCGGGCCGAACTTCCAGACCGCGCAGGGTCGTCGGGGAGGTGCGACTGGTCGCGTGCAAGCTTGGCGAGTTCCAGCCCATCCACAGCCAGCCTGCCCGATGCGTCCTTTTGGGCGGTCAGGGTCCCGTTCTCCGTCCAGCGCCTCACTGTGTCATCGCTGACTCCTAAAAACCGGGCTGCTTCGGAAATTCGTATTTGCGGCATGAGACGAGTCTAGATCCGTAGATGCGGATTGAGAGTCATGATTTCACCGCAAACGAAATAAGACTTCGTGGTCGCCGTCGAACGCAGTGGGCGAACCGCGTGAGGCGAAGCGAAAGCCTTCCGTAAGCATTACCCATAGCCCGCCGGGGGCCGCAGCCGTACTCTGTTCTAGGGAGAGAGTCTCAGGCGCGAAGGAGCGTCCCATGGAATGGATTCGTCCGGACAACCCGGATTATGACGAAGCCCGTAAGCTCTTCAACGCGATGATCGACCGCAGGCCGGCCGTCATTGCAAAGTGTTCAGATCCCGCCGAAGTGGCCGAAGCGCTCAGCTACGCACGGACCCACAATCTGGATGTCGCTGTGCGTTCCGGCGGGCATTCAGTGGCTGGCATGTCTACGAATGACGACGGATTGGTAGTGGACGTCCGTCCCATGAAATCCATCAGCGTTGACCCCGAGGCGAAAACTGCCAAGGTGGGCGCCGGAGTGACGTGGAGCGAGTTCGACCGCGCCACGCAGCAGCATGGGCTCGCAGTCACGGGCGGCCGGGCATCCACCACGGGCGTTTCCGGTTTCACCTTGGGCGGCGGCTCAGGCTGGCTGGAACGCTCCTACGGTTTCGCGTGCGACAACCTGCTCTCCGTCGACCTGGTGACTGCGTCCGGCGAACATGTCACTGCCAACGCGGGCGAGAATTCGGAATTGTTCTGGGCACTCCACGGCGGAGGCGGAAATTTCGGCGTGGCGACCTCGCTCACCTTCCAACTCCACGATCTCGGACCTACGGTCATGGCCGGGCTCATGCTGTTCCCCGGCGAGGAAGCCACAGGCCTGTCCCGCGCCTTCCGGGGATTGGCACTTGAGGTTCCCGACGCCGTCGGAACAGCCCTCGTGTACCTCACCGCCCCGCCGGAAGAGTTCGTGCCGGAGGACATGGTGGGCAAACTCGCCGTCGGAATGGCCTACCTGTATGCAGGCGACCTTGAGGCCGGAGAAGGGCATGCGAAACCATTCCGCGAACTCGGGCCAACAGTAGACCTCGTCTCACCCATGCAGTACGCCGATTTCCAGTGCATGATCGATGACCCTCCGGACCACTACAACTATTGGAGCGCCGACTATCACAACGAACTCAACGACGATGCCCTGGATCTCTTCGTGGCCTCCGCCAACCGGCTGCCAGGTGCGCACTCACAGCAGCTCATTGCACGCTGGGGAGGAGCAGTGAGCGGACCGGCGGCTGCGAACACCCCACTGCAACACCGTGGCGCCGCTTGGGTCAGCCACCCGTTTGGCTTGTCCGAGACCCGTGAGGGCGGTCAGGAAGCCAAGGCCTGGGTCAAGCAGTTCCGCCAGGAAATCGCTCCGCACACCACGGGCGGAGTGTGGCTGAATTTCATCGGTGACGAAGGCCAGGACCGGATCATGGCGGCCTATGGAGAGCAGAACTATCGGCGGCTCTCCAAGGTCAAAGCCGCGTTCGATCCTGACAACGTGTTCCGCGGCAACCAGAACATCCTGCCAGCGGAGCGCTGAGTTCCCCACGTTCCTTCCCAGTTGCTGTGAATCACACGGGCAGTGAAGCCTGTGTTTCCGGGGCGGACGCTCGGCGGTAGCCGCTCCGATGACCGGTAACTGGGAAGGATCGTTTGGCTTACACTTTGGCCATGGCCGTATACGTCGATCCTCCCCTGTGGCCTGCTCACGGGACGGTGTTTTCGCACCTCGTGTCCGACAAGTCCCTTGACGAGTTGCACGCGTTCGCGGCCGCCGCCGGAGTTCCGGAGAGGGCCTTTGACGGTGACCACTACGACGTACCTGAACGGCGCTACGATGACCTCGTTGCTGCGGGGGCAATCCCTGTGGAAGCCCGGGTCCTGGTCCGCAAACTTATCGCCAGCGGCCTTCGAATTCCTGCCCGGGAACGGAGCAAGGCCTTGACAGTGCCTCTGATGGAGCGTTGGAACAGCATCTACCCTGGGCACGAAGAACTGGGCCTGGAACTGCTGGAGCGTTGGGGCGAAGACGGCCGGAAATACCACAGCCGGACGCACTTGCTGGCTGTACTTGAAGCCTTGGATACGTTGACCGAACCCGCGCTGCCCGCCAGGACAGTGTCTTTGGCGGCCTGGTTCCACGACGCAGTGTATGAAGGCGTCGCGGGCCAGGATGAGGAGGACTCGGCACGTTTGGCCGAGGCCCGGCTCTCTGCTGCCGGCTTGGCGCCCGACGATGTTGCTGAGGTGGCGCGCCTTGTCCGGCTGACCGCCACGCATAGCCCCGAACCCGGTGACCACGCGGGCGCACTCCTCTGCGACGCCGACCTCTCCGTCCTAGGTGGCGACGAACAGTCCTACGCACGGTATCTGGCCGCCGTCCGCGAAGACTACGCCCACGTCAGCGACGCCGATTTCGCCCAAGGGCGCGCCGCCGTCGTACGCCATTTGCTGTCCTTGGAACCGCTCTTCCACGGTGACCGCGCCAAAGCGCTGTGGGCCGACGCCGCCCATCGGAACCTGGTCTCCGAACTCGCATGAGCGAAGCCGGAGCGCCGCAGCGGCAACTCCCGTACTCAGTGCGGTTTGAATGGGGGCTCGACGGCGCCCGTGCTGTGGTGCCGCATGCTGACCTTGCGGTGGTTGTAGACGTCCTCTCGTTCACCACGTGCGTCAGCGTTGCGGTTGATCGTGGGGCGGCCGTTTTCCCCTACCCGATGAGGGACGCTGCTGCGAGCGAGTTCGCCGCTCATCATCACGCTGCGTTGGCGGGGCCACGTGGTGGAGAGGGGTTGAGTTTGTCTCCGGCGAGCTTGCGTCATGCGCCGCACCTGGAGCGTGTGGTCCTGCCATCGCCAAACGGCTCGACGCTCAGCCATGAGCTCGCCAACTCAGCCCGGCAAGTAGTGGCTGTGTGCCTACGCAACGCCGCCGCGACCGCCGACTGGGTCCATGCGAACCTGCCGGATGACGCCGTAATAGCTGTCATCGCCGCAGGTGAGAAGTGGACCAATGGTTCGTTGCGGCCCGCTTTGGAGGACGAGCTAGGAGCAGGAGCCTTCATCGCCGGACTAGCAGGATCGGGGCGCCGTAATTTCTCACCGGAAGCCGGATCTGCGGCCGCGGCCTTCGACGCAGCCGAGCCCAACCTGGCCTCGGTGATGCGTGGCTGCTCCAGCGGGCGGGAACTGATCGATGGGGGCTTCATTGAGGACGTGGCAATCGCGGCCGAGTTGGATGGCAGCACGATGGTTGCTTTGCTGATGGATGGGTCTTTTCAGGGCATCCGTCCCACCGATTAGACGACTCGCTGCAGGCCAGACGGTAGGAATCGTCTGCCGCGCTGCGAGTCGTCTAAATGGAGCGGATCACCTCAGCGATAGGTACTGACAAACGGCTGGTTGGTCGGCACAATCTGCTTGCCGAGAGGCATGAGCGACACCGGGATCAGCTTCAGGTTGGCGATTGCCAGCGGTATCCCGATGATGGTGATGGCCATGGCGAAAGCAGTGACCACGTGGCCAATCGCTATCCAGATGCCCGCGACCAACAACCAAATCACGTTGCCCAAAAGCGCGAAGACACCCGTTCCGCCTGGCTTCTCCACCACCATCCGGCCAAACGGCCACAAGCAATAAGCGCCGATCCGGAACGAAGCGATGCCCCAAGGAATGGTCACAATGAGCACGCAACAGATAATGCCTGCTGCGAAATAACCCAATGCCAACCAGAAACCACCGAAGACCAGCCAAATGATGTTGAGCAGCGTTTTCATAGTCTCAATTCTCCCTTGCCGGACCGACATTAAGCCTAGGGGTGTGCCCTGAATTGGCCCTGACTTTGCTAAGCCAGGAGCCCGTCCAGCTTGTCGAAGGACGTTCCCCAGCCCTCGCGGGTCATGTCAACCCATTCTTCGGATTCGAACGGTCCCTGCGTCATTACCAGGCGGGTTCGTCCGTCCAGGTCCTCGAACTCGAGGCGCATCTCGAGCTCGTCGCTGCTGGATTCCTCGCCCGATTTCGCTGAGGCCACGAGAAGCGCCGGCGGGTTGAGCTCCGTGATGACAGCATCGATAGGACCTTCTTTGGTTTCATCGCCCTCCGTCCAGGTCATCACCACTTGCCACACGCCGCCAACGCGCGGGTCAATGACGATCTTCTCGCGCGGAGAATCAACCCCGGCCGGTCCAAACCACTTGGTCAGCTGATCGGGGTCCATCCAGGCGTCGAAGACGCGCTCACGGGGAGCATCGAACTCGCGGGTCATGGTCAGGGTGTGTTGTTCTGTGCTCATTGTGTGACTCCTGGTTTTCGTGTGGTCCGTTGGCTTGGTTCCGTGTGTAAAGTCCAGTGGCGTGTTCCAGTGAATCGTGTCGTCGGGAGCGAGTCCAGGGTGTGCCAGTGCTAAGTCGGATGCTCTCTCACATCATCACCGGAATTGTCCAACGTTCTCTCACATCATCATCCGAATTGCCCAACGTTCTCTCACATCATGAATCGTCGGAGACGCCGTGTCAGCCGCAGGACGTGAGAGAAGAACACACCAAAAACCGCAGGACGTGAGAGAAGAACACACCAAAAACCGCAGGACGTGAGAGAGGAACGCACCAAAAACCGCAGGATGTGAGAGAGGAACGCACCAAAAACCGCAGGATGTGAGAGAAGAACACGCCAAAAGCCGCAGGACGTGAGAGAGGAACGCACCAAAAACCGCAGGACGTGAGAGAGGAACGCACCAAAAACCGCAGGACGTGAGAGAACGTCAGGCTTTTGCAGCTTCCACGAATGCCCGGATCTTCGCCAGGTCCTTCACTCCCCGGGACGACTCAACACCCGAGGAAACGTCCACGCCCCACGCACCCGCCGCTGCGGCAGCGAAGGCCACGTTTCCGGGTTCGAGTCCGCCTGCGAGCAGCCACTCGCGGCCGCCGAGTCCCTTCGCCCGTACTAACGCATAGTCCCAGGATTCTCCCGAACCCGGCACGGCCGCATCGATCAAGAGCAGATCCTCGCCCAGATCACTGAACTCGTCCTGAGCGGCACCCATGGTGACGGCCCGGATGAGCCGCATCCCGGCGTCGTGCACTGTTTTGACGTCCTCGGCATTCCGGCTGCCGTGCAGCTGAACCCAGGTGAGTCCTGCGGCCCGGGCAACAGAAACGGCATCGGCGGCAGGCTCGTGCCGGAAAACAGCCACGGCCTTAACGTTTGCGGGGACCAGTGGCAGCAGGATACGCACCTGGTCCGGGGTGACTTCACGTGGGCTCGAAGTCAGCACGAAGCCGACGGCGTCCGCACCCGCGTCCACGGCAGTGCGCACGGATTCGGGCGTGCTCAAGCCGCACACTTTGACGAACATTCCGTGCCTCCAACCGTATTCCCACGTTTTCCACATATGACGTTAGCAAGCCATGCTGACAACGCAGAAGCTGTGTCCACCACTAGGCTGGTCGGATGGAGATCATCCGCTTTGCCGACATCCACCCCGAACCGTGGCGCAACGGAGGCGGGGTGACGCGCGAACTAGCCAGCCACCCGAAGGTCGCCTCGGCCCAGGACGGGGCTTGGGATTGGCGCGTGAGCATCGCCGATGTTTCCAAGGCCGGAGACTTCTCCAATTTTCCGGGCATGGAACGGGTCATCACCATCATTGACGGTGAGTTGCTCCTGCTGACCGTCGACGGCGAAGAGCACCCGCTGGAGAAGTATCGTCCGTTCCGTTTCTCCGGAGAGGCGGCATCGTCGGCCACGCTGCCCACCGGCGACATCCGGGACCTCAACGTCATCGCCCGCGCAAGTGCCTTCAAGGGGTACACCTCCATCGTCGAGATCTCCAAGAAACGCGCCCACCCTGTGTTCGAGGGACAGTTGGCCGTCCTGCTGGAAGGCAAGGCGACGGTCGCTCCTGGCACGGATCCGGAGGGGGGCGCCTCTGTGGAGGATGAGTCCGACGGCGCCAGCCCGGCGACCAGCGCGGCCGAACCGGTTGAACTGAACCGCTACGACGCCGTGGTGGGCTCGGATACGCGCAGCCCCGAGATCTCGGGACGGGGTTTTGTTGCCGTGATCTCCATCGACAAAGTGGACCCCGCGAACGTCTAGGCTGGTGACTTTCACCACCCAAAGTGGCCACGGTCTGCAGGAGTTGCTAGCCTGAAATGAAGGTTCCGCTCTGGAACCTCCGGACGACGGTTCAGTACCCGGCACGCGACAAGACTGGCCAAAGGATCTGTCATGTCGTGGTTAATTCTCATTCTCTCCGGAGCGCTCGAGGCCGTTTGGGCAGCAGCCCTTCACCGCTCAAAGGGCTTCCGCAAGCCAGTCCCCACTGTCGTTTTCCTGGTAAGTGTCGTCGCCAGCACCGGCGGCCTCGCGATCGCCATGCAATCCATTCCCACGGGTACGGCGTATGCGGTGTGGGTGGGTGTCGGCGTCCTCCTGACGTCGGCTTACGCCATGGTCACCAAGGTGGAACGCGCGACGACGGCCCGGCTGCTGCTGCTCGCAGGTATCGGCGCGTGCGTGGTTGGCCTGAAGGTGGTGGCGTAGCCATGGCTGCAACAACGACCACCCGGAACTCTGCGAAGAACGGCCTCTTCTGGCTGGTTCTCCTTGCCTCCGCCGTCCTCGAAGCCGTGTGGGCCACAGCTCTGGGACTCTCCAACGGCTTCACCCAGCTCGCACCGACGATGGTCTTCGCTGTCACCGCGCTGCTGAGCATGTTCGGTTTGGGCATAGCCGTGAAGCGCATCCCCCTCGGCACGGCCTACGCGGTATGGGTTGGCATCGGTGCGGCGCTCACTGTTGGCTGGGCCATGCTCAGCGGCGTCGAACCCGCCAGCCCGTTGAAGCTGTTCTTCATCGCCGGAATCGTGGGTTGTGCTGCCGGTTTGAAGGCGCTGCCGTCCGACAAACCCCAGGCGTGCGCCGAGTAGCCAGCACTCCTCCACGCTCCTTCCCAGTTGCCTCCCCCGGCACCCCTGGTCCAGCGGCAGGAACCCCGCAATCACAGGGGCGGGCAAGCAGGCGCGCGGGGTGCTATCCGGACCAACTGGGAAGGAGCGTCGGCCACACCCGGAGAACCAGCAGGAATACCCAAGCCCGCGGCGGGGTTCACGCCAACAAAGGGCACTTCGAATACCAACACGCATGGGAGAAGTTCATGACTGCAGTTCAACTCGGCGATGGCCTTACTGTCAGCCCCCTTGGCTTTGGCGGCATGGCCCTGACGCCGGTCTATGGGGGAATCGACCCCGCTGAAGCCCTGCAAACCCTAAGGCATGCGGTGGATGCGGGAATCACCTTCATCGATACCGCAGATGTTTACGGCGCCGGAAGCAACGAGGAGTTGGTGGGCCAGCTCCTGAAAGGCCGGCGTGACGAGGTCCAATTGGCCACGAAGTTCGGGATAGAGGGCAACGCCGCGAACGGGTACACGGGAGTTCGCGGCGATGCGCCCTACGTCAGGCAGGCAGCAGAAGCGAGCCTGCGCCGCCTGGACACTGACGTCATTGACCTCTATTACCTGCACCGCCGTGACCTCCGCGTTCCGATAGTGGAAACCGTGGAGGCCATGGCGGAGCTGGTCCGTGAGGGCAAAGTTCGCCACCTCGGCCTGTCTGAGGTGACAGCCGAGGAGCTTCGGCAGGCCAACGCCGTCCATCCCATTGCCGCAGTCCAGAGTGAATGGTCAATCTGGAGCAGGGATGTTGAGCAAAACGTTGTTCCTGCAGCGAAGGAACTCGGTGTTGGCTTTGTGCCTTATTCGCCGCTCGGCCGCGGGTTCCTCACAGGAACCATTAGCGCGAGCGACTTGGGCGAAAACGACTTCCGCCACAAGATTCCCCGCTTTGGTGACGAGGCCCTCGATGCAAACCAGGCCGTCGTGGCCGCGGTTCGTGAGGTAGCCGATGACCTGGGTGCAACTCCTGCCCAGGTAGCACTGGCCTGGCTGTTCACCCAGGGCAAGCGCCTTGGGCTGCCGGTGGTCCCCATCCCCGGTACGCGCAAAACGCACCGCATCGACGAGAACCTTGGCGCGCTGTCCCTGCAACTGGGAACAGCGCAACTTGAAGTGCTCGATCAAGCCGCGGACGCCGTCGTGGGTTCACGTTCTGCGGACCCCAACTGGGTGTCGCAAGGCCGCGAAGCCAACACGACCACTGCATAGACTAAGCCGATGGATTCGCTTATTCACTCATCGCGTGACGTCACCATACGGAGCATCTCCGTCGGCGAGATGAACAACAACGTGTACCTGCTGACCTCGAAGTCCACAGGCGTGCAGCTGTTGATCGACGCCGCCGATGACCTTCCAGCCATTCAGCAACTCCTCAAGGACAGCGAAGCGGATACTTCCGAAGTGCCGAAGCTGGTCCGAATCGCCACTACCCACCAGCATTGGGACCACATCCGCGCCTTGGGTGAGCTGGTGTCCGCGACCGGCGCCAGCTCTTCTGCAGGAGCGGACGACGCCGATGCGCTGCCCGTTCCGGTGGATGTCCGGCTTGGTCACGGCGACGTCGAGCGCTTCGGCGACTTCGAGATCACGGCGGTCCACCTGCGTGGACACACCCCGGGCTCCATCGCTTTCGTTTACCAGGATCCGGACGGGCCGGCCCACATTTTCAGTGGAGACTCGTTGTTTCCGGGAGGCGTCGGCAACACACAGGGCGATCCTTCACGTTTCACTTCACTGTTGAACGACGTGAAAGAGCGGCTGTTCGACGTTTATCCGGACGAGACCGTGGTGCACCCGGGCCATGGATTGCCCACGACCCTCGGCGCCGAGCGGCCACACCTTGAGGAGTGGCGCGCCCGAGGCTGGTGAGCCATGCGTTGCGGGGACTTAGCGGCCGCGACGCTCGTTCGACGCGGGAGCCGAGGCGCGACGCGGGCCACTGCGTGCCGGACGACCCGCGCCTGAGCCCCCACGAGCGGAGTTGCCGGAGGCACCCGAACCGTAGGATCCACCGGACGTAGCGCCCGTAGCGGAAGACCATACGGCCTTGTTTCCGCTGGTACGGGTGCTCGTGGTGGAAGCCGTGCGCGGAGCCGAGGCAGAGCGCTGGCCACCGGTAGCAGCACGCTGCCCGGAAGCCGGACGACCACTGCGGCCGCCCTGACCCTGGGAGCCGGGAACGTCGTTGCGGTGAGTTGCGCCAGCCTTGCCGCGACCACGTGAGCTGCGGGCGACGTCGTCGTTCATTGCTGCGCGACGATCGGCGCGGTTGACGTCCGTGCGAACCGGCTCAGCTGCCACCTTGCCGCGTCCGCCGCGACCGCCACGGCCACCCGCGGTGGGAGCCGCCTGGCCGCCGGTCCGACGTGCGCGCTTGCGCTGGGCGTTGGCGCCAGTGGACGTGCCGCCACCCTGCGGGGCTTTCGCCGCGAGAAGGGCCGCACGGGTGCGGGGGTCGACCTTGTCCGCGATGTCGCCCACGAGCTCGGCGACAAGCGGGGAGTTGGCCGTGACGCGCTCGAACGATACGTCCACGCCGGCAGCCTTCATGAGCTTCTTGACGTCGCTCTGCTGCTCCGGGAGTGTCAGCGTTACAACGGTGCCATCGGAACCGGCACGGGCCGTGCGGCCTGAGCGGTGGAGGTATGCCTTGTGCTCCGTGGGCGGGTCAACGTGGATGACGAGTTCGACATCGTCAACGTGAACGCCACGGGCTGCGACGTCGGTGGCCACCAGCACGCGAACGTCACCGTTGGAGAACTCGGCCAGGTTGCGGTCGCGGGCGTTCTGCGACAGGTTGCCGTGAAGGTCGACGGCGGGGATGCCGGCGTCGGTGAGGGTCTTGGCAAGCTTGCGGGCGTGGTGCTTGGTCCGCATGAACAGGACGCGGCGTCCGGCGCCGGAGGCCAGTTCGACGATGAGCTGCTTCTTGACGGTCTGGTCGTTGACTACCAGGACGTGGTGTTCCATGGTGGTGACGGCAGCCTGCGGGTCATCCACGGAGTGGGTGAGCGGGTTGGAGAGGTAACGGTTGACCAGCTTGTCAACACCGTTGTCCAACGTCGCGGAGAAGAGCAGGCGCTGACCCTGGGTGGGGGTCATGTCCATGAGCTTCTTGACCACCGGAAGGAAGCCGAGGTCGGCCATGTGGTCTGCCTCGTCCAGCACGGTGACCTCGACGGCCTCAAGGGTCAGGATGCGCTGGCGGATCAGGTCTTCGAGACGGCCCGGGCAGGCAATGACGATGTCGACGCCGGCGCGCAGCGCCTTTTCCTGGCGTGCCTGGGAGATGCCGCCGTAGATCACCGTGGTGTTCAGGCCCATGGCCTTGGCCAGCGGCTCGATGGTGGCGTTGATCTGTGTTGCGAGTTCACGCGTCGGAGCAAGGACGAGGCCCATCGGGCGGCCCGGCTTGCGGAAGTGCTTGGCTTCACGCTCGGCCAGGCGGGCCACAAGCGGGATGGCGAAAGCGATGGTCTTGCCGGAGCCGGTGCGGCCACGGCCCAGGACGTCGCGGCCTGCGAGCGTATCCGGGAGGGTCTTCACCTGGATGGGGAATGCCTCTTCGATGCCGTCTGCGGCGAGGGATTCAGCAATGGCCTTGGGCGTGCCAAGGGCAGCAAAAGTAGTCATTTACTAATGTCTTTCGGGCGGTGTCCAGTTGCGGACATCGGCCCCCGACGCCGGTTGGGCCAGGGGTTCGCCGAGGAAAAGTCAGGTGGTCTACCGGTTCGCTGCTGGAGCGTTGGCCGGGACCAAATGGAACGCGTTCATCGACGCAGGATGTGCCTCTCACATGAAAAATGCCCCGTCACGTAGCCTTTTGGGCCACCTGCTTCAGGGCGTCACCGCACATCAAGTGTCCCCAGTCTAGCAGTGTTCGGCGTCGAGCCCCGCATCGGGCTACTTATGCGTACGTCCGGCTACTTATGGAGCGAGGGCTCAGGTTGGGCTTCCCGCGTTGTGGAGGCGCCCGCCCGGGTGGCGACCCGTGGCGCCATGACGAGCCCGACGACGGCGATCACCGCCGTCAGTGCGAAGACCCCCGCAAACGGGTTCGTCGTCGTAAATGCTGCGAAGACGAGTCCCGTGGCAGCGAGGGCCAGGGCGCCTCCCAGGGAATCGGAGATGGACATCGCTGCGCTGTTGAAGCCCTGGTTATCGGGAGTCGAGAGAGCCAACGTCATGACGCTCAGGCGTGGGTACATGAGCCCCATGCCCCCGCCGGCAAGGATCCAGCCCCCAATGGCAATGGCCGCCGGCAGCGCCAATGCCGCAGTCACCAGGGCCAGCACGATTGCCACCAGCACCAGCGCGGCACCAATTTTCACCGCAAGGGCATCGGGCAGCTTGGAACCCAACCGGCCTTGGAGGGCAGACGCCCCTGCCCATGCGAGCGCAGCGCCGGTCAGTGTGAGCCCGGCAAACGTCGGCGTGAAAGCGTACTGTTCGGTCAGCAGGTACGGCAGGTAGACCTCGGCACCGAAAAACGCTGCCGACGCCAAACCGCGGGTGAGGATCACGCTGGGAAGGCCGCGGTGGGCGACCAGCGTTCCGCGCGGGACCAAGGGCCGCACCGCCACCACGGCAAGGACAAGCGCGACGACGGCAATCACCCCGCCCACGCCCGGCACCTCTGCTGACAGGTTCAGCGCGAGGACGGTCAGGGCGGCCAGCGCCGCCCAGCCCATGCGTCCGAAAGCCCACGGCACCGTTTCGGTGACGGGCTCCGAGGTCATTCCCCGCACAGCCGGCACCACCATCAGCAGTGCCGGAACAACCAGCCCCACCACGCCCAGGAATACCCAGTGCCAGCTGCTGAGCTGTGCAACGATGCCAGCGGCGAACGGGCCCACGAGTGAAGGGATCACCCAGGATGCGGCAAACGCGGCGAAGATTTTGGGATGCAGAGTCGGCGGGTAGACGCGGGCCACCAACACATACAGGGCAACGGTCATGGCACCGCCACCGAGTCCCTGCACGAGGCGCCCCAGCACCAGGACCTCCATGCTTCCGGCTGTTCCTGCGATCAACAGGCCGGCGACGAACAGTGCCACCGACGCGTACAACGGTGCCGCCGGACCCCGGCGATCCGACCAATTACCTGCTCCGACCATGCCCATCACGCCGGTCGCCAAGGGGCCGGCGAAGGCCAGCGCGTAAAGGGTGGCTCCGTCCAGGTCGCGGCTGACGAGCGGCATGATGGTGGTTACCGCCAGGGACTCGAAGGCGCTGAGGAAAACGAGCGCACAAGCACCAACGGTAGCCAGCAGGTATGGACGGCGGAGTATCCCGGCCGTTGAAGTATCAGAGGTCATGGACGCTACCCTAGAACCTCAACTAATGTTGAGGTCAATCCACCACGACCACCACCGGAGGACCAGCCATGCCACAAGTTCCCGGCAGCGCCCACCGGCCCCTGAGCATTGGCGAGCTTTCCGAGCGGAGTGGAGTATCGCCGTCGGCCCTTCACTTCTACGAACGAAATGGGCTCATCACGGCTGAACGCACGGCCGGAAACCAGCGGCGGTACCGGCGTGAAACGCTGCGGCGGGTGGCTTTCATCAAAACATCGCAAAGAGTTGGCCTTCCTCTGAAGGACATCCGGGAGGCGCTGGACTCCCTGCCGGACGGACGGACGCCCACCAAACGGGACTGGACACGGTTGTCGTCGCGGTGGCGCAAGGAACTCGACGAACGGATTGCTGCGCTGCAACACCTGCGGAACGATCTGGATGGCTGCATCGGTTGCGGTTGCCTGAGCCTGAAATCGTGCACGCTTCAGAACCCCGCCGACGAGCTGGGGGCGACCGGGGCAGGAGCGCAACGCTGGAACCTGCCCGGCCAGCCGCATTAGATGATCGCCGTCATGACATTCCATCCCACTCCCACCTGCACGCGCGGCGAGTATCCCCCGAAACCTTGCCCGGGATATAGCCACAGGATGCCGTTTGCATCGCGGGCAAGGATGTCCGGCACGTCGTCGCTGTCGAAGTCGCCCGGCGTGACGATTGCAGACATGACGTTCCACTCAATGCCAACAAGCAAGGGTGGAAACCAACCGCCCGAACCGTCGGGTTCGTAAAGAAACAGCGTGCCCCAGGTGTCGCGGGCAAGGATGTCGCGCCCTGGCGAGCGCAGGTTCCCCGGCCCCATGATGGCTGTCATCACGTTCCAGCCCGTGCCCACCTTCGATCTGGGAAGCCAACTGCCTGAGCCGTTCCCCGGATACAGCCAGAGGTCCCCAGCACTGTCCCGGGCAAGGACATCGGCTTTTCCATCGTCATCGAAATCGCCTGGGGCCACGACGGCGGTCATCGCGTTCCAGCCAACGCCGACTTTGGAGCGGGGCAGCCAATCAGCATTGCCGTCGCCCGGATACAGCCACAAATCACCAGCCTCGTCGCGTGCCAGGACGTCCGGTTTGCCGTCACCGTCAAAGTCGCCTGAGGCCATCAACAGGTTCATGATGTTCCAACCGGAGCCAACCTGTGAACGGGGCAGCCAGCCTTTATTGCCGTTTCCGGGGTACAGCCACAGGCCGCCGGCGGAGTCCCTCGCCAGAACATCCGTGGCGCCGTCAGAGTTGTAGTCTTTCCACACATTCTCCGGCTGTCCCGTACTAACAGCCACGACGTAATCGCCCTGGTTGCCAGGAACGACGTACCCCATGGAGCTATCCGGAACTAAGACAAGTTGACGGGGAAGCAACCCGTCCTCCAGGTTGATGACGCCCGCAGGCTTGAGCGTCGGCAAGCTGAGGACATTGATGCTGTGGCCAAGCACATAGAGTCGTCGGCCATCCGGGCTGACCTGGACCGTGAGGGGCCCCATGTTCATGACCGGGCCTTCAGAGAGGCTGACCGGCCTCAGTGAATTCCCTTGAAGATCGACTTCAGCCACGTAATAGTCATTGGGTCGCTGGTCCACCACGAAGGCCCGTGAACCATCAGGGGTGAAGCTTGGTGCGGTGGCCACGGATTGAGTCAACACTTCCCCGATCACGGTATTCGTGGTGACGCCTGCGATGGCGATCCCGCCTTCGAGCTTGGGATAGTACAGCCTGGATCCGTCCGGAGACATGGATCCTCCGGTTGACGTCCCGCCGAGCGGAATGGTGCTGGTCACCGTGTTCGTCGACGTCTCGATGGCGGAAACCGACTGGTCCAGGAGATTCAGTGTGAAGACCTTGGCCCCATCCGGCGTCACAAGTACCTGCGTGGGCTCGCGACCAACGGGAATCGAGGAAACCGCGGACGCCGCCGCAACATCGATGACCGCAACCGAGCCCGGCGTCGAGCCCGTGTCCGCCGGCGTCCCATACACAGCCGCGTAAACGCTGGACGCGTCGGGAGTAAATGCGAGGCTGAAGACCGGGCCGTCCACCGGTATGTCCACGACCGTTATGGCGGCGGTGTCCACGACAGTCAGGAAATGCTCCTGGGACTCGCTTGTTGCCAGGTAAACCTTGGCGCCGTCCGGGCTGACCTTCATGGCAGTAACATCCCGGACATCGATGCTCGCAGTCACGGTGCTGGTGGCAACATCGATCGTGGCGAACGCCCCGGAGCCGGACACTGTGAACAGCTTGCGGCCGTCCGGACTCGCCTCAGCAAAGTTGGGGCTGGGAACCTCGATCCTGTAAGGCGTCCCGAAAGTCGCCATGGGTGCGACGGTTGGCACGGTGGCTGCCGCGACGGCGTCGGGCTTTAGCGGATTGGCCTGGGCGGGTAACCCTGAAGCCATAAGCGTTAAGGCTGCCGCCAAAGCCACAAAGGCAGCACGCGCAGTGAATGTAGGCGTCCGGAACATCATGAATCCCCCGTTTCATGCGCCACTGACTTGTGTCCGGCGCTTGGCTCAAACGCTAGTCACCATCAAATGGAAAAACCAGATCATTTTGTTCGTATGTGTGTTTTGCCGAAGCAGCAACGGGCGTTGCCTTTCGTAGCCCGCTCACGGCACGCTTGGCTTATGGCTGAACACACTCACGACGGCGGCACTCCCCACCCCGCGGACGGCACCTCCGGCAGCACCCTTGGCAGCGCACACCAGAACGCCCATCAGGACACTGACCACAGCGGACCGCGACATGGCGGGCTCAACCTCCACGAGGACGCCGACAACGCCGCTGACATGTGGGACGGCATGTACAAGGAGCGTCCAAAGGTCTGGAGCGGAAATCCGAATCCCCAGTTGGTCGCCGAAGTGGCCGGCCTCCGCGCCGGAACGGCCCTGGACCTTGGCTGCGGCGAAGGTGCAGACGCCATCTGGCTTGCCGCGCAGGGCTGGATGGTCACCGGCATGGATGTTTCGGCCGTCGCGCTTGAACGGGCCGCAGCCCACGCATCGGAGTCGGGTTATGCCGACCGGATTACCTGGCAGCAGCAGGACCTTGCCGAATGGAAGCCGGAACCCATTTTTGACCTCGTATCAGCACAATTCCTCCACAGCCCCCTCCTGCCGTGGCGCGACTCCGTGGCTTCCGCGGCAGAGGCCGTGGCTCCGGGCGGGACGTTGCTGGTGGTCGGACATCACCCTCATGGTCTCGCCCCGTGGAGCCACCACCGTGAAACGGGCATGTTTTTCTCGCCGGAACAGTTGGCTGGGGCGCTTCGCCTGGACCGCGAGCCGTGGTTCGTCAACGTCCTTACTTCCCGGGAACGCACCGTCACCGGCCCAGAAGGCGGGGCGGCTACTGTTTTGGACACCGTCCTGCGGGCCACGAAGCACCCCTGATACTGGCGGGAACCGGCACCCAGTCCGGCCACGCCGTCGTCGTCAGCTCGGGCCTGGGCTCGGGCGTCAGCTCGGGCCCGGGCGTCAGCTCCGGCAAGAACTTACGCAGTTTCCGGCAGCAGTTCCCCGTACGGTGCCACCACTGTCCCTGTGGCGGTCGAGTCCGGGTTCAGCATCCAGCCAACCCGTTTGGCCGTGTTCAACATGACCACACTCTCCACGAGTTCGATGCCCGGGATCCGCTGTTGGATAGCGAGTTCCATTTCCATGATCTCGGCCAGCGACCGAAGCCACATGATCATGGTGAAGTTGGTGCGTCCGGTGGTGGACGCCGAGAACCTGACATTCCGGACCGAACGCAGTTCCGTCGCGGCGGCTTCGTGTTGGCCCGCCGGAACGTTCGCAAACCACTGAACGGTGATGGGGAAACCGGAGAATTTCTGGGCGATCTCGCAGCGGAAGGAGAGCATCCTGCTGCTCAGCACCCGCCCCAACTGGCGTTGCACCGTGGCGGGATGGCGCCCCAGAGCCCGCGCAATCTCAGCAGCAGAAGCACGGCCGTCCCGGGAAAGGAACGGGATGAGGGCCAGATGGCTCTCCGGTAGCGGCACGACGATGGCGTCGGGAGCCGACGGGTTGGCTGACTCGGGCCCGGCCATTGCCCGGAGCGCCTGCTGTTCCCCCTTGGTGAGCACATTCAGCCGCCACGCATAGCCACTGGTGTGGATGCGGGTACACAGCGACGTGTGGTACTTGGTGAGCCCCCGGACTTCTTTGAGCCGCGGCAGCAGGCTGGTGCTGAACTGATCGAGGTCCTGGGTGATGACCGTGAGTGTGAGGTCGCGGTTGCTGGCCGCTTCTTCGACGGTGATGACCTCGGGGAGCTCTGCCAGGGCTGCCGTGACCTGCGGCCGGAGATCCATTTCGCAGTCGATGTCCACCATGGCAAGGCACATGTTCTTCGGATCGCCCATGAGATGCGCAGTGGTCCATGCCGCACCGGCAGCCTTCAGGCGGTCCCACCGTGCGGCCAAGGTTGTGGCGTGGACGCCGAGGACTTCGCCGGCGTCGGACCAGCTGATGCGGGGCGAAATCTGCAGGGCATTGATGAGGCGTAAATCCTCTTCGCTGAGTTCCATGTGTTCATTCTCGCAAACGGTGCATGAATCCTGCGTTTCTTGGCCTTTCGTGCATTTTTATAGATGTTTTCAGAATTGTGAGTTCAGTCACCACAGAATTGCAGGAAGAACCTATACCCCCAGCACGAGCAGGAGAACACATGACCATCGCCGCCGACGCCAAGGAACTCCAGGACGACATCGTCCGCCTCCGCCACGACCTCCACCGCGAACCGGAGATCGGCCTGCAACTCCCCCGTACCCAGGAAAAAGTACTGAAAGCACTCGACGGACTCCCGTACGAGATCACCTTGGGCAAGGACACGACGTCGGTCACCGCGGTCCTGCGCGGTGGCGCTGCTTACGCGTCAGCCGAGAAGCCCGTGGTGTTGTTGCGCGCAGACATGGACGGCCTTCCGGTCCAGGAAACCACGGGCGTTGACTACACCTCCCGTGTCGATGGCGCGATGCACGCCTGTGGCCACGACCTCCACACGTCCATGCTCGCCGGAGCAGCTACCCTCCTGGCTGAACGTCGCGATCAGCTGGCCGGCGACGTCGTCCTCATGTTCCAGCCCGGCGAAGAAGGCTTCGACGGCGCCAGCTACATGATCAACGAAGGCGTCCTGGACGCTGCCGGCCGACGCGCTGATACGGCCTACGGCATGCACGTCTTCTCCGCGCTGGAACCCCATGGCCAGTTCGTCACCAAGAACGGTGTGATGCTCAGTTCCTCGGACGGACTCGTGGTGACTGTGCTTGGCGCCGGCGGGCATGGCTCTGCACCCCATTCAGCCAAGGACCCTGTGACCGCAGCAGCGGAAATGGTCACCGCCCTCCAGGTCATGGTGACCCGCCAGTTCAACATGTTCGATCCCGTTGTCCTCACCGTCGGCGTGCTTCACGCCGGAACCAAGCGGAACGTGATCCCGGAGACCGCCCGCATCGAAGCCACCATCAGGACCTTCTCCGAAGAGTCCCGGCAGAAGATGATGGAGGTAGTACCCAAGCTGCTCCAAGGCATCGCTGCAGCCCACGGTTTGGAGGTTGATGTGGATTACCAACAGGAATACCCCCTCACCATCAACGACGAGGACGAAACGAACACCGCGGAAAAGGTCATCGCCGGCATGTTCGGCGAGTCCCGACTCACCCGGATGGCAACTCCCCTGGGTGGTTCCGAGGACTTCTCCCGCGTCCTGGCCGAGGTTCCGGGAACCTTCGTGGGGCTCAGTGCCGTTACCCCCGGCACCGACCACGCGACGTCGCCCTTCAACCACTCGCCGTACGCGACGTTCGACGACGGCGTCCTCACCGACGGCGCTGCCCTCTACGCCGAGCTCGCCGTATCCCGCATCGCGACCCTCGCCGCCAACTAACTCCCAGCCCTACCCCACCTTGGAGAAACACATGACCGCCACCGTTGGAACGTCCACCGAAGTCAAGGTCCACAAATCCCACCTGCGAACGCTCGTAGGAACAGGCATTGGCAACGCCGTTGAATGGTACGACTGGGCCATTTACGCCACGTTCTCGCCGTTCATCGCGAGCGCACTGTTCAGCCAGGCAGACCCAACATCAGCTGTGCTGTCCACCTTGGCGATCTTCGCCGTCGGGTTCGTTGCCCGGCCGTTCGGCGGTTTCCTCTTCGGCTGGATCGGCGACCGCATCGGCCGCAAGACGTCCATGACGGTAGCGGTTGCCCTCGGCGCTCTCGGCAGCCTCCTCATCGGCATCGCTCCGACATTCCAGGCTGTGGGCGCGTTCGCATCCGTGATGCTCCTGCTCGCCAGGCTCATCCAGGGCCTTGCCCACGGTGGTGAGCTGCCGTCGTCGCAAACGTACCTGTCCGAGATGGCACCGAAGGAAAAGCGCGGCTTCTGGGCGACGCTCATCTACACGTCCGGCACCGCCGGCATTCTGGCCGGAACTCTGCTCGGCGCGATCCTCACGGCTGTCCTGACCAAGGAGGACATGAGCGCATGGGGTTGGCGCATTCCGTTCCTCATCGGTGGTGCACTGGGCGTCTACGCGCTGTTCATGCGGGCCAAGATGAAGGAAACCCACGCATTCGAGGCCGAGACGCCCAAGGAAAAGCGCCTGCCGATGTGGCCGCAGATCGTCAAGTACCGCAAGCAGGCTTTGCAGGTCATCGGCCTGACGGTTGGCCTCACGGTGGTCTACTACATCTGGGGTGTCGTGGCACCGAGCTACGCAGCCAGCACGTTGAAGATGGACCGCGGCGCAGCGCTCTGGGCCGGCGTGATCGCCAATGTCGTCTTCATCGCAGCACTCCCGTTCTGGGGCAAGCTGTCCGACCGCATTGGCCGCAAGCCTGTGCTGATCGGCTCGTCCATCGGTGCCATGGTCATGCACTTCCCCATGACGTGGCTGCTCAAGGATTCCCCGTGGCAGCTGACCGTGTCCATGTCCGTGATGCTGTTCTTCATTGCTGGTAGCGCGTCGATTGTCCCGGCCGTCTACGCCGAACTGTTCCCGACCCACATCCGTACTGTTGGCGTCGGCGTCCCGTACTCCATCTGCGTGGCTGCCTTCGGTGGCACTGCTCCGTACCTCCAGACCTGGCTCGCCAGCATTGGCCAGGGTTACCTGTTCAACGTCTACGCAGTGATCCTGCTGGTGATCGGCATCGCGTTCGCCTTCTCGATCCCCGAGACCAAGGGTAAGGACCTAACCCACTAGGTTCTCCCAACTACGTCGCAGCAGATGCCGTTTTGAGCGCTCAAAACGGCATCTGCTGCGACTTACTTGGGTTAAACGAACTTGTCGCGACCTGCCCGGTAGCCGAAGAAGGCAGCCAGCGCTCCGACCACAAGGAACAGGATTCCGGCGGCCGCGAATCCGCCCGTGGCTTGGTGGAGCTGCCCCACCAGCAGCGTTCCCACCGATCCCACTCCGTAGCCGACGCCCTGCATCATCCCGGACAGGTGCGCGGCAGTATGGGCATCGCGGGTGCGGACCATGATCATCGTGAGGGCAACAGCCGTGAGCGAGCCCTGGCCGAGGCCCAGCAGTCCGGTCCAGATCCAGATCAGCCCAGTCGGTCCGAAGATGCTGAGGGCAAAGCCACCGCCGGTCATCAGGGCCACCACGGTGTTGATCACCCTCTGATCCTTGAACCTGGTGGCCAGGGCGGGGGCGAAAAGTGAACCGAGCATCTGCAGCACGATCGACACCGACACAATCAGCCCAGCCGTTCCGCCATCGACGCCGCGGTCCCTCAGGATCGGCGCCAGCCACGCGAACACGCTGAACGACATCATGGCCTGCAGCACCATGAACAGCGTGACCTGCCAGGCCACGCCCGACCGCCACACATTCACGCCGCCACGGACCGCCTGATGCCGAACGGGGTGCTGCCGGACGGCCAGCGGAAGGAAGAGCAACAGCACGACGCCGGCAGGCACCGCCCAGGACCACAGCGCCGAAGTCCACTGGCCGGTTGCCGTAAAAACCGGATACGTGAACCCTGCACCAAGAGCCGCGGACGCGCAGATCGCCGTGGTGTACAGGCCGCCCATGAGCCCGAGCCGGTGCGGGAAGTCTCTCTTGACCACGCCCGGCAGGAGTACGTTGCAGAGGGCGATGGCCGCTCCGCACGCTGCCGTTCCGGCGAGGAGTGCTGGAAGGTGCCCGGCTCCAGGGACCTCCATTGGCCTGAGCAAGAGTCCCGCCGTGAGAACAGCCATCGCTCCGAGCAGGACCCGTTCTGCACCGAACCTCCTCGCCAGTAGCGGGGCGAGGGGTGCGAAAACGCCCAACAATGTCACGGGAACGGTGGTGAGGACCACCACCGCCCAGCCCGGCAGTCCGGCGTCGGATGTTATTTCCGGGAGGACAGCCGAGAAACTCGAGAAGACCGTCCGCAGGTTCAGTCCGATCAGGACCAGGCAGATGCCGAGGTAGATCAGGCCCCTCTTGGAGCGGAGCTGCGTAGGTGGGGCGGGCGGGACGTCGTCGATCTCGGCGTCGACAGCGATCTCGGGCAAGAGGCGTACCTGCTCAGGCTTTTCGGTGTAGAAGGGCTTCGGGAAGGAGGTCACGCGTCCCATTCTGTCAGCCAGCCTGCACTGGGTTCATTGGGCGGGATGTGACCACGGAACAAGTCGAAGACTCGCGGATCCCTTTTCATGCGTGCGTGAAAGTCGCAGCCAACGTCTCGATCTCAACAAGCTGACCGGGATATCCAAGCACAGCCACGCCGACGGACGGCAAGGTTGTAGGAGACTCATTCGATGCTCAGACGCGCGCGGCTTTCGCGAACATGGCGACAGCACTCGAAGACGCCGGAGCCGGATTGACGGATGTCATGAGCACCCGTCTTTTGGTTGCGTCGTCGGAACAGGAAGATCTGTGGGAGGCATGGTCGGCGCTTAGCGATTGCGATCGGACAAGCTCCACTGAAGTCATAGCAGGACGCTACCAGCCAGCACTTGACTCAGTGCCCATGACGCTGTTCACGGCGCGAACCCCCGCTTTGCCACCTTCACCCGCCCCCATTTCGTAATACGATTTGTAGATGAGTCACGAGAAGGTCAATGGCGCGCCGGTCACCGATGAGATGATCCAAGCTTGGGCAGACGAGGCTGAGCACGGATACCCGACTGAGCAACTCCGCAGGCGAGGCCGCCGTCCAGTCGGTGATGGCCCCGGCGAAGTGGTGCCGGTGCGCATGGATGCCGAGCTGCTGCGGGAACTCTCCGCTCGAGCCGAGCATGATCACCTGAGTCGGTCGGAAGCCATACGCGCGGCCGTACGGGCGTGGATCAGCGCCGCGTAGTGCAGGCGCATGCTTCCGCACTCAAACACGGCATCAGCGCCGAGGATGGAATCCACGCGGCGGGTCACGCGGTCTACATTGCGGACCTCGACGAGGACAGCCCGGCTCGCCAACTAAGGCTCGGATTCGACGCAGCGGAGCGCCTCCTCGAAGTTGTCGTTCTTCGCTTCGACAGCGGCAATGAGTTGCTAATCCACGCAATGAAGGCTCGGACGCAGTACTTGAACCTGCTCACCTGAAATTCATCACAGCTGGCACAAAGCAGATGACGAAGCTCAGCCTGGGTAGGACGGGAGGGCCAGCCGCGGGGTTATGGAAGGCGCTCGGACGGCGGTGCCCTGAGCCAGCCATCCGCCCACCGGAACCCAAGTATTCTGGAATGGATGAGTGAAACCCCAGATTCCCCGCGCCCAGTCACGCCCGGCAGCCAGGCGTCCTTCGGAACCTACGGCGGCCGGCCGGTCAGTTTCGTGCGTCGCGGCACCCGTTTGCAGGGCCGCAGGCAGGCCGCGTGGGAGGAGCACGCCGAGCGTTGGGCCGTCCAGGTTCCGCGTCACGTCGCCAACACTTCAGTCCACCCCGATTACACGTTCGACGCCGAGGCAGTGTTTGGGCGCAAAGCTCCCCTGATCGTCGAGATCGGTTCGGGTTTGGGTGACGCCGTGGTCCATGCCGCCGAACAGAATCCGGACAAGGACTTCCTGGCTGTCGAGGTTTACACGCCGGGCCTGGCCAACACCATCATCAAGATCAACAGCCGTGGCCTGACCAACGTGCGCGTCGTGGAAGCCAATGCGCCCGAAGTTTTGGAGTCGATGCTTCCTGCCGGTTCGGTCAGTGAGCTCTGGGTATTCTTCCCCGATCCATGGCACAAGGCACGCCACCATAAGCGCCGCCTGATCCAGCCGGCTTTCGCTTCCGTGGCCGCCAAGGCGCTGGAAAAAGGTGGCTACTGGCGCATTGCCACCGACTGGTCCAACTACGCCGTACACGTCCGCGAGGTTCTTGCAGGCTCAACGGAATTTGAGAACATGCACGAAGGCGAGCGCAGGGGCGAGGAGAGCCCCCTGACGCAAGTGTGGCAGTCCGGCGTCGAGTCTGTTGTCGGAGGGGCGCCGGTCCGGGAAGGCCGGGCACCTGTCAGCACTGAACATACGGGGCCGAACGAGGGCGTGGACGAGGAAGGCGGCTGGGCCCCCAGGTTCGAGGGCCGTATCCGCACCAGCTTTGAAAACAAAGCCCACGAGGCCGGGCGTATGATTTTCGACCTCACGTATCGCAAGATCTAGCGCACGGACTTTGGGGGAAATATGAGCTATCAGCCACCGGTTGAGTACTACCAGCAGCAACGGTCCAGAACACCGGGGTTGGGTGCTGGCATCACAAGCATCGTCTCCGCGATCCTCTCGCCGATTGCCGCAGTGGTCAGCATTCCCTTGGGCGTCGCCGCCGTGGCTTCGGCGATGAGCCGCTACAATCCGGGCAACGACGTCTGGTGGTTCAGTGCACTCATTCTGGCGCTGGTTGCCGTGATTCTTGCCATTGTTTCCGTCGTCAGTGGCCTGATCGCCGTGTTTCGGGCCGGGCGCATGAATGCCGGCCGCATCACGGGGATCATCGGACTGGCGATCATGGCGGTCAATGTTTTTGGCGTTGCCTTCATGGTGCTCCTGGTGCTTGGTTCAGGGCAGGGGTCCTGAATGCCACAGGTCCGCGCCGAGCGGTTCATCCGTTTGGATCCCGAAACAGCCTTCGCACTCTCGCAGACCACTGGTGAATTCAGGCTCAGATGGGATCCGTTCATTTCGGCCCAAAGTTTCGTGGACGGAGCCAAGGAAGCAGGCAAGGGAGTCCGCACACGAACCGTGTCCCGTATGGGACTGAAAATGGTCAGCGAGTACGTCTCGTACGTCCCTCCCCGAAACGTAGGAATGACCATGGTGTCCGGGCCTTGGTTCTTCGAGAACTTCGGCGGCGGCTGGCGATTCACCCCCGACGACGGCGGCACCCGGGCGGTCTGGAAGTACACCTTTTCCTGCCGCCCGGCTTGGGTGAAGCCCGTGGCAGAGAGAATCGGGAGCTGGTTGTTGGGCCGCGAAATCGAGCGCCGCATCGAAGCATTTGCACGGGCCTGCGAGGACCCCGCCCTCGTCACCGAGCTGCGGGCAAACCTGCTGCACTGAGATCTGCTTTGCTGACACCTGCGGCGTCGAAATCTACGGCACCGATATTGAGGCCACTGTCTTTTCCGCCTCATCCCGGAGTTCCACTCCGGCTATACCGCCAAGCTGCACGGGCGTAGCGCCAGTGATCTTGATGCGGCCACTCGGCGTTGCCGTCCAGCCGCAGGTGCGCTCTTCCGCCCCGTCCCGGCCCTTCACCCAGAGGTAGAGCGTTCCTTCGAGCGGCATGCTCTTGCCTTCGACCTCAAGCTGTGTGCCCCAGGTCTTCTTGACCATGCCCACTGTCAGCTGGAGCCCCGTTTCGGACTGGACCGAGTAGCTGGCATCGGGTTTTGGTGGTTGGTTCAGCAGCGGGCCCGCAAGGAAGCCAAGTGCCAGGCATGCAGCGGCGACCGCCCCCACGAAAGCCGCCCACCGCCGTCGTGATTTCTTCCTGCGTGCCGCAAGGTCAACCAGGATCTTCTGCGGCAACGCTTCCCGGCCCAGCTCCAAGGGTGAGAGGGCACCCGCGGTACCCGCCACGGTGAGTGCGACGGCGTCGGAGGCAGGAACGGCGTCGAGCAGCGCGGGGAGGCTTTCCAACTCCTCGAGTTCGCGCCGGCAGGCAGCACATCCGGCGAGGTGCTCTTCAAAAGAGCGGGCCTCGTCGGGGTCGAGCCCTCCCAGCAGGTAGGCGCCCAGCAATTGGTGGACGGTGTTGCCGTTCATCGTTCCACCCCCATTTCATCAAGGATCGTTCGGAGGGCTTTCACAGCATAGAAAGCCCTGGATTTCACGGTTCCGGCAGGTATGTTCAGCTGCAGCGCTGCCTCAGTGACGGTGAACCGCTGGTAGTGCAGGGCCACAAGGACCTCGCGGTGTTCGTGGCTGAGCCTCAGGAGCGCCTCTTCCATGAGGACGCGGTTCAGGAGCTCATCAACGCGTTCCGTCGCAACATGGTCTGGAAAGTCGTGCTCGCCCGCCTCAACAGGGCGCCTCTGGGCCTTCCTGTAGTTGTCGATGATGACGTTGCGGGCAGTGCGGAAGAGGTAGCTGCGCAGACTGCCCGTGATCTCCGGCGCGTGCTGCCACACCTTGAGGATGGTTTCCTGCACGACGTCGTCTGCTTGGTGCGTGTCCGAGGTGCAGCTAAGCACAAAGCGTTTCAGGGCCGTGCCGTGATCGCGGTAGATTGCCGCCACCACGTCCTCGTCCAACGGCATAACCACCTCCTCCGCCTTGTTTCCTGCTGCCCCACCCCATACGACGCCACGTGCAGCGAAAAGGTTCAGTTCCTTGAACCATTCTTCCCCCGCCTGCGTCGTAGGGGTTAGCGCCGACCCATTCCGGCCGGCCCGTCAAAGGAGCTAAAGATGAGAAATAGACTCAGCGTTGGACTCGGCGCAGTGGTTTTCGCCGTGGCTCTTGCCGGTTGCGCCGGAAGCCCCGGGACAAGCACCACGTCTACTACCGCGCCGACGGCCGCCACTTCCTCGACGGCACCTACCTCCATGTCCCCAAGTACGGACGCAATGTCCAGCCCGGCCGCGGCAGGCGCAGAGATGAAAGTTGCATCATCCAGCGCCGGGCAGATCGTGGTGGACAGCAAGGGCATGAGCCTGTACTTCTTCACCAAGGACGTCAAGGATTCAGGAACCAGTGCATGCACGGGCGCCTGCCTGGCCGCTTGGCCGGTGTTCACGACGACGTCGGACAAGCCGGCCGTTGAAGGCGTCAGTGGCACCGTGGGAACCATAGCTACCCCTGACGGGAAGAAGCAGGTCACACTCAATGGCATGCCGCTGTACTACTACGCCAAGGACAAGGCTCCGGGCGATGTCAACGGCCAGGGCGTGATGAACGTCTGGTACCTGGTAAGCCCCAGCGGCGAGATGATCAAGGGGGCCGCCTCGGGTTACTGAGGCGTGACACCGAGATCGTGGGAAGCCTGCCGTGTCGCCGAAGGGTTACGTGCGTACAGGCAGGGTTCCCACGCACTCGCGCTCAGGCCGCATTACCTGAGTGCCCGAAGGATGCGTTCCTTGAAGGCGCGCTCTTGAAACAGGTCCTTCCACTCGATCCGGATAAACCGCCATCCCTCCTCGACGAGTGCCTTTTCCCGCCGTCGTTCTTGAAAGATGACCTCCTCTGTCGGATTGAAGTCGAAGTATTTAGTGCGACCGTCAAACTCCAGAGCCAGTTTTTGCTCTTCCCAAGCGAAATCCATGCGATGGCGACCCAATCGGGACTGCACCTCGAATTGTGGCTGTGGGGGCGTGATGCTGAGCCTTTGCATCAACTCACGGGTAAGCGTCTCGCCAGCAGACTCGGAGCGGGGGTCTGCGTTGTCCAAAGCTTTGCGCAGCGTGCGGATACCCCGCTTCCCGGAGGACACCGTGGCCAAGGAGGTCAGCCTGCTTCTATCAGCGCCGACGCGTAGTCCATGATCCATAATCACCAGTGCTTTGGGATAGCTAAGCATCCTTGCACTGTCAAAGATGGTGCGTTCGAGTGTGGTCGCCCGCAAACCCTGAACCTGCACGACGTCGTCCTCAGTGAAGCTTTCTGTGTGTCCCCGAACGTCCTTGCCCCATCTGTCGGAGGAAGGCCTGGTCGTGTGCAGAACATGAACCTTGTCATCCACGCCCCACACAAACAGGCCGTGGAGTCGTGCCGCCGACAAATGGCTGTAGACGAAACCGCCTGTTGACGTTGTCAGCGTCCCGTGCGCATGTGCCAGGATCCGCTCCTTGGCCTGTCTCCTCGGACCCAGTGCACTCCACTTGCTGCCCCTGATGTAGCAGCCGTACCTCAAGCGGTGCAGCTCACCGGAGTCCACCAGGGCCTTGACCTTTCGACTGTTTAGGCCAAAGCGGAGTAACTCGTCGGTTCTCCACATGTACCCGCGCACAGGAAGCAGGTGGACTAACGGGGCGGTGCTTTCAGGCGATGATGTTGGATCCGTGGCCTTAGCATGCCGACGAAGCATCCAGTCCTTAAAGGGGTGCGCGACGCTATGTGGACATCCGAGTGCCGAGGCTCCCGGACCGATGCGAATACGCCGGAAGTTTGCCCATGAACGCGCACGTTTCCAGCGAAGTGAGGAGACGCCAGGCCTACCATCACCGCAGGGGTGACAGCCAAATCGCCCGAAAAGCGCGGGACCGCCGGAACGCTACGGCGATTGCGGAGCGTTCCGGCGATCTCGGCGGGTCTTTCCCGCGAACTCAGCCCTGCGGGGGTGAAGCCTGCAACGCTGCGGTCTACGCGTCCGCGAGCTCGTCGGACTCTTCGAACTCCACCGCCGCGATGATTTCCTTGGTCTCAGGGTGGATCATGAAGGCTTCCTCATCGTCCTCCACCATGATGTAGTCGCCGTGGTCGGTGGAGAAGTGCCAGGCGAGGGTCTTCACGCCGTCGTGCTCGTAGTTGGGGTCTCCCATGGTGATCTTCTGCAGCGCGTAGCCGGCCACGTCGCACAGTTCCCGGATGATGACCTCAAACTCGGGTGCGTTGGCGAGGGCTTCTTCGTCAGCTTCGGCTTGGCGATCGGCAAGGTCCGGAATCAGGGCAACGCGCTTGGCAATGTGTGCTTCCAACTCCTCGTCAGACAGAACCAGCAGCCCGGGCTGGTTCCGGAGGTAAGCGGCGTTGAGGTCGATGATGTCCTCTTCCTCCAGCAAGGCTTCGAACTCGCCGTCGAGCTCATCCAGGACAACGACGGCCTCGAGGGGCGCTTCGGAATCGTCCAGCTCGCCGTCGAGGTAGGCCTCGGCGTCGTCCTCACTCAACGCATCAAAGGCTGCAGCGGTGCGGTTGAACAGGTCCAGGTGCCGGGTGGCGCCCATGCCTTCCAAACCGGCACGCACGTAGGCGTCCAACTCTTCACGCTCCGGGGCGGTGAACACGTATTGGGCGAATCCACCGGCCAACGCCTGGGTCAGGTAGAAATCAACAAAGTAGCTGTTGAGCGCGGGGGACGCGATTTCGTCGCTGTTGAGGAGCTCCGCATACATCTGGTTCACGACGTTGACGTTGGAATCCACTACGTCTGCATTGCCTGCTTCGAAGCTGGCCTTGTTCAGGACGACGGGGTACTCGTTGGTAGTCATGGGAAATCCTCACTGCTGAAAGCTGTTGGTGCTCCGGACCCTTTCAACGTACGCATGGGAGCGGTTCGGCAATCGAGGTTGAGGTTAACGGAGGGCGAAGTTTGGGAGCCGTTTTCTGCTGACTAAGATTGAGCAGATAACCTCCTGCCGAAAGTAGCCCGACGCATGCCGTCCCACACAGACGAAACCTGGGAACTGGCCATTCAGACTCCTGCCATTAACGACCGCTCCCTGGCGGCCGGATTGGCCTATGCCATGGGCAGCCGCGTGAGCGGAATTTCTTTCGATTCGGCCACCGGCCTTCTGCTTGGCAAGGTCCGCGGCACCGGTCCGCAACCATATTCGACGTCGGCCAAGCTGGTTCGCAAGCCCAGCGGCTGGAGCTGCACAGTAGGTATTTGCAGCTGCCCTGTCCGCAAGGACTGCAAACATGTGGCTGCCCTGCTTTTCACGGCGGAAGACCACCCCACTATCCGTGCCCAGCTCCTGTCCCAGGCACCCGGGATCCAGACCTCCCGCCTTGGTTCCTCCGAGCAGGGCGGTGCCGGGCGGCCGGCTTGGGAGCAAGCCCTCAACAGGCTGATCGCGAAGCCGGGCACCGCGCCGAGCACTGCCGGCATTCCGCTCGCCCTGCAGTTCGAGGTTGAGGAACCGGCCGCACACTTCTCCTACACAGGCCGCCGCGATCCCATGCGCAGTGTCCGGCAGCTCAAGGCCCGGCCCGTGATGATGGGCGCCAAGGGAAAATGGATCCGCGGCGACGTCTCCTGGAACAACCTCAGCTACATCAGTTTCCGCCGCGAATTCAATGAGGCACACGTCGAGTGGCTTCAGACTTTCCTCGCTGCCCATGGTTCCAGCAATGGCCGCCAGCAACCGTCGGGCGCCATGTGGTTGAGCCTGAATGATTTCGCCGCCAAGAACCTTTGGACCCTTCTCGCCGACGCAACTAAAGCCGGGATTCCGCTGATTCACGCGGCTGGTAGCGAGCCTGTCCACGTCGAGACCCAACCCGCCGTCGTCGGACTCAGTTTGGCGCGCCTTGAAGCGTTGGGCGGCAAAGACGGGAAGCAAACGCCCGACGGCGGCCTGCAGCTTGCGCCGTCGGTGACGGTAGGCGGTGAGCAGATTGATGCCGGGACTGTGGGCTTCCTCGGCAAGCCCGCGTATGGGATTTTCTTCACGCATTCCGGCGCCGAAGCCTTGCCCGGGGTGCCGCAGCAGAACAACCTGATCACGCTCGCCCCGATTGAGGGCGGTATCAGCGACGAACTGCTCGAGTTTGTCACCGAGGGCGAGACCCTTCTGATTCCGGCCGAAGATGAGAGCCGGTTCCTGACCTCGTTCTACCCGAAGCTGCGGCAGTCAACGCCCGTCAAGGCAGCGGATGAATCTGTAGAGCTGCCAACGCTGGCGGTCCCCACGCTCTCCCTGCTCGCCAATTACGGCACCGACCACAAGGTGCGGCTGCACTGGGAATGGCATTACAAGTCCGGCACGTTGGTCACCGCACAGCCCCTGTGGCGGCACCCGGATGACCGTGGCTACCGGGATGACCTCGAGGAAGCCCGGATCCTGGATTCGATCGGTCGGCCGTGGGACGTGGTTCCGGCGTTGGCGGAATCGGCCACGGGTGGCTGGGGCGCTCCGCGGCTCGCGGCCTCGGCTGAGCTTTCCGGACTGGACACGCTGGCCTTCACCGAGGAGGTCCTGCCAATGCTCAAGGATCTGCCCGACGTCGTAGTAGAGACCTCCGGTGACATCGCTGATTACCGCGAAGCTGCCGAAGCTCCCGTTGTCTCCATCTCCACGAAGGAAACGGCGAGCGGCGACTGGTTCGATCTCGGCATCGTCATCACCCTCGAAGGCGAACCGGTATCGTTCGCCGCCGTGTTCTCTGCACTGGCTGCCGGGATGAGCCGCATGCTGCTTCCCAGCGGCGCCTACTTCTCGCTCGACCTGCCTGAGCTCCACCAGCTCCGTGCGTTGATCGACGAAGCCCGTTCCCTGCAGGACAACCCGGACAACAAAGACGGCACCCTGCAGATCAGCCGTTTCCAGGCCGGGCTCTGGGATGAACTCGCGCAACTCGGCATCGTTGACGAACAGGCCGCCGCGTGGCGCGAAGCTGTTGGCGGATTGCTCGACGACGGCGTGACCGGGCTGCCGCTGCCGGCAGGCCTTAACGCCGAGCTGCGTCCGTATCAGCTTGAAGGTTTCAACTGGCTCAGCTTCCTCTTCAAGCACAGCCTCGGCGGCGTGTTGGCCGATGACATGGGCTTGGGCAAGACCGTGCAGGCGATCGCGTTGATCTGTGCGGCCAAGGAGTTGGCTGCTGCTGTTGATACGGCCGACGTCCGTGTGGCCGCAGACAGCCCGCCCCGCGCTCCGTTCCTGGTGGTGGCCCCAACCAGCGTGGTGAGCAACTGGGCCGCCGAAGCGCAACGGTTCGCTCCCGGACTCGTGGTGCGGACCGTCGGTGAAACCTTCGCCAAGAGTGGCCTCTCACCGAGCGACGCGTTGGCGGGCGCCGACGTCGTTATTACTTCCTATGCCCTGTTCCGCATTGATTACGATGCCTACGCCTCATTCCAATGGGCCGGTCTCATGCTGGACGAGGCGCAGTTCGTAAAGAACCACCAATCCAAGGCGTACCAGTCCGCGCGCAAGCTGCCGGCCCGGTTCAAGCTGGCCATCACGGGCACTCCGCTGGAGAACAACCTCATGGAGTTCTGGGCATTGACGTCGATCGTGGCGCCTGGGCTGTTCCCGAGCCCCAAACGGTTCGCGGAAAACTACCAAAAGCCCGTTGAAAAGAACGGTGATTCGGCGCAGCTGGCCAAGCTCCGGCGTCGTGTCCGTCCACTGATGATGCGCCGGACCAAAGAGCAGGTCATCAAGGATCTGCCGCCCAAGCAGGAGCAGGTCCTGGAAGTGGTGCTCAACCCGCGGCACCAGAAGGTTTACCAGACACACCTCCAGCGTGAGCGGCAGAAGATCCTCGGGCTGATCGACGACGTCAACAAGAACCGCTTCACGATCTTCCAGTCGTTGACGTTGCTCAGGCAGCTGAGCCTGGATGCGTCGTTGGTGGATTCGTCGTTGTCAGGAGTGCGGTCCTCCAAACTGGATGTGTTGTTCGAACAGTTGGAGGATTTGATCTCCGAGGGCCACCGGGCACTGATTTTCAGCCAGTTCACGGGATTCCTTGGCAAGGTGCGTGAGCGTTTGGATGCCGAGGGCGTGGAGTACTGCTACCTCGATGGCAGCACTCGGAACCGGGGGGATGTGGTGAGCGAGTTCAAGAACGGTGCCGCTCCGGTGTTCCTGATTTCGCTGAAGGCCGGTGGCTTCGGACTCAACCTGACCGAGGCTGACTACGTGTTCCTGCTGGATCCATGGTGGAACCCGGCGTCCGAGGCACAGGCTGTGGACCGCACGCACCGAATCGGGCAGGCCCGGAACGTCATGGTCTACCGGTTGGTTGCGAAGGACACCATCGAAGAAAAGGTCATGGCGCTGAAGGCCAAGAAGTCGCAGCTGTTCGCGGACGTGATGGAAGGCGACGCCCTGGCTGGTGGCTCGTTGACGGCGGAGGACCTGGCGGCGCTGTTCGCGGAATAGTCGCTGCTTGGCTGTAGACTCTCCCCGGCCCAAGAATGTGGTCGCTGGCACATCAATAGGGGGAGCTGCAGTGACCACTCTGCTGTTTTCGACGCAAGAACATTTGAGGGCCCGTTCGAAGGGACTCCTGCGGACTCTTTCCGCTACGCTGCTTGCCGTGAGCCTGACGGCCGCCGCTCTGTTCGGAATGGCGTCGCCGGCACAGGCGGACGTGCGCGTCGCAGACATCGTGACAGGCAGCGGGCCCGACACCACCGTAGTGAACCCAGTGACGAACAAAATCTACGTCTCGCATCTGGGCAGCCCCTACATCTTGGTGGTTGATGGGGCCACCAATGTTGCTACAAGCATCCCGCTCCCCGGTCTGTCTACAGGCCTGGCCATCAATACTGTCACCAACAAGATCTATGCATCCGTGAACGGGACAATCCTTGCCATCGACGGCGCAAGCAACGCTGTCGCCGTTGTGTACTCGGGCCCTGGCGTTGGGAAATTGTTGGTCAACGAGACGACCAACCAGATCTTCGCCCGAGGCGGCGGACCCGACAGTGTTCTCATTTTCGACGCCGCCACTAAGGCAACCGCGACGGTGGCGGTGGGAACCTACTCGTCCGACATGGCCCTGAATCCTGTCACTAACAAGGCGTATGTAACGGATGCGGACAGCAACACAGTTTTCGTCATCGACGGGACCCGTAAGACGTCGACTCCAGTGGCGGTAGGGGAGCGACCCTTTCACGTTGCCGTGAACTCCGCGACCAACAAGATCTATGTGAGCAATGAGCAAAACAGCCTCAGTAGCGGATACATCGTTAACGTCATTGACGGCGTCACCAACGCCGTTACTGATATTGGCATCACTGACGCACCTGGCGCCCTTGCAGTAAACGAGAAGACAAACAAGGTTTACGTTTCAACGGGCGCCTATTACCTGTCCGAATTGGACGGAGCAACGAACAAAGTCAGGAAATTCGAATACGGCGACTTCCTGGACTCCCCCGTCAGCCTGGTTGTCAACGAAACCACCAACAAGGTCTACGGTGTCATTCCAAACCGCGGCAAACTGATCGTACTTCGCGCCAGCACTGGCGTCTTTGAAATCATCCAGGTGGGCAACTGGCCTCAAGTGGCGGCCGTCAACGAGGTAACAAATAGAACCTACGTCGCAAACCAGACGGGCGGCGCACTTTCAGTCATCGACGGCGCTGACGCTCCTCCTGCGTTTACGGCAAGCCAGCCGCCCGTAGCGGCAACGGTAGGCTCGGCCTACAAATACACCTTCCAAGCGAAGGGCTCTCCAGCACCTAAATTCTCTGTCTACGCGGGCACTTTGCCTCCAGGGCTGACCCTGGACAAGCAGACCGGCGTTCTTTCCGGCATCGCAACCAAGGCGGGGACCTACAAAGTCCAGGTGGCTGCGTCCAATGGTGTCAGCCCCTCAGCCTTCAGCAAGTGGTTCGCGATCACGGTCAACGCTGCCAAGAACGATTTCACCTCCGATGGCAAAGCCGACACCCTGGCCCGGGACTCGGCAGGCACTCTATGGCTATACGCGGGCGACACAGGCGGTCACTTCCTGCCCCGTACTCAAGTTGGTTCCGGCTGGAACGCCATGACATCGCTCGTGGCTCCAGGCGACCTCAACGGTGACGCCAAGCCGGACGTCCTTGCACGTGACGCAGCCGGAGTCCTGTGGCTTTACCCAAGCAACGGATACGGCGAATGGTACCCCCGGATCCAGGTCGGTGCCGGTTGGAATGTCATGACCTCAATCGTGGGCCCTGGCGACTTCAACGGCGACGGCAAGCACGATGTCTTAGCCAGGGACTCTTCAGGGACATTGTGGCTGTATCCGGGCAACGGTGCTGCCGGGTGGCTCCCTCGGGTCGCGGTTGGCTCAGGCTGGAATGCGATGGACAAGATCGTGGGCCCCGGAGACTTCAATGGAGACGGCAAGCACGATGTCTTCGCCATCGACACCGGGGGCACGTTATGGCTCTACCCCGGCAACGGCACAAGCGGCTGGCTCCCCCGCGTCCAGGTGGGTTCGGGCTGGAACTCCATGACCGCCGTCGTTGGTCCCGGCGACTTCAACAGCAACTTCCTACCGGACGGCACAGCCGACCTCCTGGCCCGCGATACTGAAGGCGTCCTCTGGCACTACCCCGGCGACGGCAAGGGTGGCTGGATGCCGCGCTTCGCTGTTGGTTGGGGATGGGGCGTCATGACGGCTGTTCTCTAGGACTATCGACGGCGGCCTTCCGCGGGGAGGCCGCCGTACACCCTCGCGCTTCGATACTGAGTCCGGATCCATCATTTTGAACGCGCTTCTTTGCCTCCGGCAACTGGTCCCCTCACATCCGTATAGCTATCAGTGGACGTGACCCACAAAACGTGACGGATGGAGCCAGTGGCGGCCGCTCAAAACAAAGTCAGTCGTCCAACCGCACCCCGCGCAGCAACAGCATCGTTCCGCCCACGGCCACAGCGGACGCCAGGAACACACCCGCAGCACCGAGCCCTACCGCCACAACACCGATGGCGCTGGGCAGGACAATTTGGCCTACCCTGTTCCCGGCGAGCCTCAAGGCCAGCGCACGTCCGCGTTGGCCTTCGGGCGCTTGGGCCGACAACCAGGACATGGTCAGCGGCTGTCCGATTCCCAGCCCGAGGCCGAGGAACGCCATGACGACGAAGAGCAACCACATGGGCATCGGAATGGCCGCTACTGCCAACGAGACCGTGGAAACCGCAAGGCTCAGGACCAGCAACCTCATCCGCCCCAACTTCCGGGACATGCTGCCAAGCCCAATCCGGGAGACCATCGAGAACCCCGCGCGAACAGTCAGCATGAGACCGACTGTGGCCGCGGTCAGACCCCGTTCGGCGCCAAGCGCAGGCAGGTAGACCACCGTAAGATCCACCACTGCCAGGACGGTTGCGCTCGTTGCCAATGCCCGGACCACGCCCGGCGTTCTCAACAAGGAGATGGCACCGCCTTTGGGGCTGTCCGCTGTTTTGGCCTTGTCCCTCCGGCCACTGACGCGGGACGACACAACGAACGTCGCGAGGAACAGCACCAGGCTCATGGCCGTCGCGAGAAGGAAGATCGCGTTCGTATCCGGGCGGACAGAGGCGCCGCCCACCAAGGAAATCGCCAACGGCCCAAGTGCCTGGCCCAGCGACGCGGCGAACGTCAGGTACCCGAAGGCTGAATCGAGCCGGGTGGAGTTGGCATTGTTCGCAACCACCGCCTGCTGCCCCACCACGCAAGCCAACTGGCCGGCGCCAAGAAGCGCAGTTCCGGCCACCAACGCAGGAACCGACGTTCCGAACAACAGCAGAAAAGCGGAACAACCCAGCACGACGGCGGAGCCGATCGCCATGAGGCGACGCTCACCGAGGCGGTCCACCAGTCCGCCGATCGGCAACGCTAGGAGTAGCGGGAAGACTGCATAACTGGCAGCGAGAAGACCGAGTGCAAACCCGGGGACATCGAGTTCCAGTGCCCGGTAGCTGGTGGCTGGCCGCACCAGGAACGTGACTGCCTGGATGAGTGCGGAGTGGATCAGAAGTGCAAGGGACGAGCGTCGCCCGAGTTCGCCAATCATTCGACCACAAGGCCCGCGCCTGAAATGGCACGCAACGTCTCGTCACGGGCGGCGATGACGTGGTCGAACGCGACCTTCGCTGCCTTGTCTGGCTTCTTTGAGGCTATGGCTTCCACCAGTACGCGGTGGTCGGCAAGGGCCTGTTCCCGGCGCTCACCGGAATTGTTGGTGAAATGCCGGTATCGCTCAACCTGGCTGGAGATCTGGTCATGGAAGCGTTGTGCCCACGAATTTCCGGCGATCCCAGCGATGGTGGCGTGCAATGTCACGCCGTATTTCATGGCTTCATCGGCGAATCCCACCATGGCCGCATTTCGTTCAAGAATGCCCTGCAGCTTTTCGATATCTTCACTAGTTGCCTTGGCACACGCTTCCCGTGCCATCAACGATTCCAGTGCTGCCCGAACGTCGTACAGTTCGGCAATCACCGTCTCATCCAGCGCTGGAACCACCACTCCCCCGGTTGCCTGTTGCTCCAGGAGGCTCTCCGAAATCAAACGCCGGATGGCTTCCCTCAGCGGGGTTCGGCTGACTTGCAGCGCAGTAGCCATGGCCGGCTCGTAAACGCGCTCACCTGGCTTGAGTTCAAGGCTGAGGATCCGGCGTTTGAGCTCGCTGTAGACCAGGTGTGCCCCTGTGTTCCGTGGTTGTTGATGGGCCATGCGGCTTCCTTGGCTTGGATATGTGTACTTGTATACATCTATACATTGCGCGCGAAGCCAAAGCAACGCGGGGTCACTTACGGCCCATGTTCTCGGCGATAACCGGCCGTAAGTGACCCCGCGTTGCGTAATCCGCTGATTCGCTGGTCCGCCAAGGGTGCCGAAGCCGGGCGCTCAAGGTAAGTTTCGACGTCGGGCCTTACCTGGGCACACAGCCGACGTCGTCCGGGACTTCTCTTCGATCATCTGAGAGAGCATCCCGGATTCTGGGCGGTGATGTGAGAGAAGATCCAGGATTAAGGGCGGTGATGTGAGAGAGCATCCAGGGTTGCCTGACCCGAACCGGTTTCTGTCGCACATCCCAACGTCTTTTCCGGTTCCAGACGCAAGAAGGGGACCAACTCAGCTGGTCCCCTTCTTCGCCTTCATTGGCCGTTAGGCAGCGGGCGTCATTAGCCGCGGCAGAGTTCGCCGTACTTGGTGCCGGCTTCCTGGTAGGCGGCGGAGAGCTCGCCCATCTTTTTCTCGTCCGGGGATTCCTTCACGAGCTCGTCCGAGTATTCAAGGATGGCCGTGACCACGGGCTTCATTTCGTTGGAGGCAACGGGTTCAATGGGGCGGATGGCGTTTGCGACGCGAATGGTCGCGGTCTTGCTGGCGTTGCTCGGGAGGCTGGCAACGGCGACACCCACCCGGTCACACGTTTCTGCGGTGGTCAGCTGCGGCGAGGAGCAGGCTGATGCCGTGGCAAGCAGCCCGGCAGCGATCAGGACAGTGGTGAGTTTCTTCATGATTCCCTCAATAGTCGGCGCGTCCCTTCGATTGTAAACAGTGCAGGGGCGAGGCCGCGCATTGGGACCCGTACCGAACAGCACGCCTCCCTGGCCTAGGCTGGAGAACATGGCGATCATTCACAAGGCAACCCTGTCCCCGTCCAAGCTCGAACTCATCGCTGGATACCTGCCGACGCAGCCCTGGTTCAGCCAGGAAGGGGCCCCGGAGCTCATTGGGGCCTACCGTTTTGACGACCCCGCCGGCGAGGTGGGGCTCGAGACGCATGTGGTCGCCGCCGGCGAGCGCATCTACCAGGTACCCCTGAGCTACAGGGGCTACGAACTGGCCGGCGCCCGGGAATGGCTCATCGGCACCATGGACCACTCCGTCCTAGGCAAGCGGTGGGTCTATGACGCCTGCGCAGATCCCGTTTACGTCAAAGCCCTGGCCACGGCTATCCTCACGGGCCAGGAAGAGGCCGCGCTGATCGTCGACGGCGAGCCTGAGCCCCGGCCCAGCTCCGTCAACGTGAAGGGAAGCGGAACGCTCGACGCCGGTGTCCCCGCCTTGAGTGCCTCGGCCCCTGTGTCGGGCAGTGGCGTGACCATCATTGACGCAGGTGAGCTTCGCTTGAAGGTTGCCCGGGTTGTGGATGTCGCAGCTGAGGTCCACAACGAGTTGACCCTCAGCGGCAAATGGGCGGGACTGGAGAACCCCGTGGAGCTGGCAGCCATAATCCCGGCCTGAAAAGAGCGCTGCGTTCAGGCACCTTTTGGTCCTGCAGCCCGCGGCGTAGTCTGGCAACGGGGCCATCTACTCCGTGAGGGGTTCATATGTACAAAGCACAAAACATCATTCCGGCAGTGCAGGACCTCGCAGCCGAGTGGGTGAAGCACGCAGCGGAGGGCACGTCGTCGCAAGCCGACGCAGTAGTGGGGTGGGCGTTATCCCGGATCAATCACGCCGATGTCCCGTCGGTGGTGCACGGCGTAATGCTCACGCTGACCGGGAACCGTAAAGCCGCAAAGAGGGCTCGGCGCACCGCAGCCAGAGCGGTCAAAAGGGCGACGCAAACTTTGAGTCGTCGAACCAGTCAGCGGAGTTCCCCGCGTGCCGGGTGGTTGGTTGCTTTGGCAGTTGGTGGCGTCGGCGCGGGCCTGGTGCTGGCGTGGCGAATGATGGTGCCTCCCGGCGAGCCGGCCCCTGCCAAGCCGGCCACGCAAACGGCGAACCCGTCCACGTCGAATGACCTCGCTGGTTCGTCTGCGGACTTGCCACCGGAGACGTACTAAATTCAGCCGGATTTCTACGGGCTGGCGGGACGCCTAGCTCGGAGGCTGGACGCCTAGCTCGGAGCTGGGCTAGACCCGTGTTGGGCTAGTCCGGCTTGCTCTCGTCGTGTCGCCGCGTCCTTCTCCTAAGGACCATCCTGCTGAACAGTAGGTAGGCGCCTGTTCCAGCGAGCAGGAACCCGACCACACCCACAAGGACGAGTTGTGTGATGATCCCGGCAATGACCATTGCAAAACCGGCCAAAACTGCCAGGACACCAAAAACTGAGCGCGCCACCGCACCGCGCGGCCGCCCCGACTTCAGCTGAAGGTCCAGGTCAGGATCCGATGAAGCGAGATCCCGCTCAAGCTCTTCCAAACTCCTGCGCTCTTCATCCGACAACGACATCGGAATCTTCCCTCACTACACGAGCATGGGACGCTTTCCAGCGCCTACACGCCAACCACCAGCACGTGCACTTCTTGCCGTGCCATGACATTATTATCGTCCTTTTCCGGCCACTATCCACAGCATAAGGAAGCCCTACCCGGCGTTGGGTGCCGGCACGGTCTCGTTGAGTACGCGCAGGGCGTTGAGCGTACGTGGATACCCGATGTACGGCAGCAACTGCGTGATGACCTCAAGCATCAACCCTCGGCTGTTACCCACGTTCAGATTGGCCAGAATGTGCCCCTTGACCTGTGGCTCGCAGCCGCCAAGGGAAACGAGCATGGACAAGGTGAGGAGTTCACGCCTTGGAACATCAATGCCGGTGCGTGTCAGAAAATCGCCGAAGCAGTTCGCGGCGAGGTACTCCTGAAAGTGCATTTCATCAGCTGAGGCAGCTGCGCGCATATCGTCGATGCGTTCTGCACCTATGATCTCCTTCTGGATAGCCAGCCCTTTCTCCGCCCGGTCCTTGGGCGTTGTGGTGGACTGGCCCGGAACAGGAAGCTCCACGCCGAATTCTTTGAGGATTTCATTGGTGGCGTGCAGGAAATCGGAAACTTTGCCCATGCCGACATACGGGACGGCTTGGTAGATAAGTTCCTTCACCTCCACCGGAGTTACCCCAACGGTAAGGGCCGCGCCGAGCAACGCCCGGTATTCCCGCATTCCTTGTGACGCGATAAGGGAGGCGAGCTGAACCATGAGCCGCGTCCTGGTATCCAGTCTTTCGTGGCTCAACACCTCGTCGAATGCGAAGTTGTTGAAAATCTCCACGAGCTCGGGGTCTGTAACCGCCAAGGCCGGAAGCTGACCTGGGAACAGTTCGTCGTGATTTCGTCGTGCCGTTTCGCTGGGTGCCATAGTAGGCCTCTCTTTCGTGGGAGCTCTCCCATCAATGCGTGGTTCCTGTGGATGCTCCCCACCGCGGGGGTCCAGCCACGAACCGCGGCGTTGCTACTCAGGCCGCGGCCTCCACACCACGACGGCTTGCGACCGTGCACGGGGTCGTTGACCGCGGGCCAGACTGACGACGTCGCCGGCTGCTCCCGCTGCGAAAATGCGGGTGTCCAAGGGGCTCCGGCGCCGGGTCAGTTCCTCCGTCAGCTCGGCCACGCGGTACTGCAGTGCAGCAACTTGGTTTTCCAGGTCCAAAATGCGCTTGATGCCTTCGAGCGAGACGCCGGACTGCGAGAGGCGCTGGACCTCGCGCAGCTTTTCGACGTCGTTCTGGGAGTACCGGCGCGACTTCCCGGGGGCGCGGCTGGGCGAGACGATGCCCAGGCGGTCGTACTGGCGCAACGTCTGCGGATGCATGTCGGCAAGCTCCGCGGCGACGGAGATGACAAAGATCGGCTGGTTGACGTCGATTGCCATGACCGTCTCCTTACAACCGGGCCTTCGCGGCCAGGTCGTGACGCGGGTTGGCATCGGTGGTCGCGGCAGCAAATGCCTTCACGGCCTCCTCCGCTTCCTTGTTCAGGTTCTGTGGGACGGCGACGTCGATAGTCACCAGGAGGTCTCCGGTCGCCTTGGACGTTTTCACGCCCCGGCCCTTCACGCGGAGGGTACGACCCGACGGTGTTCCGGCCGGGACACGCACCTTGACGGTGTCGCCGTCGAGCGTTGGAACCTCAATGGTCGCGCCAAGCGCAGCTTCCGCGAACGTGACAGGCACGTGGATGCGAATGTTGTCGCCGTCGCGCTGGAAAAACTCGTGCGGCTTCACGTTCACCGTGATGATGAGATCGCCGTTGCCGGCAGGACCAACGTTGCCCTTGCCGCGCTGGCGGACTTTCTGCCCGTCTTTGATGCCGGCGGGGATTTTGACGTCGATCACGTGGCCGTTGCTTTCGCGCAGGCTTACCGTAGTGCCCTTGATGGATCCAGCAAAGGAGATGGACGTCGTCGCAGTGCGGTCCGAGCCCTTCTGCGGTGCCCGCTGGAACCCGGTCTGGCCACCACCAAAACCGCCACCAAACAGGTCAGCAAACTCCGGAGGAATGCCACCGGCACCCGAGGGCTGACGCGCGCCGCCACCGAACAAACCACCGAACAGATCCTCGAACCCACCATTGGCGCCAGCGCCGCCACGCCCGGCTCCCGCACCGGGAGCGAACCGGGCACCACCCATGGCACGGATCGCGTCATACTGCTGCCTGTCCTCAGGACTCGACAAGACAGAATAAGCCTCGGAAATGTCCTTAAACTTCTTCTCCGCAGCAGCATTCCCGGAATTGGTATCCGGGTGATACTGCCGCGCAAGCTTGCGGTAAGCCTTCTTAATATCCGCGTCGGACGCGTCCTTGGCGATACCAAGGATCGCGTAAAAATCCTTTTCAACCCAGTCCTGGCTGGCCAAGAGCGTTTCCTTTCTAAAACAAACAATGCGTACGGCCGCAGTCAGCTCACCTCAGGCGAGCTTACAGCGGGCGCGCAACCGGATATGGGGCGGCGGTGTGGAGGGCACCGCGGAGCGGGCACCGCCCCATATCCGGTGGAGCGACAAGGTGAGACTACGCCGGAACCGCGACGATGACCTGGGCCGCACGCAGGACCCGCTCACCTGAGCGGTATCCCGAGCGCAGCACCTGGCTGACCGTGTCCACGTCGATGTCCTCGCCGGGCTGCTGGATGAGTGCCTCGTGGATGGTGGGATCGAATTCGACACCCGTTTCCGCGATGCGTTCCAGTCCGTACGTCTTCAGCGCGTTTTCCAGTTTGGTGGCGATGGCGGCGAAGGGGCCGTCTTCGAGGTCACCGTGCTGGCGTGCGGCGTCGACGTCGTCCAGCACCGGGAGCAGGGAGTTCAGGACGCCAATGACGGCCATTTCCCCTGCTACGGCGCGGTCGCGTTCGACGCGCTTGCGGTAGTTGACGTATTCAGCCTGAAGGCGAAGGAGGTCGTTGCGGAGCTCCGCTGCCTGGGCTTCAGCCGCGGCGCCGGAGGCTACCGACTCCTCGGCAGGGACCTCTACCCCGTTGAGGATTTCCTCAGCCTGGGACAGGGCGTCACCTTCCGTGGGGGCAGCGTTGCCTTCGGTGGGAGCAGCAGCTTCGCCTTCGGGGTGGCGGGCAGCCCCGGTCTCCGGGTCAACCTTGCGGTTGTCCCGAATCACCGGTTTCTGCTGACGGGCGCCTTCGCGCTCGTCGCCGTTTCCTTCAGAGTGCTCTGCTTCGTTGCCGTGGTGGGGCATGGCTACTTCTTCGCTTCGTCTTCGTCGATGATTTCAGCGTCGACGATGTCTTCGTCGGCTGCAGTCTTCTCGCCGGCCGGAGCACCTTCAGCGCCGGCGCCCGGAGCGTCAGCTGCGGCTGCCTGCGAGTAGATGGCTTCGCCGAGCTTGGTCTGGGAAGCCTGCAGCTTCTCGAACGCAGTCTTGACGGCGGCGTCGTCGGTGCCTTCCAGCGCGGACTTGAGGGCGTCGACGTCGGCCTTGACCTCGGTCTTGACCTCTTCGGGCAGCTTGTCGTCGTTGTCGGCGATCAGCTTGTCCACGGAGTAGGCGAGCTGCTCGGCGGAGTTACGGGTGTCCGTAGCTTCGCGGCGGGCCTTGTCCTCTGCGGCGTGCTCCTCGGCTTCACGGACCATGCGGTCGATGTCTTCCTTGGACAGTGCCGTGCCACCGGTGATGGTCATGGACTGTTCCTTGCCGGTGCCCTTGTCCTTGGCGGACACGTGGACGATGCCGTTGGCGTCGATGTCGAAGGTGACCTCGACCTGCGGGACGCCACGCGGTGCCGGAGCGATGCCGGTCAGTTCGAACGTGCCCAGCGGCTTGTTGTCGCGGGTGAATTCACGCTCGCCCTGGAAGACCTGGATGGCCACGGACGGCTGGTTGTCGTCTGCGGTGGTGAAGGTCTCGGAACGCTTGGTGGGGATAGCCGTGTTGCGCTCGATGAGGTGCGTCATGACGCCACCCTTGGTTTCGATGCCGAGGGACAGGGGCGTGACGTCGATAAGGAGGACGTCCTTGCGCTCACCCTTCAGGACACCGGCCTGCAGTGCTGCACCGACGGCCACAACTTCGTCCGGGTTGACGCCCTTGTTGGGCTCCTTGCCGCCAGCGAGTTCCTTGACGAGCTCGGAGACAGCGGGCATACGGGTGGAACCACCCACGAGGACGATGTGGTCGATGTCGGAAACCTTGATGCCGGCTTCAGCGATGACGTCGTGGAACGGCTTCTTGGTGCGGTCCAGCAGGTCCTTGGTGAGGTCCTGGAACTTTGCACGGGTCAGCTGCTCGTCCAGGTGGACCGGGCCGTCAGGGGTGACGGACAGGTACTGGAGGGAGATGTTGGTGCTGGTGGAGGAGGACAGTTCCTTCTTGGCCTGCTCTGCAGCTTCGCGGAGACGCTGGAGGGCGATCTTGTCCTTGGAGAGATCGATGCCCTTGATCTTGAGCTGGTTCAGCAGCCACTCGACGACGCGGTTGTCCCAATCGTCGCCACCGAGGCGGTTGTCGCCTGCGGTTGCGCGGACCTGGATGGTGGAGAAGTTGTCTTCGTCCTTGCCAACCTCGAGGAGGGAGACATCGAAGGTACCGCCACCGAGGTCGAAGACCAGGATGAGTTCGTCTTCCTTGCCCTTGTCCAGACCGTAGGCCAGTGCAGCCGCGGTGGGCTCGTTGACGATGCGGAGGACGTTGAGGCCTGCGATTTCGCCGGCTTCCTTGGTGGACTGGCGCTCGGCGTCGTTGAAGTATGCCGGAACGGTGATCACGGCGTCGGTGACCTTTTCGCCCAGGTAGCTCTCGGCGTCGTTCTTGAGCTTCATGAGGATACGCGCGGAGATTTCCTGCGGCGTGTACTTCTTGTCATCGATGGCGACGGACCAGTCGGTGCCCATGTGGCGCTTGACGGAAGCGATGGTGCGATCGATGTTGTTGACGGCCTGGCGCTTTGCGATTTCACCAACCAGGACCTCGCCGGACTTCGAGAACGCAACGACCGACGGCGTGGTGCGGCCGCCTTCTGCGTTCGCAATGACGGTGGGCTCGCCACCTTCAAGGACAGAGACCACGGAGTTAGTGGTTCCGAGGTCGATACCTACTGCACGTGACATATCTTGTTTCCTTTCAATGGCCGATGTTGGAGATTGCCCCCGGCACCGGTCCGTTGGGCGGTTGGGTTATCGGGAGCCCACTCAACAATCGGCTAGTTGAGCGTTCTGCACTCAACTGTACTCAGCCTCGTTTCAATGTCAATCCAAAGTTGAGTGAGGTACGCTCAACTTTGTCTTTCGGGCCCAAATTTGCCCCGGAATCAAGCGGTTCTGAGGGCTGGTTTCGCCCAGCGTGAACTGGCAGACTTACGCGATGGACTTCGCTGGATTCATGCCGCCGGATGCGTTCTGGGCTATGAACGACGAGCTGGAGGAGAGGGTCCGGCATGCTGCCGAGCGCCTCCCCCTGTTCCGGCTTGAGGATTGGGGCGGACCCTTGATGCTGGGTTCATGGCAAATGGACGCCAGTGAGGGTGGCGTAGTGCACGGGAACGCGTTTCCTGCGAATCCAGCCACTGGCCCGCTATTGGAAGTGATCACAACTACGCGTGATCCCTTGGAGGTGGTGCGAAACCGGTGGCAGGCCATCGCCGGGCCGCCGAAGTCGCTGGAGGAGTTGCAGAGTCAATCCGCGACCTTCGCGGCACACACTACCGAGCACCTGAGCGCCATGGTGGACGGCGCTCCTGCGGATTTCACCCTCTGGAACGGAACCGACTACTGGTTCGCGGCGGGAGCTGCAGGCAGCTATGGAATCGTCATCGATGCGCGGGGCAACCGTAGCGATACGCAAGCCATGGACCTCAGGCGGATTCCCGACGTCGAGCCTTTACTCCAAGCCAGGCGCGCGGCGCTCAAGGCCGCCCGCGGCGAAGCGTGATGCCACGCAAACGGCCCGACGTCACTCCGGCGGGCGGGCGACACGTATATCCGGGCGTCCCCCGCGAATTTGGGTGTCGTCAGGGATTTGGGTGTCGGCAGGGGCTTGGGTGTCGGCAGGGCCCAAGGGTGGCGGCTCAGGTTTGTACACCCACGCCACGAGCACCACGGAAATGATCATCAGCAGGAACCAGGCGAGGAGCTTATCGATCGAGACCGCCTGCCAGCCATTCAGCTGGTTGGGGTAGAGCCACGCGTGGGACCACGTGCCGATGTTCTCGGCGAACCAAATGAACAGCGCCACCAAAAGGAAGGACACCAGGATCGGCATCCGGAAGCGCTTACGGAACACGCGGAAGTGCATCACACACCGCCCGTAGACAAGCACGACGGCGGCAAGCAGCACCCAGCGCGCGTCGAAGATGTAGTGGTGCGAGAAGAAATTGACGTAGATCCCGGCAGCCACAAGAGCCGTGATCCACCGCCATGGGTAGTGGTCGAAGTGGAGGTCAAAGAGCCGGAACACACGAACCATGTACGAGCCCACAGCCGCGTACATGAAGCCGCTGAACAATGGAACAGCACCGATCCGGAGGAAGCCCTCGGCCTCGTAAGACCACGAGCCCACGTCTGTCTTGAACAGCTCCATTACTGTTCCCACCGCATGGAACAGCAGGATCACCCGCAACTCGCGCAGCGTTTCAAGCTTGAAACTGATCATCAGGATCTGAATCACGACGGCGGCGATTGTCAGGAAGTCATTCCGCGCCAGGTGGGCGTCGTCCGGGTACCAGAGGCGGGCCGCGATGATCACCGCGAGCAGGGCTGCACCGAAGACGCAGGCCCATGCCTGTTTCAGTCCGAACACCACGAACTCGGTAAGGCGCATGCGGAGTCGGCCACCATGGACGTGCTGCATGTCTGCATGCGTACGCTGCAGATAGCGGTGCGCGAGGTCGTCGATGGCTTGCTCCACCGAGGTCGAATTACGCATTCCCTGCCCTGCCCCTCGACTTGGACGGGGTGGTTTCCAGGTGGCTGAGGTAGTAGTCCTTGGGCCAGTGGCGGATCCGCCGCGGGATCCGGGGATAGACGCGTCCGAGCCACCGCATGGTCCGCTCGAAGCGGCGGTCATCGCGGGGAGTCCACTCCAAGCCGAAGCCCTCGCGCAGGTGGTCCGGAAGCAGGCCGGCGGTCAGGAAGCGGGCAAGTGGCATGGCCAGGCGCATGAGTGCAGGACCACCTGCCGGATACAGCAAGTCCCTGGCTATCTTGCGGGCTTTATCATCAGGCCTAAGCATGTCCACGTGCGAAGACCAATACCCTGCGAAGGCTGCACGGTCCGGCGGCCACATGTTAGCGGGAAGCTGTAATGCCGTCCCAATGCGTGCATAGTCGCGGTACATGCGCTCGGCGGTATCGTCGTCGAGCGGTCCATGCACTTGTTCATAAACGGTGACGGCGGTGTCGTACAGGGTGGCGACAACCCAAAGCTGTGAACCGGGGTCGAAAGCGTTGTAGCCCTTTGTCGCATCGTCCGGGTTCCGGCGCACCGGTGCGTGGGCGCGGTTGACGGCGCGGCGAACCGCAGCAACTTGCTCGTCTGAACCGTAAACAATCGCATAAACGTATGTCAGGGTGGCCCGCAAACGATCCTGCGGCCGCTGGGCAAAGTCGCTATGGTCCGCGACGCCGTGCCCCACCCTCGGGTCAGCGATCTGAAGGAGGATGGCGCGCCCGGCACCGGCGAGCAAAATGCCCTCCGCGCCGATGTCAGCAAGCCCTCGAACCATCTTGATACTTTACCGTCTGCTCCTGGTCGCTGGTCCGATGGTCACAGGCCCGCCATGCCCTGGAGGACCAGCAGTTGGTGCTCGAAAAGTTCGTCGCGCGCGGCGAACGTATCCGGCCCATACTGGCCGAACACTTCAAAGCTCACAGCCCCGAAGACGGACGTCCACGCCAGCACGCCCCGAGCGAGCGCAGACTCGGGCACCGTGACCCCAAGTTCAGTCCGGATGTTCCGCATGTCTTCTGCCAGGCCTGGTGGGATGACGACGGCGGGATTCACTTCCGCCTCCAGGGCGCCTGCGCGATGAGCTGCCTCAAAGATGCCCACGAGGCGATAGATGACACGTGTTCCGGGAACCGTGGTTCGCTCACCTGGTGCCTGATAGCCGGGAACCGGGCTGCCGAAAAGCAGGGCATAGCTGGCTGGTTCCTTGAGCGCCCACGCACGAACAGCCTTGCCCAAGGCGCGGAACCGGCCTGCGAAATCATCCTCGGGAACAGCCGCTACGGCTGCATCCACTTCGTCGCCGAGCTCGTTGTAGCCGTCGATGAGCAAGAGCGTGAGGAGTTCGTCCCGGCTTTCCACGTAGCGATAAACGGCCGAAGAAACGACGCCAAGGTCCCGGGCAACAGCCCGCAGCGACAGCCCCGCCGCACCGTGGACCGCGAGGTGCTCCCGGCCGAGGCGGACAATATCGGCGATGGTTTGAGCACGTGCACGCTCGCGGGGAGTCGGGGGCTTGGCTTTCGGGGCAGCTTCGGCGCCGGGCGCTATGGAGGACATGGAACCAGCTTGCCACAAGAGAGAGCACCATCAACAAATGAGAGCACTGCTCTTGACTTTGGCGTTACTGAGGTTCATTCTGAATTCAGAGAGCAGTGCTCTCTCATTAGATTGAACTTCGAGGAAAGAGATCAGCATGTACGTCGTCACCGGAGCAGGACCCGTTGGTTGGACCGTAGCCGAACAGCTCGCTGAGCAGGGGGAAGACGTTCGCACTCTGACCCGCTCCGGCAGCGGCCCGGACCATCCCCTCATTGAACGGATGCGCGTCGACGCCTCCGATCCCAAGCAAATAGGCCAAGCAATCAAGGGCGCGGCCGCGGTCTTCCATTGCATCCACGGATCGGCATACCGGGCCGCAGCGTGGGCGGCCGAGCTACCGCAAGCCGAACAAGTGGTGATGGATGCAGCGGCAGACGCGGGCGCCGTCGTCGTATTTCCAGAGAGCCTCTATTCCTATAGCGAGCCGGACAGCGTGATGACTGAAGCGGGTCCTCGGGAAGCCTCAGGCGGCAAGCGCGGGGTCCGTACGCAACTGCTAAGGGCCCGCACTGCGCACAAAGCCAACACAGTCAGCGTCGTGGCCGGTGACTTCTTCGGCCCACGGGTGAGGATGGCCCACGCCGGCGAGCGGATGGTTCCGCTTGTCACGGAGGGAAAAACCGTCCAGGTGATTGGCAACGCTCGGCAACCGCACTCGTTCACGTACGTCCCGGACCTCGCGGCGTCCATGATCGCGGCGGCCCGGAATCCAAGGCTCTGGAACACCGTGCTCCATGCTCCCACCGGCCCAGCCCTGACCCAAGGCGAACTTGCTGCGGCGTTCGCTGATGCTGCCGGCGTTTCTGTTCCGAAGGTGAGTGCCGTTCCCGGGTGGGTGTTGAGGACGGCGGGTCTCTTTTCGACCGATATGCGGGAGCTTGCCGAGATGCTGTACCAATTCGAGCGGCCGTTCGTGATGGATTCCTCCCAAAGCCAGCGTCTCCTGGGCCTCGAACCGACGCCCCTCCCGGAAGCTGCCGCAGCAACAGTGGCGTGGTGGCGGGACGCTGTCCGGCAAGCTGCCACCACCCGTCACCCAAGTAAGTAGCAGCAGGTGCCCTTTTGGGCGCTCAAAAGGGCATCTGCTGCGACTCAGTTGCGTCAGCTTCAATCGAATGGAGTTACTCCTGTTTCCCCAGTGACTACACGCAACAGCGGGAGTAACCTAGTCCCAGTTGCAATTCTGGTCACCTTTCGAGTTCTGGGTTCTGCCGTGGGCTATGTGCGTTCGTCGTTGACCGACCTTCTGGGGGTACTTTCCGACGCCGTCACTCCGCAGCGCGTAAGGTTCGACGACGGTTCCCCCGACGCCGTCGTTTCCACCCCTGACGCTCCCGTCACCGTCCACGCAGTGACGCTCAACCGCGTGGGAAGGTCCCGTCGCGATGGCCCGGTTCTGGATCTCGAACTCCGGGTGGCAGTGGAATGCCACGGCCCCGAACAACTGGACAATATGGAGCAACTGCTCCTGGCCGTGGAACGCCACAGCCAATACTCGGTAGTATCCACCGGCGAATTCCGTCCCGAAGAGTACTCAGGCGCCATCCGGCAAGGGCTCGGGTTCCTGGTCCGAATCCCCGTGGCGCTGCGCTTCGAAGAGCCTTCCGGACCGCCCGTCCTTGAACCGCTCATTGCCAAGACTGGCGTTGCCCGCCGAATCCACGGACGGCTCGTTGACGTCCACAACAAAGGCATCCCCGACGCCTACATCCATGCCCATTCTTCCGCCACGGCAGTCGTCAGCGATGCGACCGGCCACTTCGAGGTCCTGGCCTCGGCGGATGAACTCCAGCACTTTGCCGTGGCAGTAAGCGGCACCGAAAAGGAAGTCTCGGCCAGCACCAGCAGCCTGCCGGTCATCATCCGGTGGGAGTAAATCCGCGGACACCGCGGGCAGGAAAGGGAGCGCACCATGGTGAACTACCAGGCGCCAGGCGTCTATGTTCAGGAAGTGCCCAGCGGCGCACGCGCAATCGGGCAGGTCAACACCAGCATCGCAGCGTTCGTAGGCGTAGCCCCGGACCAGGACGCCTTGGTGGATGAACTCCGTGTGCTGGACAACTGGACCCAGTTCGTTGACCAATATGTCGGCAACGCGACAGCGGGCACACCGCTCTCCAACGCTGTTTACGGCTTCTTCTCAAACGGAGGAAGCCGTTGTTATGTGGTGAACATTGGGGCCAACGGCAGCCTCACGGGCACAGCCACCAAGCCCACAGGCCTCACGCTTTTCGAGGCCGTGGACGACATCTCCATGGTGGCTGCGCCGGGCTTCGCGGACGCTGAATCCTATGCGGCACTGGCGGCGCATGTGGAGCACCCGCTCCGCCAGGACCGCATGGCCATCATGGACACAGTGGAAAAAGTTGACGACGTCGGGGCGCTCACCAGGGCCGCGACGTCCGGCGTTCCGGTAGGTGCGCGGGATTCGGGCACGGCAGACGAACGGTCGACGGCGGATGAGGGGCCGGGTGGCGACGCCGGCTCAGGCGGTGGCAGCTCGGGTGGTGGCGGCTCGGGCGACGCCGGCTCGGGCGACACCGACGAAGCTGAAGCCAGCGAAGCCGAAGACACGTCTGAACAACCTGCAGGCACAGAAGCCAACGACAGCACGCCGTCGTCCTCCTCCTCGGCTTCCTCAGATTCCCCCGACTGGCCCGACTCACCGCGACCCGCCGCCGCAGGCAGCCGGGAGGGGTCAGCCATCGAAGCAAGCCAGCAGGACCTCGGCGCCCCGCAATCCCCCGGCGGCTATACGGCCCTGTATTTCCCGTGGATCGTGATGATCGATCCCGTGTCCGGGAAAAAGGTGACGCAGCCGCCGTCGGGCCATATTGCAGGCGTTTGGGCGCGCGTTGACGCCACCCGCGGTGTCCACAAGGCGCCAGCCAACGAGCCCATCCAAGGCGCGATCGATCTTGTGCGGCGCGTGAGCCGGGGGGAGCAGGAGGTCCTGAACCCGGCGGGTGTGAACTGTATCCGATACTTCCCGGGCGAGGGCATCCGGATTTGGGGTGCCAGGACCAAGGCTCCGGAAGCGAGCGAATACCGGTACGTGAATGTGCGTCGCCTGACCAACATGATCAAGGAATCGGTGGCTGACGGGACTCGCTGGGTGGTGTTTGAGCCCAATGATCACACGCTGTGGAAGTCGATCCGGCGCGATATCGGGGCGTTTCTGACCAACGTGTGGCGGGACGGCGCCCTGCTCGGAACTACTCCTCAACAGGCATTTTTCGTGAAGTGCGACGAAGAAACCAACCCTCCAGAGGTCCGCGATGCCGGGCAAGTGGTCACGCTGATCGGGATCGCGCCCGTGAAACCGGCCGAGTTTGTGATCTTCAAGCTCATGCAGTCGGCGGACAACACCAGCGAGACAGAGAGCGCAGGAGCCTGACATGACAACCCCAACACCTGCCGCCCAACCGGGCAACGTGGTGGACCCGTACAGGGCCTACAACTTCAAGCTCGTGATCCAAGGCGTAGTTCAGGGCCACTTCACCAAAGTGGAGGGCCTCGGCCTGAAAATCGACCGGATCCTCTACCGCTCAGGCGGCGAAAACAGCACAGTCCGCGTCATCCCCGGGCAAGTGGAGTACACCCCGGTGACATTGAAGTACGGGCTCACGGACTCCACCGAGATGCTGCAGTGGCTCTTCAAAGCCGTGGACGGAAAGGTGGAACGCCGGAACGTCTCCATCGCCATGCTCAACGATGCCGGCTCCGTGGAAGTCCGCCGCTGGAACCTCCTGGGGGCCTGGCCATGCGACTGGTTCGGCGCACCCCTTGACGCACTGGGCAAGGACCTCGCCATCGAATCCCTCAGCATCGCATACGACCGCCTGGAGCTCGACGATGCCCGCGCTCCCGTCGCCTGAGCCTGGGTTTTCCTGGCGGCGGGCGGCTGCGCACCGGTTGCGGGCAGTGGCTGCGTGGCTGGATCGTGGGTCGGGCCGGGACCCGGGTTCTCCGGGTGTGGATTCTCCGGCTGCGGGTGTTTCTGGGGGTGGCGTTTTGAGTGTCGGCGCGTTGGGGCCTTCGGCCGAGGACGCGGGCGTTTCGGAGCCTTCTTCGTGGGAAAGTTCGACGCCGGTGCGCGGCCTGAACGTGGAAGGCGCACCGGAGCATTGGGTCCAGTTACTGCGCGACGCCGGGTTGGTCCCTCCCTCCGCGCCGACCAACACCCCTCCCGTTGCGAGGCCCACCCTGCGTGCTTGGGGACGCTCTTGGCGCGCAAAGCAGGCCGCACAACACACCCCCACGCTGCGACTTCGCCCTCATCGCTCGGAGACGCCGCCCGTTGCGGGGCCCGATATACGCCCTTCAAACCAAGAACGGGACGCAGAGCAGACCCCACAAGACATCCCTATGTTGGGGCTTCGCACTCATCGCTCGGAGACGCCGCCCGTTGCGGGGCCCGACATGCGCCCTTCAAACCAAGAACGGGAGGCAGAGCAGGCCCCACAACACACCCCCACGCTGCGCCTGCACACGAATCCATCGAAGACACCCCCTGTTGAGGGGCCCGATATGCACGAGTCAAACCAAGAACGGGACGCACAACAGGCCCCACAACACACCCCCACGCTGCGCCAACACACTAACCCATCGAAGACACCCCCCGTTGCGGGGCCCGATATGCGTGCTTCAAACCAAGAACGGGACGCACAACAGGCCCCACAACACACCCCCACGCGGCGCCAACACACTAATCCATCGAAGACACCCCCCGTCGCGGGGCCCGATATGCGCCCTTCAAACAAAGAATGGAACGCAGAGCAGGCCCCACAAAACACCCCCACGCTGCCCCTAAACACGAACCACTCGCAGACACCTCCCGTCGCCAGGCCCGATATATCTGCTTCAAACCAAGAACGGAACGCAAAGCAGGCCCCACAACACACCCATACCCCTGCGCCAGCACTCAAGGGAGCCTGGCCGGACCTCGCCCCGCGGCCCATTCCAAGCGCCAACGAATCAAGGCCGGCAACCGCTCCGCTAACCCAGGCAATCGCCCGCCAAGCCCGCCTCACCGACGAACACTTGGCGGTCTGACATGGAACGTGTCGCCTTCCTGATCGAGGACACCGGGGAACACCTTGGCTGCCTCCTCAACCCGGAAACGGTGGTGATGCAGCGCTCGGCCGGAGTGGAGCCCCGGAGAAGTGCGGGCGGCAAGCTTAGCGGCAGCGGACTGGCCGATGACCCTCTGCTTTTTACGGGAGGCGGCCACACCGAGCTGAGGCTGGACCTGCTCTTCGACGTCGACCTCGCGCCGGCGTCGCTCCATGTGCAGGACGTGCGGCAAATGACCAGGCCCATCTGGGCCCTCGCGGAGAACAGCGCGGAGGTTCAGCGCCAGCGGAGACCGCCGTCGGTCCGGTTTGTGTGGGGCCGCGCCTGGAATGTGCCCGGAGTCGTGACCGAAGTGGCGGAGCGCTTTGACCGCTTCGCCCCGGACGGTTCACCGCTCAGGTCCTGGATGCGGATGGTCTTCGTGCGCGTGGGCCAGTCAGCCGACGAAGAAGGCGGGGAGAATTACGAGCTCGCCCAGCGACTCCCAGCCGTGGATCTGACGGCCCCGCCCGTGGACACGCTGGCTGTCACGGGCGATGGCAGCACGGACAGGGACGCAGCAATGCCCGACGGCGGCGAGCTCCTTCCTGAGGTGCCGCCGGCTGAGTTGGGGCGTCTTTCGGTTGAGGCCTTCGGGACGCCCCTGCTCTGGAAGCTGCTCCTGGAGTACAACGACATTGACGACCCCGCTCACTTCAGCGGGCCGCTCGCCGTTCCGCCGGTTGGTGAAGCACCATGAGGCGTGAAGCATTATGAGGCAGGTCCAGGGCCTTCCCGAACTCATCGTCAGCCTGGGTAGACGGCGACTGACAACCGCAGAAACAGCTGCCATCGTTTCGGTCCAGGTGCTGGGTTCTCTGGCGAGGCCAGCCCAGTGCCTCATCAGTTGGCGACCGGGCCCGGGGAGGACTGCTGCGGCCAGGGGTGGCGTGGATCCGGCCCCCGGTGATGCCCTGAGGGTTGAGCTCGGCGGCCATCGGACTCCGCTCTTCGTGGGTGAGGTGACCGTGGTGGAGTACAGCTACGAGGCCAACCTCGGACAAGAAATCCGCATCCGTGCCTACGATGCCCTCCATCGTCTGAGGAAGCGCCAATTCACCAGGCTGCACGAGGACGTGGATCTCGCAGGCCTGGCACGGAAACTTTGCGAGGGCACGGGACTGGACGTAGTGGGAGGCGGGGCGAAACTTGGGCAGGTGTACCAGTGCGCCCGCACGGACCTGAGCCTCCTGGTGGAACAAAGTGCCCGGGTGGGCGCCTACCCTGTGGTCCACGACGGCGCCCTGAGGCTCACAGGACTCGACGGCGAAGGCGAACCCTTGGAGCTCACCCTCGGGGAGTCGCTTCATTCGGCAGAGATCGAGGTCAGCCAGGAACCCGCGTACGCCTCCGCAATGATCAACGGCTGGCGTGCGGAGGACGCCACAGTCCACAAGGCCGAAACGAGCAGCAGCGACGCGAAGGCCCGCGTCACAGCTGACCCGACGTTGGCCAGTGTGGGCGCGGGCGGCGAACTCCGGCGGGACAACGAGGTACTGGAATCCACCCAGGAGGCGGACGGATTGGCGCAGTCCGAGCTGGACGTCAGGATGGCCGGCCAGGTCACGGCAGTGTTCGTGGCCGAGGGCAATCCGCGGCTCAGGGCGGGTGGGCGCGTCAGGATCAAGGGGGTGGCGCCATCCATCGAGGGAACGTACCTGATCGCGAGCGCCTCACACCGTTTGGACGGCACGGGCTACGAAACTACCCTCACCACCCGCCCGCCCAGCCCGGTCCCTGAACGACGACCGGACGTCTTTACGCTCGGGATCATCACTGACGTGGACGATCCCGAAGCCCGGGGGCGTGCCCGTGTGCAACTGCCGGCCTACCCGGATCTCCAGACCGCGTGGGCTCCTGTTCTTACTGCGGCCGCCGGTTCCGGGAAGGGAATTGTCACCCCGCCAGCTCCGGGCGACCACGTCCTGGTGCTTCTTCCGGCCACGGATCCGGCCCAGGCCATCATCCTCGGCGGCCTGTACGGCAGCGAACAAACGCCCGACAACAACGTCAGCACACCACGGGAGAGCCGTTATACGTTCCGCAGTGCGGACGGCCAACAAATAGTGCTCGACGGCGGTGCGCGCACCGTGAGTTTCACGGACGGACATGGCTCGTCGGTGGAGCTGGGGCCGGACAAGCTTCGAATCACCGCTGCCACGGACCTGGTGCTGGAAGCTCCGGGTAAAGCCATGAGAATTCGCGCGAAATCAGTCGACTTTGAGGAGGCCTAAGCCATGAGGATCCTGGTCAAGGAGGCCATCCTGCGCTGTGGGCACGACGGCAAAGTGGAGAACGTACCGTCGCAGGAGTGGGTCCGCATCAAGAAGTCGCCCATCCTGGTGGCGACGGATCCCCAAGGCCGGGATATCAGCATGTGCCCGCATATTGGCATCAACATCAAACCGTGCAATAAAACCCTGCCGGTCACCAAGGGCTACTCAACCTTCATCAGGATCGGGGGCAAAGCCATCTGCCTGGACACTGTGGAGGGCTTCACCGACGGCACACCTCCGGGCGCAGTTAAATACAACGTGCGCCGGCCCGGCCAAACGTTCGTGGGGTCGGGTTCATGAGAGAGGCACTGGCATGAGCGCCCCACGCTACACTTCGATTGCTTTCATCCATCCGGACTTCGACGCCGCGGCAGGGGTCCCGGGCCTGCGCATCACCCCGTCAGGCAGGCTGGCGACTGTGACGGATGCAGCCTCCATCCGCCAAGCCCTCCTCCTGCTGCTAAGCACCAGGCCCGGCGAGCGCGTTAACCGCCCGACGTACGGCTGCCACTTGTTCCGCTTGGCGTTTGCTCCGGCCGACGACACCACGGCAGGCCTGGCTATCCACTACGTAGCCCGGGCCGTGGAGCAGTGGGAGCGGCGCATCACGGTCCTTTCCCTGGATGCGTCACGCTCGCCGGAGGATCCTGAAGTCCTCGAGGTACGGCTGAAATACCGTGTCCGCACCACCCAGCTTGAGGACGAGATCGCCATCGCCCTGCCCGTGGAATCCGGCGGTGCAGCATGAGTCTTCCAGTGCCCAATCTGGATGACCGCAGCTTCGCGGACCTCGTGGCCGGTGCCCGGGAACGCATCCAGCAAATCGCCCCTGAATGGACGGACCTCTCCGTCCACGATCCCGGCATCACCATCGTCGAGGCCTTCGCCTACCTCACGGACACGCTCATGTACCGGCTCAACCGCGTGCCGGACAAGCTCTACGCCGTCTACTTGAATCTCCTCGGCACGTCCCTGTACCCGCCGAGCACTGCCGAAACGATGCTGGAATTCAGCCGTTCCACAAGCACCGATCAGGAAATCCGCATCCCCAGGGGCACGCAGGTCAGCTGCCCGCCAGGGGTTCCGGGTTCACCCCAGCCGGTATTTACGACGACGGCGGCGGCCACTCTGGCGCCTGGCAAGACCAGCGTGCTGGTCCCCGCAGCCGACGTCACCATGTATGACGCCGTACCGATTGGTATCGGGACCGGCAGGCCGGGCCAGAGCTTCGTGATCCCGAACGCACCGATCGTCTCGGGCGCTGGGCTGGCGGTCGCCGTCGAAGTTCCAGCGGGGACGCGGCTGAGCAGTGGCGAGGCTGTCCTGGTGGACGGAAAGCCGTTCCGGTATTGCAAGGAAGTGGAGGCGTTTGCTGACGCAAGGCCGGGTGAGATGCCGGTGCGGATTGATCGAAGTGCCGGCGTCGCGATGTTCGCGTGGTGGGACGACGAGTCCAGGGGGCGGACGGAATCCGGGCAGGGGCCGTTGGTACCAGGGCCGGGCGCCGAGGTTCGCGCCTGGTACCGCAGCGGTGGCGGTTCGGACGGCAACGTGGGAGCGGGTCAGCTCACGGTGTTGCGTTCCCCTGTTCCAGGTGCCAAGGTCACTAATCCTGAACCAGCCACCGGGGGCCGCGATGGCGAGTCCTTGGAGAACGCCCTGAGGCGCGCGCCCCAGGATTTTCAGGCCCGCGACCGCGCAGTCACCGTCAGGGACTACGAGGTCCTGGCACGTCGCCACGGCGGGGTGGGCCGCGCGAGGGCGTTCACTCGGAAGGATTTGTGGGCGTTTGCCAGGCCCGGCGAAGTAGAAATTGTGTTGGTGCCATTCGTTCCCGGCGGCAGGGCGGGGGCGGCCCAACCATTACGCGCAGCGGACCTTGCGTCACATGCACGCGACGAAGTGCGGATTGAAGTGGAACAATATCTCCGCAGGCGGTCCACGGTTGGCGCCGAGCCTGTAGTGCGCTGGGGCCTCTACAAACAGGTGCTGGTGGATGCGAGGATCGTTGTTCGTCCCGATGAGGACGCCGAGGCCGTGAAATCCAGGATCGTGGGCCGTCTGTCTGAGGGGATCAGTCCGCTGAGCCCGGATTCGTCCAGTTACGGATCCGGCTTTGGGAAGCCACTGCGTGTCTCCAATCTGTACCGCGCCATGGAGGAGGCCGAGCCTGGCGTTCAGTATGTGGACCGGGTCAGGCTGGAAGTGGACAAAGTTCCGGACAGTGATGCCGTGTCCTTGGTCCAGGCTGAAGGCCAGGACAAGACGTGGTTCGTAGCCCAAGGCGGCACCCTGTTCCGCACTACCAACGCCGCCGACGGCTGGGAAGCTTGTGCGGATTTTGGCGACGACGGCGACCAGGCGGAAGAAACCGTACGCGCCATCGCCCCGTTCCGTTCCCCCGCACCTGGCCGGGTGGGTCCGGAGCGGCATCCGGGCATGGTGGCCGTAAGCACAGTGACCGGCACTGGTTCCCGTATTTACATCAGCGAGGACCTCGGCGAATCCTGGCGCAAAGCAGCCGAGCTGGGGTTCGTCGTCGCCGATTTGTGTTGGGTGGACCGCCAAGGCGAGCCGCTGCTATTGCTTGCCGGCGAACGCGGACTGTACGAACTTTCCATGAGCCAAGGGGCAATCCCCGTGCAGAACGTGGTGGATACGTCCCAGCCGGATCGTGGCTTTTACGCAGTGGACGCCTTGGTGGACGTCCGCGGGCGGACAGGAGTTGTGGTGGCTGCGGAGGCCTCGGAAGGCGTCTGGCTCTCCCCCGACGCCGGTATCGCAGACAGCTTCAAGCAGGTCAAGGCCGCCGGCGAGGACATCCGCTGCATGACCATCCAGTACGACGGCGGTGCGAGCTATGTGTGGCTCGGCCGCGCAGTGCCGGAAGGGACCGGGACGGGATGCCTGCGGCTGAAGATCGATGAGCTGGGCCGTACCGATTTCGATGATTCGTTCATGGATTCGTGGGAGCAGTTCAGCACTGGCTGGACGGGGGGAAGTTGCTGGGGTGTCCACGTGATGGGCGACGCTGCCTATGCCGCTACCCAGAGCGGCGGGGTGTTGCGACTGCAATTGGGCCAGGCGTCGGCGCAGTGGAGCGTGCCGGACGTCAACTGCAATCTGCCGTTGAGGGACCGCACCCGCTTCGAGCCGGTCAAATCCGTGTCCGGGGCAATCCTTGACGGCAAACCCTTGGTCCTCGCCGCCGGTCCCAAAGGCGTGTACCGCAGCACTGACAACGCCGTGAAATGGGAGAGCTGCACACGGCGCGTGGCGGACGACGTCGTGACGTTGCCCGACACCTGGCTGTTCTGCTCGGGTGACCACAGGATCGAGGTGGTCCATGGCAATGGCTGAGCCCGTGCGGCCATCCGGGTCCAAGCTGCTGAAGGTCCTGCCGGAAGTTTTCCAGGTGGCCGCCGATACCAGCTCTCCCCTGCAGGCCCTGCTTGCCGTGGCCGAGGACATGCATGAGCCCGTCCGGCAGGTTCTGGACCGCATCCATACCGTTCCCGATCCCGGCCGCGCGCCGTCGTCGTTGATTCCTTTTCTCTCGCGCTGGGTGGATCTGGACTGGCTGACGCTGCCCGGTCCGGCGGCCGGCGCTGGATCCGGGAGCATTCCGGTGGCCAGCGCAATTCCCATATCGCGGCAACGGGACCTCATTGCAGCTGCGGCGCAGCTCTCTGCCCGCCGCGGCACTGTGGACGGGCTCACCCGCTTCCTGCACCTGGCCACCGGGGTGCCCGGGTTCGACGTCGAATCCGTGCCCGGCGCCTTCCATATCAGGGTGCTGGTGCCTGCGGAAGCGGGTGGGCAGCTGGAGTTGATCCGCAGAATCGTCAAAGGCATGAAGCCCGCGCACGTGACGGATGAGGTTCAGGTGCGGGGGATGAACGGTGACGACGCATGAATAAGGAGAACCGCACGCCGATTCTTGTGGTGGTCGCTTGTGGAGTTATCGCGTTGTTGGTGCTGGTGTTCGGCGTCAGCTGCGGTGGCGGAAACAACGATGCCGCACGGGACTGGCAGGGCGGATTCTCCGACGCAGCCGCGGGCGCGCAACTCACCTCGGCAGACCTGTCTGCCCAAGGCGGTTCGTGTTCGGCGTCCGATACGCAGCTGGTGGTAACGGGTGCGTGCGTGTTCGATGTGAAGGAATTCGGTGGAGGCCTGTTCTATTTCGGACCTCCCACCAAGCGGGCGAGACTCGCCCCGCAGCAGGCGGTCACCGTCTCGCTGTTGGTGCAGGGCACGCGCGCTGAGCAGAATTCAGGCCCAGGGAAAACCGTGGACCTGACCTTCGGGACCTCCGGCGGACAGCTGGGAATCGACTGTCCCCTGGGGACTTGTGTGTTGCTGATCCAGAAGCCCGGAGGCTGAGATGAGCTGCTGTGTGCCGAAACTACAAACCGCGATCCCAGGAGTTGTTGTGCCATGACTGCCATCACCATGACGTTGAGCTCCCCGGATGTCGTCCTTAAGGATGGGAAGGGGTCGCTGACAGCGTCCGTCACCAACGGCTCCACCACTTCCGAGCGTGTGGTGCTCGGCGCCTTCCCCGGGCAGGTGACCAATCCGCCGTCGAAAACGTACACCACGATCCCCAACCCGTTGCGGACCATCGCCGCGGGGGCCACCGAACAATACGTGGTCAATTTCGACACCGCGGGGGCATCCGAGGGGAGCTACCCGGTGAAGCTGATCGCCTACTCCGCCGACGACGCACCCGAGGACTACGCGGACCAGGCGCATGTGGTCACCTTGACGGTTCCGGCAGCTGAGAAGCCGAAGCCGACGCCGGGATTCCCCTGGTTGTGGGTGATCATCGGGGGTGTGGTGCTGCTGGCCGTTATCGGCGTGATCCTGTACTTCATGTTCAAGGACGCCAACGTTCCGGACGTAAAAGCCAAGCCGCAAGCTGAGGCGGTCAAGATCGTGACGGACGCCGGCTTCAAAGCAGCCACGAGCGAGGTCGAAAGCGCCTCGCCCGAAGGTACGGTGGTCAACCAGAGTCCCGCCGGCGGCGAGAAAGTGGGCCGCGGCAGCACGGTCAACCTGGAAATTGCGGTGCCTGTGAAGGCCACCGTGCCCAGTGTCCTGGGATCACGGATCGAAACAGCCCGCAACGCCTTCCAGGCAGCACAACTGCAATTGGACTTCACCCAGGGTTCCGCCTGCCAAAGCTCGCCTCCCCTCTCCCTGACGCGCTGCATAGTGGTGGGCGTCAATCCCGACGTCGGCACTAAAGTCAACGTCAACGCACTCGTTTTGGTGCGGACTGAGTTGAGGTCCAGCATCATCCTTGATCCCGTAAACATTTGTCTCAGCAACCCCCAACTTTGCGAGGTGAGGCTGAACCCGTGACTATTTCGGGACGGGTTTGCCTTGCCGGGGAGCTGACATGAAAAGATCAACCATGCGTCCGATGCAGCACTCCAGCAAACTCCAGAATGTCCGCTACGAACTCCGTGGTCCCATCCTCCAGGCCGCCAAGGCCATGGAAGCCGAGGGACACCGCATCCTCAAGATGAACCTTGGGGACACGGCACCGTTCGGGTTGGAAGCGCCGGAGTCCGTAGTGGTGGACATGATCCACCACATCCGCGGGGCCCAGGGCTACAGCGATTCCAAGGGCATCTTCTCCGCCCGGACCGCGATCTCGCAGTACTACCAGACGCGCGGACTGATGACGATCGGCGTCGAGGATGTCTTCATCGGCAACGGCGTCAGCGAACTCATCTCCATGACCCTGCAGGCGTTCATGGAAAACGGCGACGAGATCCTCATCCCGGCGCCCGACTACCCGCTCTGGACCGCGGCCGTGACACTCACGGGAGGCAAAGCCGTGCACTACCTCTGCGATGAGGACGAGAACTGGTGGCCGGACATGGCCGACGTCGAATCGAAGATCACTCCGCGCACACGGGGCATCGTGATCATCAACCCGAACAATCCCACAGGGGCCGTGTACCCCAGGCACATCCTTGAGCAATTCGCGGCGTTAGCAAGGAAGCATGATCTCGTCCTGTTTTCCGATGAGATCTACGAGAAGATCCGCTACGTCGACGCCCCGCACATTCATACCGCAGCGGTAGCGGACGACATCCCGGTTCTGACGTTCAGCGGACTTTCCAAGGCCTACCGCATGCCCGGCTATCGTGCGGGTTGGGTTGCCGTGACGGGACCATTGACCGCAACCGCTGCCTATCGCGAATCCCTGGAACTGCTGGCCTCGCTAAGGTTGTGCTCCAACGTTCCCGCCCAGCACGCCATCCAAACCTGCCTGGGCGGATACCAAAGCATCGAGGCACTCATTCGTCCCGGCGGCCGCCTGCGTGAGCAACGGGACCTGGCGTGGAAGTTGTTGACCGCGATCCCGGGCGTTTCGTGCGTCCGCGCCGCGGGCGCAATGTACCTGTTCCCCCGGCTGGACCCGGAGATCTACCCGATCGAGAGCGACGAGAAGTTCGTCCTTCAACTCCTGCAGGAACAGAAGATCCTCGTCTCGCACGGAACGGCCTTCAACTGGCCCACCCCGGACCACTTCCGCTTCGTGATCCTGCCGACCGTGGAGGACATCGAGGAAGCCGTGCGCAGGATCGAGCACTTCCTCGCCGCGTACCGGAACCGCCCGGCAGATTAACCCAAGTACGTCGCATTTGTGCGCGTTTTGACGCCTCAAAACGCGCACAAATGCGACCCAGTTGGGGTGCCGGGCAGTTAGCGCGCCGGGTCCACCATCGTCATGCCTGCGGGGCTGGCCTTATCGAAGCCGGGCAATAGGAGCGCTGCTTCTTCCAGCCCAATAGTGCGTTCGATCAGCAGCTGCGGCCGGAGCGCACCCTGTTCAATGAGGGCCATCATTCCGGGATAGTCCACCGCGGCCATGCCGTGGCTGCCCAGGACATCCAGTTCCCAGCCGATCACGCGGGCCATCGGCACCTGCGGATTGCCGTCAATGGAGGGCAACAGGCCGATCTGGACGTGCCGGCCCCGCCTGCGAAGGCTGAGGATTGCGTCTGCGCAGGTTTGTTCACTTCCGACGGCGTCTACCGCCACGTGGCTGCCTCCGTCGGAGAGGACGTTGACCGCGGCGGGGATATCCGCACCGTCAGCAAGCACGGTGTGGTCTGCACCCAAACGTGCAGCCATGGCCAAGGCCTCCGGGTTCCGATCCACGGCAATGACCTTGGCTCCCATGGCCTTGGCAATCATCACAGCGCTGAGGCCCACGCCTCCCGCGCCCACAACTGTCACCCATTCGCCGGCCTTCACCTGGGCACGGGCTGCCAGGGCACGATATGCCGTGGCGAAGCGGCAGCCGAGGCTTGCCGCCGTCGTAAATTCAACGCTTTCCGGTATGGCAACCAGGTTGCTGTCGGCAGCGTGCAGGGCCACGTACTCGGCGAACGATCCCCAGTGGGTGAAGCCGGGCTGCTCCTGGTCGGGGCACACCTGCGCGTCACCATCAAGGCACCATTCGCACTTACCGCACCCGCAAACGAAGGGGACGGTGACGCGGTCGCCGACCTTCCAGCGCTGGACGTCTTCCCCGACGGAGTCGATGACACCGGCGAGCTCGTGGCCTGGAACGTGGGGCACCGCTATGTCATCGTGGCCGGCCCAGGCGTGCCAGTCGCTGCGGCACATGCCGGTGGCCAAAACCTTCACCACCACACCTCGAGCGGGAGCCTCGGGTTTGGTGACCTCCCGAACGTCGGGCTGGGTCCGGACCTCATCAAAAACTACTGCGCGCATCGACCGACTCTAACAATTAGCCGCCCCTGTCACACTTCCGCCGTCCCTTACGACATCCCTGATGTAAAGCACCACCACGGAAGGGAAACAGCATGACCCGCATCAATATCGGCCACAGCAACAAACTCGGCTACGCCGCTGTCATCGGGCTGGAGGGCTACGCCCGGAAGTCGGTTGATCCCGACTTGTACGAACTCATCAAGCTCCGCGCCTCCATCCTTAATGGCTGCGGTTTCTGCGTGGACATGCATTCCACTGACGGTCGGAAGCGCGGGATTCCTGCCCGCAAGTTGCATGCCGTGGCGGCGTGGCAGCATTCGAAGGTGTTCTTCGATGCCCGCGAGCAGGCGGTGCTGGCCTTGACCGACGCCGTCACGCAGCTCGGTCCGGATACCGTCACCGACGAGATCTGGAATGCGGCCGCCACCCATTTCGACGACAGCCAGATGGGCGGTTTGATCCTGGCCATCTCCACGATCAATGTGTGGAACAGGATTGCCGTGAGCACGCAAATGGAGCCACCGGTAGACGAGAAGAACCCGATCGTCTGAGGGGTAGCGTGGAGGGCATGAGTCTTGCGGTATCGGCCACGGCCGCGTGGCAGAGCGAACGGAATCGTTTGCTGGGAATCGCCTACCGGATGTTGGGAGATTTCGGCCATGCGGAGGACGTCGTCTCCGAGGTTGCCATCGACGCCGTTCGGCAGGAACGCAAGGCCGATGGCCACCGCGTGGAATCCTGGCCCGCGTGGTTGACCACAGTGTGCGTGCGGCGCTCGGTTGACCGGGTCCGCCAACTCGCTGCTGCGCGCGAGGACTACACCGGGCCTTGGTTGCCGGAGCCGGTGGACACTTCCAGGCTTCCGGAGGAAACCGTGGCCAACCGCGAGCTCCTGTCCTTGACCTTGCTTCACCTGGCCGAGCAGCTGGCGCCGGAGGCGAGGGCTGCTCTGGTGCTCCACCGCGCTTTTGGGATGTCCGCGCCGGAAATCGCGGACATCCTGGAAAAGACTCCCACTGCCGTCCGCCAAATGATCTCCAGGGCCGAGCGCCGCTTGGACATCGACCCGGACGCTCCCGCTCCCAGGACCAAGGATCGCGCAGCCTTAGAGAAGCTGGTACGCGCCATCGAGCAGGGTGACATTGACACGGTAGTGGCGATGCTCGACCAGGATGCAGTGCTATGGGCCGACGGCGGCGGCAAGGTCAAGAGCGCAATGAACCCGGTGTTCGGGGCAGAGCGGATCGGGCGGTTCTTCGCGGGCATCCTCGGCAAAGCAGTGGTTTTCGATCCCGTACAGCCCGTCACCGCCGAGCTCATCGCTGTGAACGGTGAACCAGCGCTGGTACTCCGGCACTCGGGCCGCGCCGACGTCCTGGTGCTCGACGGCGGCCCTGACGGCACCATCCGCGGGTTGCGGCAGATCTCGAATCCGGACAAGCTGACGCGGGTTTCGCTGTGAGTTGACTCGAAGTGGCAGGATTCCCGCGAAATCACCGGACTGGCGGCAAGGCTAGTCCCCCGCCGAACCGCTCACGCGCAGGGCGTTGATGATGGCCGGAATCGAGGCAATCAGCATGATCAATGCCCACACCAGCGCCACCACCACAGTGATCAGCGCCCAGAACTGATCTCCAATGGACACCAGCGGACCGGGCAGGAACCCGTGGATCAGCCCCAGGATCATCTGAAGCAGCACGGACACCACCAGCAGCACCACGAGTCCCGTGACTTTGAGGAACTTTGGCTGGCTGAGAATCAGCAACACTGCGAACACGATTTTCAGGACCAGCAATAGTCCCAGAATCGCCGCTGCCTGCCCGGTAGGAAAGCTCCCCCACAGGGCAAGGTAGGCAATGGTTCCAAACGGGGTAGCCACGAACAACCCGATCATCAGGAACAGCTTCGCCAAAGCCAACATTGCGGTGAGGAACGCCGCGATAACCCAAAGCAGCGTCACGATGAACGTCGTGAGCCCCTGGATCCGGCCATATGTTCGAAGATCGATGATCAGGCTGAGCCCGAGCATCACCACGGTGAACAGCAGCAAGCCATCCAGGAATGCGAGGAATCCAATGCCCGCGCCTGGCGGTTCGGCATCGGCCCGCTGCGTCTTGAGGAAGACATCCAGCGGAACGCCCAGGTTGTTGGCGTCGTTTGCCGAGACGGGATCGACGGCGGTCTGCCCCAACAGGAGCGACATCCCCACCTCGGCCAGGACTACCAGGGCAAAGACAACAACGGCCGCAATGAAGAAGGGGCGGCGCAGGGCATCAGGGTCAGGCCCGCTGCGGAACCCCTCACGAATTGACCACGCTGCGGCCATGGCTCAATTGTGGCACCGGGGGTTTCAAATACAAGCGCCCTACCAACAATGCCGCAGCACCCAGCACTGCGGGCACCAGCAACGCCCAGCCGCTGAACAGCAGGACCACGAGCATCACGACGGCGGCCACGATCACGCCGTACCAGGCTGCGGTTCCATGGGGCAACAGGAGCACGCCTGCCGCCAGCCCGAACGCGGTGACCGCCGTGAAGCACGCCGACGCGGCGCCGATCTGGAACTCCATGCTGAGGAGCCCCACAGCGGCCATGGCAAAGGAAAGCGACGTCATAACAGCCAGCACGCCGAGGCTCACAGAGGGCACCTCGCCGGCAGCCACGCCACGCGCCAAAGGCCGCGGCAGCACGCCGTCGGACGCCAACCTGGCGCCCAGCTTGCTGGCCCCGGCGACGAACGTATTCAGCGGTCCGAACGTCAACACGGCTGCGGCCACAGCCGTTACGGGAGCCGCCGCTGGTCCCAGTCCTTTCGCCAGCAGTTCGGCCACCGGCACGCTGCTGCCAGCGAGGCCTGGACCGAGGACGGCGACACAGGCTGCCACCAAACCGATGTAGACAACACCCACGACGACGAGCGTCAGCCAGGTGGCCCGCTTGAGGTCGCGCTCGGGGTTGCGGAATTCGCCGGCCAGATGCGTCACGGCTTCCCACCCGGCGAAGCAGAAGAACAGCAAGCTCGCTGCGCCACCCACGGCCCAGTAGCCGTTCGGGGCGAAGGGAACGAAGTTCTCTGCCTTGGCGTAGGGCGCAGCCACGGCGACGGCGAGCGCGAGCAACGCCACGAGCAAGACCATGAGGAAGAGTTGCAGTTTGCTGGAGACCCGGATCCCCACCGCGTTGCTCAGGAAACCTGCCGCCAGGATGAACCCGGCCGCGATCAGGGCCGTCTCCCGCCCGCCGCCCATGGCATGCGCGATGTATTCCCCGCCGATCACCGCGGTGGCGGGCGCCCCGAACGGGATGGCGAAGTAGAAGAGGTAGCCGGCCACAACTGAGGCCCGCTGCCCGAAAGCGCGGGTCACGAATGTGGCGATCCCACCGGCGTCGGGCTGTTGCCTGGACATTTCCGCGAAGCTGAACGCCACGGGTGTGCAGAACACCAGCAGCAACGCCCACGCCAATAACGACGCCGGCCCCGCAACCTGGGCGGCGATAGCTGGCAGAACCAGCACACCCGACCCCAGAATGGCGCCTACATAGATCCCCGTGGCCCTGAACAAGCCAAGGCCTGGACTACCCGAATTACTGACAGCTCTACTCACCTCTCTACTGAACAGTGTTCGGGCAAGGTGCAACAAGCAGGAAAACTGCCTGCTCGAGGCAATATCCTGCCGAATTCCTGCTGGGCTTATGCCGAAGGCCAAACAGGATCAGGAAGCAGCGGCAATTTGTACCCGACGCCGTAGCCGCGCTACCAGCGTGGCCGCGAGCAACGCCGTCGTGATTTCCAGTCCGATCACCAGCAACAGTCCGGCGGCGCCGGAAGGATCAGCAGCGTTCGACGTCGGTCCCCCACCATGCGAGTGGCCGGCACCGCCCGCTCCCAGCAGTAAGACGGCATGAAGGGCAATCATTGCCACAGCGGAAACCGTCACCTGGTGAAGTGCTCCGACGCGGCTGTGGCGCCAAATATGGACTGTGCACGGCACGCAGACCGCCGCCAAGGCAATCATGAGGATGCCAAGCCACGCGCCGTGGTGTCCCGAGGCCGCGAGCCACAGGTGGACGGCGCATGACACAGCCGTGAGTGCCGCGCAGATCCGGGGATGGAGGACGGGCCCGGCTGACCGGACCCGTCCCGTCGTAGTGGTCATGTGTCCGAGGATCGGTTTAGTGGCAGTGGCCGTGCTGACCCGAGCCGGACGCATCGCCGTGTTCATCCGCAGCGCTGGCGGCAGAGCTGTGGCAGCTCGAACCTGAAGAGTTGGCGGGCACATCCAGGACCGGGCTGCGGTCGAAGAAGCCTTCGGGGCGCAGCTTGAAGCCGACCGTGTCCACGGGCATGATCGGCCAGTCCTCCACACGGGGAAAGTGTGTGAGGCCGAAGGTGTGCCAAACGACGATGTCCTGGCCGTCGATGTCGCGGTCCTGGGCGACGTAAGCCGGGAGGCCCGCGCCCCCGGAGTGCTGGTTCACGAAGTCGCCCGTGGGGTAGCGTTCGTCGTCGGCATAGCGGGTGACCCAGAGGTCCTTCGTGGCGAATGCGGCGCGCTTGGCGATAGAGGAACCTGGGTCGGCCAGCAGCGTGGACTGGTTTTCGGCGTGGAGCTTGTACCCAACAGGCTCGCCCAAACGGTTTCGGGACTCGGGGTTGGAGATGATCCAAGTCCGGCCGCTGCGGGCGTCGGCCTCCCGGACGCCTTCCGTCTCGCGGGTGAGGAGCGTCCGCTTGCGGGAGAAGGCGTTGCCGCGCTCATTGCCTTCGCCCATTGACTGGCGGACCACGTCTTCTTCTTCCACGCGGTTGGTGAAGCCGTCAATGGCCATGTCCAGGCGGGCGCTGAAGAGGTGCTGGTGGAACGGGGCACCGAGGCCAGGCGCCAACTGGGAAATGTTGTCCGAGCCGCCTTCCGGGAATGCGCTGGTGAACACGATGCCGGTGGCCTTGGCTTCGAACTCGATGGTTCCATCCAGGTAGAGGTACCAGTAGAAGCCGTAATCGTAGTTGCCGATGGTGGTGAAGAAGGAGATCACCAGGCGACGGTTGCGGCGGGTGTAGTTGATGCCGGTCCAGAGGTCCGAGTGCTTGGAGAGGATGCCCCAGTCTTCCTCGTGCATGCAGATCCCGTTGCGGATTTCGCGGGGGTTGCCGAAGGCGTCGCTGATGATGGGGCTGAGGTAGGTGATGTCGCCAAGGCAGTCGCAACCTAGTTCCAAGGAGTTGGCGTACTGGCCAACGAGGTATTCGCCGGTGTCGAAGTAGTTTTGCCAGGAGCGGATGGGCGAGGGATCGCCGTACGGAACCACCATTTCGGCGATCGACGCACGGTTGATGATGGGCCTGAGGCGGTCGCCGTCCCGGAAAGCGAGGTTGTGGAGGACAACTCCTTCCCGGACATCGAAGCCGACGTCCACGCTCCACTTTTCCCACTCCACGTGATTGCCACCCGTGACAGTGAAGCTCGGACCTTCCGGCTGCGTGATGCTGATGGGCTTCTGGGAGGTCCGCAGGGGTCCGGTCAGTTCAGGATCCGTGTAGTTTCCATGCTCGGCCGGGATCGGCATGACGCCGAGGTCGATCACCTGGGTGACTTCCTTGTTGACCACGTCCACGTACGCCACCAGCCCGTCCACAGGGTGGGCCCACGCACTGTCCTCCGGGAAGTCCTGCACAAAGGCCAGGCCACGAAGGATGCGGCGGCCGCGTTCCTCGTCGTATTCGAAGACGCCCGCGGACAACGGAGCCACGCGAACCTTTTCCACGTCCAGATCTCGTGCCGCAAGGGCGGCGAGCCAGCGCTCGTCCGTGGCGAGGAGCGTCTCCACGACCTCGAACTCTTCCTCCAGCACGGGGAGTTCGCCGGAGACTTTGGTGTCCAGTTCTGTCGCGGACAGGATCTCACCACGTGTCACCGACACCAGGACGTCGGTAGGAGCCCCGCCGGAGATGTCGTGGATGAACACACGGAAGCGGCGGTCTTCCTTTGCCTGGCTGCGGGACGGATCCACAAGGCCCAGGTAGGCAATCCGCTGCTCGGCGCCGAGGTGTCCGGCGGCCTGCAGGAGGCGCTGCACCTCAGAGATTTCGGCACCTGTGGCCAGGCGGTACTGGGTTTCCTTAACGGCTGCGTCAGTGGCTGTCTGGGTTGCTGTGGGCGTCATGGCTGCCTCTTGTCCGGGACCTATGATGGGTCAGGATTTATTTTCTATAGGTGTAGAGAATAACCAAAACGTAAGATGAGTCACAAGACCTGTCCGCCAAAAAGTTTTCAGGGAGCCCCCTCAGTGCCAAAGATTGTGGACCACGATCAACGACGCCTCGAACTGGTGGACGCAACCTGGCGGATCATTGCACGGCTGGGCATTGAAGGCGCCACCATGCGCGAAATTGCCGAAGAAGCCGGCTTTGCCAATGGCGCGCTCAAGCCGTACTTTCCGACCAAGGATCTGCTGCTGACGTCAGCTTTCGGGCACGTTTTCAACCGCACCAACCAGCGCATAGCGGCCGTGACCTCGGGTTTGGCCGGCATCGCTGCCCTCCGCGCCTTCTGCGCAGAAGTCCTGCCGCTGGACGAGGAGCGCGTCAACGAAGCCCGCATCGTGATCCCGTTTTGGCAGAAGGCCCTCAACGACGCAGAGATGGCGGCTCTGCACAGCGAGTCCATGAACCAGTGGCACAACACCATCACCGCCCACACTGAAGCAGCCCGCGCGGCCGGCGAGATTGCCGCCCCCATTGGGGACGCCGCCGTCGCCGATCATCTGCTCAACATGATGCTGGGCGCCCAGATCGTGGCAGCCCTCTCCCCCGGCGAGCACTTTGCCCAGGACCTTGAAGGGCAGCTGGACAACTATCTAAGGTTGCTGGCGGGCTAGCTAACTGCTGGTTGCCTAGCTGCTGGCGCCCGACGCCACCACGCCGACGCCCAGTCCCGCGATCACACCGCTGCTGACACGCTCGACGGCGGTACTCACCTTGGGGCGCTTGAGCCACCGCATCGCCTTGAACGCCACCACCGCGATCATCGACAGGTAGGCGAAGGCAATGACGGCAACCACGATGCCCAGAATGAGTGAGGTACCCATGGTGTCTCCGCCGTGCGGGATGAACTGCGGGACCACGGCGAGATAGAACAGGCCTACCTTCGGGTTCAGGAGTGTGGAGAGAGCTCCTGCGCCCAGCGCCGCGAGCCGGCTGTACGGGAGGGGCGCGTTGGAACCCTCTCCCTCTGGGCCTGGTTTGGCCGCCCTGGCCGCTTTCCTGGACTTGATGAACGACGAAACGCCCAGATACAGCAAGTACAAGCCGCCCGCGATCTTGACCCAGCGGAACAGTTCCGCCGACTGCTCGAGGATGGCCGCGAGGCCAACGCCCACCAGTGCAGCCCAAACAATCGCCCCTATGGCCGACCCCGCCGCCGCAGCAATTCCAGCACTGGGACGGTTCAACGCAATGCGAAGGACCAGAAAGGTGTCCGGACCCGGAGTTACGGACAGGACCAGGCAGAGACCGGCGAAGGCAGCGAGGGATGCAAGAGTCACCCGCCAAATTATCCGGTACGAAAGGCGCTGCTGGAAAGCGTTCGCTTCCCGTCAAGGGCTGTTCGTGCATAGACAAGGCGACTCCGCGTGACGCCAACCACACTGGAATCATCGCCGCGCGCCTCACTGGCCGCCAAGACTTACTACCCGAGCGGAGTACCAATGGAGACTTACGACGCCTTGCTGGCCTCGATTACCGCAGCCCCCGGCCAGAACGGCCGCACGATTCTTGACCCTGCAACGGGCCAGGCGGTCGGCGAAGCCCCCGTCCACACCGTTGAAGATCTTGACGCCGCAGTTGCAGCTGCCGCAGCTGCACAGCCAGCTTGGGCTGCCTTGGGCCACGACGCGCGGTCCGCTGCGCTCATGAAGGCGGCCGACGCCGTCGAACGCTCCGCAGAAGAGCTCGCCCAACTGCTCTCCCGCGAGCAGGGCAAGCCGCTGAACGGCCCGAACGCCCGCTTCGAAGTCGGCGCGTGCGCCGCGTGGTTGCGCGCAACCGCCGCCACGCCACTGGACCCTGAGACTGTAGTGGACGACGGCGAAACCCGCGCCGAACTGCACTACCGGCCCATCGGCGTCGTGGGCGCGATCGGCCCCTGGAACTGGCCGATGATGATCACTGTCTGGCAGATCGCCCCTGCCCTCCGGATGGGCAACGCCGTGGTGGTCAAACCCTCCGAATACACCCCGCTGTCCGTGCTCGCGCTGGCCTCGATCATCAACCAGGAACTGCCGGAAGGCCTGTTGTCAGTGGTGTCCGGCGGCCGCGAAGTCGGCGAAGCACTGGCTTCCCACGACGCGATCGGCAAGGTCATGTTCACCGGTTCCACGGCCACAGGCAAGGCGATCATCCGTTCGTCGGCTGACACCGTCAAGCGCCTCACCCTGGAACTCGGCGGCAACGACGCAGGCATCGTCCTGCCCGACGCGGACCCCAAAGCCATCGCTGAGGGGCTGTTCTGGGGCGCTTTCATCAACACCGGCCAGACCTGCGCCGCCCTGAAGCGCCTGTACGTCCACGACTCGCTGTACGAGGCAGTGTGCACTGAACTGGCCGCAGTTGCCGCCGCGATGCCGATGGGCAACGGGCTCGATGAGAACAACGTCCTCGGCCCGCTGCAGAACCGCCAGCAGTACGACATCGTGGCCCGGCTGGTGGAGGCTGCCCGCGACTCCGGTGCACGCATTCTGCTCGGCGGCAACCCCGACGCCGATCAGCCCGGCAACTTCTACCCCACCACGCTGGTTGCCGACATCGACAACGACAACCCGCTCGTCGCCGAGGAACAGTTCGGCCCGGCCCTGCCGATCATCCGGTACAGCACCGTTGACGAGGCAGTCGCCAAAGCCAACGCCCTCGACGTCGGCCTCGGCGCCTCCGTGTGGTCCTCCGACCTGGCTGCCGCCCGCGAGGTCGCCTCCCGCATCCAGGCCGGCACCGTGTGGATCAACAAGCACGGCGCAGTGGACCCACGCATCCCCTTCGGTGGCGCCAAGCAGTCCGGCTACGGCCTGGAGTTCGGCGCTGAAGGCCTCAAGGCACTGGGCGTACCGCAGATCATCAACGGCTGAGTTCCCGCTTCCCTGACCCAACTGAGTCGCAGCAGTGCGCGTTTTGACCCCTCAAAACGCGCTCTGCTGCGACTCAGTTGGGTTGCCGGTCACAGGATGGACCCGGTTGGGTTGCTGGGGGATCCGCGTGAAACCATGAGCACCATGTCCCAGAAGATTGCGTATCAAGGTGAGCCGGGAGCCAACTCGGATCTCGCGTGCAAGGAAATGTTCCCCGACCTCGAAAGCGTGCCCTGCGCAAGCTTTGAAGACGCCTTTGAACTGGTGTCCACCGGTGAAGTGGACCTCGCCATGATCCCGATCGAGAACTCCATCGCCGGACGTGTGGCTGACATTCACGCACTGCTCCCCCAGTCCAAGCTGCAAATCGTGGGCGAGTATTTCCTGCCCATCCGGTTTGACCTCTTGGGCATTCCGGGCAGCACCATCGAAGGCGCAACGGAGGTTCACAGCCATATCCACGCTTTGGGCCAGTGCCGCAAGATCATCCGGGAAGCCGGCCTCAAGCCGGTTATCGCCGGCGACACGGCAGGATCAGCGAGGGAAGTGCGCGACTGGAACGATCCCCGCAAGCTTTCCCTCGCTCCTCCACTGGCCGCGGGCTTGTATGGTCTGGAAGTGCTGGCCTCCGGCGTCGAGGATGACCCCACCAACACCACGCGCTTTGTGGTTCTGGCCCGGGAACGCGAAATCCCCACCAAGGAGGAGCTCCCGGGTCCCGCGATCACGAGCTTCGTCTTCCGTGTTCGCAACGTCCCCTCAGCGCTCTACAAAGCGCTGGGCGGTTTTGCGACCAACGGCCTGAACATGACCAGGCTTGAGAGTTACATGGTGGGTAACGAGTTCGCGGCCACCATGTTCCTCTCCGACGTCGAAGGGCACCCTGCGGACGCGCGTCTCCGCCGGGCGCTGGAGGAGCTGGAATTCTTCACAACGGAGGTGCGGATCCTGGGCGTCTATGCCGCCGATGGCTATCGGCAACGGAACACCGTCAACGCCTAGCGGCTAAACCCCCGAACGGCCGTGCGCGAGCCCGGTCGGGAAGCCGATGAAAGCTGGTTCCGGTGAAGTACAGCAGCCCGACTCCGCTTCTTCATTGATGACCGTCGAGGGAACATCGCAGCTGGTCCCGGCGTCTGTGGAGCAGACTCCCGTTTCCGGCAATTCCAGCTGTACCAAATCCGCTGCCTCGTGGTCACCGGCCAGTGCAGCAGCGACGGAACGGACCTGCTCATAGCCTGTGGCCAGCAGGAAGGTTGGAGCACGGCCATAGGACTTCATTCCCACGATGTAGAAGTCTTTCTCTGGATGTGCCAGCAGCTTGGCACCATGTGGAGGGACAGTGCCGCAGGAGTGGAATTCGGGGTCAATCAGTGGACCGAGCTCCGTGGGTGCCTCAACGGCAGGATCGAGGTTGAGACGGAGTTCGCGCAGGATCTCCAGGTCCGGGCGGAAGCCGGTGCACGGAACGATGACATCGACGTCCAGCGTGCGTCCGTCAACGGATTCAACGCTCACTCCGGAATCGAGCGATTTCAGGCCAGCTATGCCGAAACGTGTGTGCAGTTCTATGCTTCCCGCTTCGACGAGCCGACGAAGCCTGGCGCCGAGCTGGCCCCGCGCGGGCAATCCGTCCGCGGCTCCGCCACCGTAGACCTTCTCTGCAGAGCCGCCTCGCACGGCCCACAGGATCCGCGTGTTGGGTTCGTCCTTGGAGAGGTCGGCCAAATTGATCAGGGTGTTCGCAGCCGAGTGTCCAGCGCCCACGACGAGGACGCGACGGCCGGCAAAGCTGGTCCTGTCCCGCCCAGTGACATCAGGAAGGGGCGAGGATATGCGGTCCGCCGCTGTCTCTTCGCCAACGGCGGGCAAGCCTGAGGTGCCCAGTGGGTTGCGGGTTGACCATGTTCCTGAGGCATCGATGACGGCAGCCACAACATGATCACGGGTTTCGCCGTCCGCGTGCTCCACCCTGACCAGGAAAGGGGTGGTGTCCCGGTCACGGACGTGGGTCTTGTCCAGTCCCAGACGGGTAACGGCGATAACGCGGGCGCCCGTCTGCAAGCGGGAAGCCATGACCGGCATGGCTGCCAGCGGAGTGAGGTAGTTGTCGATGAGCTCCCCGCCGTAAGGCAGGGCCGTGGGGCGGGGAGATTCCCAGCCTGATTGTTCCAGGAGGCGGACGGCGGCGGCATCGATGTTGAAACGCCAGGGCGAGAAGAGCCGGATGTGGCGCCATTGTTCGATGGCCGCACCGGCGGAGGGTCCAGCTTCAAAGATGACCGGTTCGAGGCCACGTTCGATCAAGTGCGCTGCTGCGGCCAATCCGACCGGGCCGGCACCGATTATTGCGACGGGAAGGTTCTTCGCTGTCTCCATGGTGTCCTCTTTCATCCTTGGGATCCTCAGGCGTGGGTGGGTTCTTCCACCAGTGCCGTGGCTATGCTGTCTGCGTCCTCAAGTGCCGCCAGAAATCGTTCAGCATCCAGCGCTGCAGCGCACCCCGTGCCGGCGGCGGTGATCGCCTGGCGGTACCGGTGATCCACGGCATCGCCACATGCGAAGACCCCGGAGAGATTGGTGCAGGTGGTGGGCGAATCGACTTTGATGTAACCCTCGGCGTCGAGGTCCACCTGCCCGGCGACAAGCTCGGTGCGGGGCAAATGACCAATGGCAACGAAGATCCCTGTTGCAGGCTGTTCGCGGGTTTCTCCAGTGCGGGTATCCGTCAGAGTCACTCCGGTAACTTTGGTGTCGCCGTGGATCCTGGTGACGGCGGAGTTCCAGGCGAAGCTGATCTTGGGATTGTCCTTGGCCCGCTGGGCCATGATGCGCGAGGCACGGAGTTCACCCTTGCGGACCACAACAGTCACGGACTTGCCGAAGCGTGTCAGGAAGGTTGCTTCTTCCATGGCAGAGTCTCCACCGCCAACCACAATGATGTCCTGTTCCCGAAAGAAGAAACCATCGCATGTGGCGCACCAGGACACGCCGTGTCCGCTGAGCTTTTTCTCTTCCGGCAGTCCGAGTTCCTTATAGGCCGAACCAGTAGCGAGGATGACGGCGGGCGCCTCATGCGTCTCCCCCGCGCCGGTGACCACTCGTTTGAGGTGAGCTTTCAGATCGACTTCCGTGACGTCGTCGAACACTATGCGGGCGCCGAACTTCTCGGCCTGCTCCTGGAGTCCGTCCATCAACTCAGGGCCCTGGATACCGCCCGGGAAGCCGGGGAAGTTTTCGACCTCGGTGGTGTTCATCAAAGCGCCACCCGCAGTAACCGAGCCTGCCAGGACGAGCGGCTTAAGCCCTGCCCGGGCCGCATAGATGGCCGCGGTGTAGCCCGCCGGGCCCGAGCCGATGATAATCAGTTGTTCGGCGCTGATGTCATTACTCACGGGAATCTCTCCTATGCCGGAAGCCGGATTACTTGGACGCAGGGATGAGGGAATCGATCAGGCCCTCGATGCGGGTCTTTATTTCATCCCGAATAGGCCGTACCGCGTCAACACCCTGGCCAGCTGGATCTTCCAGGACCCAGTCTTCATACCGCTTGCCGGGGAAGTATGGGCATTCGTCACCACAGCCCATGGTGATGACGACGTCGGATTCCTTGACGGCTTCGGTGGTGAGTACCTTCGGGGTTTCGGCGGACATGTCGATGCCCAGTTCGGCCATGGCCTCGACGGCGGCGGGGTTGACCTTGTCGGCCGGCTGGGAACCGGCGGAGCGGACCTCGATCTCCCCCTTGGCGAGAGTGCTTAGGAACGCGGCCGCCATCTGGGATCGGCCGGCATTGTGGACGCAGACAAAGAGGACGGAGGGCTTCTTGGCGGTCTCGGTGCTCACGGGTTTTCTCCTGGAAGTGTTGTGCGAACGAGTGTGTGGTGTGGAGATATGCGCCCTAACCGTAAAGCTCTGAAAATCGTATCGATCACAGGATATTGATGAAGATCGATACACAGAAGTATCGGGCGGTATATCGATGATTGTCAATATTTGATTTTGAGGAGCACGTTTCTAAGCGGCAACGACGCGCGCAGCGAGCCCAGTGACGCGGTGGGCAATATCCTCGAAGGCTGCATCGAAGGCCGCCGGAGTATCCACCCGCAAGGGATCGGCAACAGACCAGTGGATCCCACCGAGGCCGACCAACTCCTCATGGGCGTTGTCGCAGACGGTCACGATGAAGTCGGCTTCATCCGCCACTTCGTCAAGAGCGCGGGGAGCGACGTCGGGCAGATCCAGGCCATGTCGCCGGGCCGCCTCGACAGCCCCCGCGGCGATACTGTCCGCGGGGTGCGTTCCAGCCGAGGCCGAAGGTATCGCGCTGGCCTGTCGCCAAAGGGCAGAGGCCAGTTGGGAGCGGGCACTGTTGCGCGTGCAGACGAACAAGACGCGGCGTGCGTCGTGGGCGATGCCGGGCACAAGACCCTCGAAAGCGTCCCTGGCAAGGCGGAAGTAGCTGCGGCGCCTGTCCGCCTCCGAGCGGTGGCGCTTTGCCAAGCCTGCTTCCTCGAGGGTGCGCAGGTGGTGGGAGAGCAGGTTGGACGGCATACCCAATTCAGCCTGCAATTCCGTCGGCGAAAAGTCCCCGAGGGTTAGCAGGTCGACTATGCGCAGGCGCGCTGGATCAGCGAGGGCGGCATGCCTTGCGACCCTTGCCTGAAAAACCTCAACTGCTTCAATATTCATTGGTTCAATTTTGACTGAGTTAATTCTTTGCGTCAAGCTGTTCCCATGACTTCACCCCAGCCACCCCTGTGGCGCCGCGCTATTGCCGAACTGCTAGGCACCTGCCTGCTGGTTGCGGTCGTTGTCGGGTCCGGGATTGCCGCTCAACAGCTATCCCCCGCCGACACCGGCCTGCAGCTGCTGCAAAACAGCACGGCTACAGTTCTCGGAATGACAGTGCTGATCCTGGTGTTCGGGCCGATCAGTGGCGCCCACTTCAACCCCGTAGTGTCCTTGGCGGACTGGTTCCTGGGGCGGCGCAATGGGTCCGGACTGAGCCTTCGGGACCTAGGGGCGTATATACCCACGCAGATCGTGGGAGCGATCTGCGGGAGTGCCCTGGCGAACGCCATGTTTGAGATCGGGACGGACATCTCCAGGAAGGAACGCGCGACGCCAGGGCACCTACTGGCCGAGATCGTTGCCACCGCAGTGCTGATCCTCCTGATTTTCGCTCTCGCCGCCACGAATAGGGGCGTCCTGGCAGCCCCAGCCGTGGGCGCTTACATCGGCGCCGCGTACTGGTTCACATCCTCAACTTCATTTGCCAACCCAGCCGTAACCCTCGGCCGGATTTTCAGCGGCACGTTTGCCGGCATCGCACCGGCATCCGCGCCTCCATTCATCGCCGCGCAGCTGATAGGCGCGGCCTTAGGCGTAGCGCTCCTGCTCCTGCTCTTTCCAGGCGCCGGGCGCTCCGCCAGTGAGGTGGTCATCCCTCATACGGGGGAAGGTGCGGAGCGTTAACGGAGAAGGCCCGGCAGCTCACCGGCGAAGGGCCGCAGCTTAACGGCAAAAGGCGCCACGACCATACATTGATGAATGTCAATGTTGCGGCATAATGGATAGATGACCTCGCTGCCACTCCTCGAACCGGCTACGGACAAGGACTGTTGTCCACCATCAACAGGCTCCCTTGATGCCTATGAGGCCCAGGTCCGCGCCTCCGTGTTTAAGGCACTGGCCGATCCCAACAGGCTTCGCCTGTTGTCCATCGTCAAAAGCGCCGACGGCGGTGAAGCCTGCGTCTGCGATCTCACCGAGCCCCTGGACCTCGGCCAGCCGACAGTCTCACACCACCTGAAGATCCTGGTGGATGCCGGCCTTCTGCACCGCGAAAAGCGGGGCACATGGGCGTACTACTCCTTGGTCCCGGGTGCCATTGAGCGGACTTCCGGCCTGCTGGAGACCCTGTGACAAGCGGGACTTCAGGGACAAGCAGGACTACAGGGACGAGCGAGACTGCTCACACAACGGAGGCTAAAGCCACAACGGAGACTAAAGGGACTACGGCGCCATTGCCCAACAGCGGCGTCCGGATCCGCAAAATGACCCGTTCCGATTGGCCGGTGGTCAGGGAGATCTTCACCGAAGGTATCGAGTCCGGGAACGCCACGTTCGAGCCCGCCGCTCCCGGATGGGAGCAATTCGACGCTACAAGACTCAACGATCACAGGTTGGTCGCCGAAGCAGAAGGCCGGGTCCTCGGTTGGGCCGCCGTGTCCGCCATCTCCTCGCGTGCAGCGTATGCCGGTGTCGTGGAGCATTCCATTTACGTGGCCGGGGAAGCCCGCGGTTTGGGTGTGGGTAAGGCCCTTCTCCGCGCGCTGATCACGTCCACTGAAGAAGCAGGAATCTGGACGATCCAAGCCAGTGTCTTTCCCGAGAATGAAGCGAGCCTCCGGCTTCATCTTGCGGAGGGCTTTACGGTTGTCGGCCGGCGGAATCGAATCGCCAGGATGCCTCTTGGCCCACTCGCGGGGCAGTGGCGCGACACCCTAATGATCGAAAGACGCTCCGCGACTGTCTGAAACCGGAAGTGTCTGCGAAGAGGGAGAGCCATGGCTATGAGCGAGTTTCCGCAGCTTGGCTCTGCGAGCGCAGACCAGACGGTGTTGGGCAGCAAAGCAGCCACTCTTTCCGAGCTCAGGGCAGCGGGTTTCAACGTGCCAGCGGGGTTCGTCGTCACGTCGGAGGTGGTTGGGCAACTCGGCAACAACCTCGCCGGCGCTCTGACAGCTGCTGCCGGCAGGATAGGCCCGGGACCCTACGCTGTCAGGTCCTCTTCCACCGCAGAGGACCTCGCAGGCGCTTCCTATGCTGGTCTCTACGAAAGCTTGCTGAACGTTGAGCGGGATGACCTTGAGCATGCTGTCAGGCAATGTTTGGACGCCGCTACGGAGCATAGAGTTGCAGCGTATGAGGCTGTTCTCGGAGCAGCGGCCCGCGGCGATGCGGCCCGCGGCGATGCGGCAGGCCCTTCCATGGCGGTACTCGTTCAACAGATGGTCCAGCCCCGTGCCGCAGGCGTTGCGTTCACTGCCAACCCGCTGACCGGTGACCACGACGAAACCATTGTCACGGCCGTCGCCGGTCTTGGGGAGCCGCTGGTGTCCGGCGAAGCAGTCGGAGAGCAATGGACAGTCCGCGCCAGCGACGCCACGTGCACCACGGATGGCAGCATCCTCACCTCGGACCAAGCAAGGCAAGTAGCGGCGTTGGCCCGTCGGCTCGACCACCGGGCCGGGGTCCCGCAGGACATCGAGTGGGCTCTGGACCATGACGACGCACTGTTCCTCCTTCAGGCCCGCCCTATGACGGCCCTTCCCACGCCAGCAGTTTGGACAGCTCCGGGCGAAGGCCTGTGGGCGCGGAATTTCAGGCTCGGTGAATGGCTTCCGGATCCCATGACGCCGTTGTTCGAGGACTGGCTTCTTCCCCGGATCGAGACCGGGTATCTCGACGGCATGGAGGACGATATTCAGGTGCGGGTGCCGTTTCGTTATGGCGCCGTCAATGGCTGGTATTACAACGCCCCGCCGATTCCGTCCCCACGGATTGTGGCGCCATTGATAGTTCGAAGCCGTGGTCGTTTGCCGTGGTTCCTTTTCAACGTCCTTTTCCGCGTCTCCAGCAATCCGGCTGCGGCACACCGTGCTGTTCTGAAGGGTCTGGAGCTGAAATGGCGACACCAGCTGCTGCCCGACTATCGGGAACGCGTGCGCAATGCAGAGCAAGAGGTGGACACGGCTTCCCCGGCAAGGCTCATCGAGCTTGTGGATGCCATTGTCAGGCAGGCGGGAATCTACCTGTGGTCATTGGCCGTCGTGGGCGGATCTGCCTGGAAAATGGAAGCGGCCCTGGCCAGGCTCTGGCAAAAGCACCTAGCCGCTCCGCTGAGCGACACGCCGGCAGGACGCCTCGGCCATCAGGCCCTGCTCCGCGGCCTTACGGGCAGCGCAGGACTCACTGGCAGCACAGGCCTAACTGGCAGCACAGGTCTCACCCGCAGCAATGCGACACCATCGGAATCGGCCGTTTACTCCCTCGACTGGTACCACCCGACCTTCGGCGAGGCAGGCATCCGAAGCCCTGAAACGGCTTTAACCATGGCCGGCAAGGAGGCTCTTGACGCACAGCGAAAGGCAGCCGAAGCCGCAGCGAGGGAAGTGCTGCTTGATAGTCCAAGGGTCCTCACCCGCTTTGATTCCCTCGTAACGATGGCCCAGTACTACGCCGCCCTCAGGGAAGAACAATCCCTTTACCTCACTCTTGGATGGCCGGTCTTGCGCCGTTGCGCCAAACGCCTGGGACAAAACCTGGCTGCCGCAGGTGCCATCGAGGACCCGCAGGACATCCATTTCCTCCATCTGGGTGAAGTAATGAACCCTTCGGCGGACTACAGGGAGCTGGTAGGAAGCCGCCGGGCAACCTGGGAGATGCAACGGTGTCTGGACGCACCACTCATCATTGGCGAGCCCGGTAGGTTTGGAGCTGATCCCGTGGCGGGCGCTGTTGACGCAGCCAGGACAAACCACGAGGTTCCCGCGGGTGCGATTGTCGGCCACCCTGCCAGCACTGGACGCGCGACGGGCAGGGTGCGGGTGATGTCAGGCCTGGAGGAATTCGACAGCTTCCTCGATGGCGAGATACTCGTAGCGCGATCCACCGCACCAGCCTGGACGCCCCTTTTCGCTCGAGCCGCCGCCGTGGTCACCGACGGCGGAACCCTTGCCGCCCACGCGTCGCTGGTTGCCCGGGAGTACGGGATACCCGCCGTCGTTGGAACCGGCAACGCGACCCGGCTACTCAAGACGGGCCAGCGAGTCACCGTGGACGGAGGTGCGGGCTACGTCGTCGCGGCCGAATGACGAGCTACCGTCCCACCGCCGCCCGTTCCTCCTCACGGGGACGCGCCATTGCATCAGCTTGTCGGCCGGGCTTGCCTGGCCACCAAATCCGGTGTCCGATGTCGTACGCGAGCGCGGGCACCAACAGTGAGCGGACCAGAATGGTATCCAGCAGCACCCCGAAGGCCACGATGAAGGCCAGCTGCACGAGGAACATGATGGGAATAACTCCGAGGGCGGCGAAGGTAGCAGCCAACACAACACCGGCTGACGTAATCACCCCACCCGTAACGCCCAGGCCACGGAGGATTCCAGGCCGGGTTCCGTGCTTCAACGATTCCTCGCGCACCCTGCTCATGAGGAAGATGTTGTAGTCCACGCCCAAGGCCACCAGGAAAACGAACCCGAAGAGTGGAACCGTGGCATCTGCACCTGGGAAACCGAAAATCCCGTTGAACACCAAGGCTGAGACGCCCATGGCTGCCGCATAGGACAGGACCACGGACAGCACCAGCAGAACAGGCGCCACAACGGAGCGCAGGAGGAGCATCAGGATGAAGAGGATGACCACCAGGACGATGGGGATGATGACCACCAGGTCGCGCTGCGCGGTGATGTTGGTGTCCAGCGCCGTGGCAGTGACCCCGCCAACCAAAGCGCCGGCGTCGACCTCTTTCACGGCCGCACGGAGCGACTTCACAGCTTCTTCGGCCTCGATCGAGTCAGCGGCAGAGTCGAGCGTCGCATTGATCAGCACCTTGCCCTCGCGGACGACGGGATCGGTCGGAGTTCCCGGAGCACCGGTGATGGGCACATTTCCGTCGGCCAGGAGGTAGGCGTCACCCACGCCATCGGCCGCTTTGACCTTGTCCAGCACTTCCTGCGCGGAATCTTCGGAGGCGACCACGACGGCGGGGCTGCCGCTGCCGGCGTCGAAATGCCGCGCCAGCGCGTCCTGGCCGTCCACGGCGTCGGAGGCCGCGAGGATGACGTCCGTTTGGGGGACGCCGTTGGCCTTCAATTGCAGGACGCCTGCCGAAGCCACCAGGAGCAGCAGGACCGAAGCCACCCATACGGCGCGCGGCCGCCGGGAAACCAGCGAAGCAGTTGCCCGCCACAGACCCTTTTGCCCTTCAAGTCCAGTAACCAGCTCGGGTTCGCGTTCGTCGTCGGGCAGGAGCTTGGGGCGGAAGGGCCAGAACGCGGCGCGGCCCAGCAGGGCCATGAGCGCTGGCAGGAGGGTAAGCGCGGCGAAGAGCGAGCAAAGGATTCCGGCAGCTGCCACAGGACCCAGCGCCTTGTTGGAGTTCAGGTCGGAGAAGAGCAGGCAAAGCAGCGCGATGATGACGGTCGCGCCGGACGCAAGGATCGGTTCGAAGGAGGCTTTCCATGCCGTGAGCACTGCCCTCGTACGGTTGGTGGTGTGGGTCAGTGCCTCGCGGAATCGAGCCACATACAGCAGCGCATAGTCGGTGGCCGCACCAATCACCAGGATGGACAGGATTCCCTGGCTCTGGCCATTGAGCTGGATCCAGCCCAGTTTGGCCATCGCGTACACCAGGAGAATGGCCGCGCAGAGCGCAAAGACCGATGTCAGGAGGACTGCCAGAGGCAGGACAAGTGAGCGGTACACGAGCAGCAAAATGACAAACACGGCGCCAAGGGCGACCAGCAGAAGGATGCCGTCGATGCCGCCGAACGCGTTCACCAGATCGGCGGTCAGCCCGGCGGGACCGGTGACGAAGGCGCGGGTCCCGTCCGGAGCGCCCGGTTGAACAACGTCGCGCAGTTCCTGGATTTTGTCGCGCAGCTCATCCGAGGACGCTATTGGCACGATGAACTGGACAGCTTTGCCGTCCTCCGAGGGAAGAGGCCCGACGACGGCGTCACCCAGCTTGAGCGCCTCGATGTCGGCTTTCAGCTGGGCTGCTTCGCCCAGCTGGGCCGGGGTGAAGGCCGTCCCGTTCTCAACGATGACCACGGCAGGGATCTCCTTGGAATCACGGAACTTCGCCTGCCAGTTACCGGCTTCCGTCGCTTCGGCGCCTGCTGGAAGAAACGAAGCCTGGTCATTGGAGGAGACTTCGTCCAGGCGCCCGAACGTTGGGCCGCCAACGCCGGCAATGCCAAGCCAGATGATGACAAGCACCACGGGCACCAACCATCGAAGCCAGAACGGTACCTTCTGCGGGTTCATGGGTCCTTCTTCCGGAAGCTTGAGAGTCTCTTTATTCCACCACAGAATATCTTTATGATGGAAGTATTCCAAGAGTGAACCATTTGCTGATGCCGGATTCCTGTTTGGCGGGGAGTAATATCCGACAGGGCAGTAATCAAGGTTGAACGTAGGCGGGAGGGCAGGATGTCTGAGGCTTCAGGCCCGCACCCCGGCGGCGAACGCCCGGAAATCGCGGCACCCCAGGATTTGGTGCGGCTCCTTCAGGACTTCACCCTGGAAGCCAACCACTATGTTGACGCCGCCGGTGGCCGGAACGACATGCACCGGACGGATCTCAACGCCCTGGCAGTGATCATGCGCCATTCTGCCGCCGGCCGGGTTGTCACGCCGGGCGTCCTCCGAAGTGAACTGCGGCTAAGTTCCCCCGCCACCACGGCGTTGGTTGACCGGCTGCACGCCTCCGGCCACCTCACCCGTGACCGTCTCGGCACCGATCGCCGGCAGGTCCAACTGCACATGACCCCCAAGGCCTACCGGGATGGAAGTGCCATGTTCATGCCGTTGGCCCTCCGCATGGGCAAGGCCATGGGCGCCTACAGCGCTGAAGAGCTGGACATTGTCCGACGCTTCATGACCGATATGATCCAGGCCACCGTAGCGGCCCGCACGGAAACCGCGGAGAAGAGCCCCTCACCGCCTTCCGCCTAAATCCACCGCCGAAGTTGTAGCGTTTCCCTATGAACGCGCACCAGCCTGAAGATGTCTACACCCACGGGCACCACGAGTCGGTTGTCCGGGCCCACGCCTCGCGGACGGCCGAGAATTCGGCCGCGTTTGTCATTCCGCATCTCACCCCGGGGACGTCGGTCCTCGACGTCGGGTGCGGACCGGGCAGCATCACGTGCGACTTCGCGGGGCTGGTTGCGCCCGCACAGGTCATCGGTCTGGACCGCTCGGCGGAGGTCGTCGCCCAGGCAACTGAGCTGGCCAAGGACCGTGGGGTGGACAACGTAGAGTTCCGCACCGGCAATATCTACGATCTCGAGTTTGAGGACGAGTCCTTCGACCTCGTCCACGCCCATCAAGTCCTCCAGCACCTGACTGACCCCGTCGCCGCCCTGCGTGAAATGCGCCGCGTGGCCAAGCCGGGCGCGATCGTGGCCGTACGCGACGCCGATTTCCACGGCATGAGCTGGTACCCGGAGGTTCCCGAGCTCGATGACTGGATGGAGCTCTACCAGAAGATCGCCCGACGCAACGGTGCCGAACCGGATGCCGGCCGTCGGCTGGTCTCTTGGGCGCAGCAGGCAGGCTTTGCCCAAGTGGCACCCAGCAGCAGCAACTGGCTCTACGCGACAGCCCAACAGCGGGCATGGCAGTCCCGTGTGTGGAGCGAACGCGTCCTCCACTCCGCCTTTGCCGAGCAAGCCCTCGAATACGGCTTCGCCAACGAGGCCGATCTCGCCAGGATCGCCGCAGGCTGGCACCGTTGGGGAGCAACGGACGATGGCTACTTCCTCATTCCCAACGGCGAGGTGATCGCCCGGGCCTAGGTTGCGCGTGGCTTCCTGGCCCAAAAAAACTTTGCCGAACCATGTAGAAAAGCGCCCCGCAGTTCCGACCCATGAGTGAAAGCACCCAAACAGGGCGCCACTTCATAAGGAGTTTGAGATGAAATACATGATCATGATGTTCGGATCCGCCGAGGGCATGATGGAAACTGCCGACCCGGAGTGGGTCAAGGAAATGATCGGGTTCATGATCCAGATCGACAAGGACCTGACTCAGTCCGGCGAACTCGTCTTCAACGCCGGACTGGCCGATCCCGGTACAGCCCAGCTGGTCAAGCAGACCCCGGACGGCATCATCACCACCGATGGGCCGTACGCCGAGTCGAAGGAATCGCTGATCGGGTACTGGGTGGTGGATGTGGCCAGCGAGGAACGCGCCGTGGAAATCTGCTCGAGCATCGTCAAGTACTCGCAGGTGGTGGAACTCCGCGCTATCCCGGACGGTCCCCCGGAGGTCTAGTTTGGCCGTTCCCCCACGCGACATCGAGGACCTGCTGCGCACGTTGGCGCCGCAGGTCCTCGGCGTGCTGGCACGCAAGCACGGCCAGTTCGATGCCTGCGAGGATGCCGTCCAGGAGGCCCTCATTGAGGCAGCGGTGCAATGGCCATCCGGGCTGCCAACAAATCCCAAAGGATGGCTGCTGGCTGTCGCATCCCGCCGGCTGGTTGATGTATGGCGCAGTGAAAGCGCGCGCCGTGCCCGGGAGGAACGCGTCGCCGCCATGGAGGTCAGCTTCCAGGACAGCACGGCGTCTGAAGCCGACGACACCCTGACCCTGATGTTCCTGTGCTGCCACCCCTCAATAAGTGCGCCATCGCAGCTCGCCTTGACACTCCGGGCCGTAGGGGGACTCACGACGGCGGAAATCGCCTCTGCTTTCCTCGTCCCCGAGGCGACCATGGGCCAGCGCATCAGCCGTGCGAAACAGGGGATCCAGAAGGCAGGCGCCCGTTTCGACATGCCGCCGGAGTCCGAGCGGAAGGCGAGGCTCGGCGTCGTACTTCACGTCCTGTACCTGATTTTCAACGAAGGCTACGCCGCAAGCTCGGGCGACTCACTGCAGCGCGAAGACCTCACCACCGAAGCGATCCGCTTGGCACGCCTGCTGGTGGGCGTGGCGCCGGACGAGTTGGAGGCCACCGGTTTGCTCGCTCTGATGCTGCTGACGGACTCCCGTCGTGCCGCGCGCACCCTGGCTGACGGAATGCCCGTGCCGCTGTCCGAACAGGACCGGAGTTTATGGAACCGCGGGCAGATAGAGGAAGGCATCGTGCTCCTTTCTTCCGTGCTCGGTCGTGGCGCGGCTGGACCGTACCAACTCCAGGCCGCGATCGCGGCCGTTCATGCCGAGGCGCCCTCTGATGCCGAAACGGACTGGCCCCAGATCCTCGCCTTGTACACGGTCCTTGAAGCCGTGGCGCCAAGTCCCGTGGTGACGCTGAACCGTGCTGTGGCTGTGGCCATGGTGAAGGGGCCAACCGCTGGGCTTGAGCTGCTCGCAGGGCTGGATTCGGCGATCGGTCGCTCACACCGCCTGGATGCTGTGCGGGGCCACCTGCATGAAATGGCAGGCTCTTATGTGGACGCGCGCGCCGCCTACCTCGTGGCCGCCAAAAAGACAGGCAGCCTCCAGGAGCGGCGGTACTTGATGGGCAAAGTGGCGCGAATGGACGAGTCTTGACCCCATATAGTCGAATCCATGGAACAACGCATACTTGGTAAGACCGGCCGGTCGGTGTCCACCGTTGGACTAGGCACGTGGCAACTCGGAGCGGACTGGGGTGACGTCACAGAGGAAGACGCACTTGCCGTCCTGGAGGCCTCGGTCGACGGCGGGGTTACTTTCTTCGACACGGCCGACGTCTACGGCGATGGCCGAAGCGAGCAACTGATCGGACGCTTCCTGCGCGCCAATCCCGGGTTGGACCTGCTGGTTGCCACCAAGATGGGCCGGCGCGTGGACCAGGTGCCCGAAAACTACACGCTCGCCAACTTCCGCGCGTGGACTGACCGTTCCCGGCGGAATCTGCAGCAGGACACCCTGGACCTCGTCCAATTGCATTGCCCGCCCACCGCCGTCTACACGCGGGATGAGGTGTACGACGCCTTGGACACGCTCGTCAGCGAAGGCGTCATCCGCAACTACGGCGTCAGTGTCGAGCGGACCGACGAAGCCCTTGAAGCCATCAACCGCGGGAATACCGCGTCCGTCCAGATCATCCTGAACGCCTTCCGGCTGAAGCCGCTCGATGAAGTTCTCCCGGCAGCAAAGCAGGCCGGAGTCGGCATCATCGCCAGAGTGCCGCTGGCGTCTGGACTGTTGTCTGGAAAGTACACGCCGGAAACCGAGTTCGCGGAGAACGACCACCGCAACTACAACCGCGACGGCTCCTCATTCGACGTCGGCGAGACCTTCTCGGGCGTCGATTTCGCCACCGGCGTTAAGGCCGCACAAGAGTTCAGCGCATTAGTGCCCGACGGCGTCAGCACCGCCCAAGCGGCCCTCGCCTGGGTGATCGCCCAGGACGGTGTCAGCACGGTCATCCCCGGTGCCCGTTCTTCAGCGCAGGCACATGCGAACGCTGAGGCGGGAGCGATGCAGGACGTCGGTTCAGGACTCACCGCCGGGGTCCAGGACATCTATGACCGCTATTTCCGCGAAGCGATCCACCCGCGCTGGTAGCCGGCCGACCGCCGTCGTGCATGTCACCATCCGCTACGCGTCGGGGTGTGTCCCTTTCGTGCGTCGTCGGGCATCGACATTTCGGCGCGTAGTCCCAGAAGCCGGATGGGACGGTCGGGCTCGATCCGCGCCGTGACGTCCAGGGCTTGCGCCAGGACTTCGTCCCGGTCGAAGGTCTCCGGGATCTTCCGTGCGTAGGTCTTGGTGAAGAACGGCGCGTAACGGACTTTGAGGGTCAGCCCCACCACCGGCCGCCCCTCAGCTGCCACGTCTTCGAGGACGCGCGCTGTCAGCTCCTTGATGGCGTCGCTGATCTGTGAGGGTTCCGTGAGATCCTGCTGGAACGTGGTCTCGCGGCCGTGTGCGCGGGCAACCCACGGGGTGTCGTCCACTTCGTTGGAGCCTTCACCCCGACCTAGCTGCGCATACCAAGGGCCCATCTTGGGGCCGAACTCCGGGACCAGGTCCTGGGGATCGGACGCCGCAAGCTCGGCGACTGTGGTGATCCCATGTTTGGCCAGCCGGGCAGACACCTTGGGACCAACGCCCCACAGTTCCTTGGTGGGTTTGCTTCCCATGACCGTGAGCCAGTTCTCTTTGGTCAGCCGAAAGATTCCCGCGGGCTTGCCAAAATCCGTGGCATTCTTCGCGCGGACCAAGGTGTCGCCGATGCCCACGCTGCAATGCAGCCGGGTTTGCTCCAGGATGGCAGCTTGGATCTGTCGTGCGTATGCCTCAGGATCTTCGGTTTCAACGCCCACAAAGGCTTCATCCCAGCCCAGCACCTGAACCGTGGCGCCCGACTGTGCGCGCAGGGTGGACATCACCACGTGCGAGGCCGCCAGGTAAGCCTCCTGGTCGACGGGAAGGATCACGGCATCGGGCACTTTCCGGGCAGCTGTGCGCAGTGGCATTCCGGAACCCACGCCGAACGCCCTGGCTTCATACGATGCAGTGGACACCACAGCGCGTTCCGTAGGATCCCCCCGGCCGCCAACGATGATCGGCTTGCCGGCAAGCTCAGGCCGCCGGAGGACCTCGACCGCGGCAATGAACTGGTCGAGGTCAACGTGCAGCACCCACGGGATTCCGCTCACGGCACCAGTTTGCCCTAAGCCGTAGCTTCCTGACCCTCATCGGACGCCAGGCCTGCGGAAATCAACCCATTTGGGCTTCAACCCACTATCTGGATGGCCGAACAAGGTCAGGACCCAACGCGTCCCGGGCACCCGTCTCACCGGCATAAGCTGAGATGGTGCAGTTTTCACTTTGGCTGGCCCTGGTTGGCTCCGGCACCCTGATCAGTTTCACTCCCGGCGCCGGTGCCATTTTCACCATGAGCAATTCGCTCAATTCAGGCTTCCGACGCTCCATCTGGGGCATCCTCGGCCAACAATTGGCCTTGGTCATCCACATCGTCATCGTGGCCTTGGGCGTGGGTGTGTTGGTCTCCAATTCGCCCGTGATATTCAACGTCGTCCGCTACGCAGGCGCCGCGTATCTGGTGTACCTGGGGATCCGGCAGTTCCTGCACAAGCCGGACCTGGACGAGGAAAAGGTGGACAGCCGCAAGAACGAGTCGGCGATGTCCATGTTCCAGCGCGGTATCTGGGTGAACCTGCTGAACCCCAAGGCGATCGTGTTCTTCCTTGCCTTCATGCCGCAATTCATCAGGCCAGAGCAGCCGCTGCTCCAGCAATATGCAGTGCTGACCGCCACGATCCTGGCCATCGACATCATGGTGATGTGGTTCTTCTTCGCTCTGGCAGCACGTTCATTCCAGCGCTTCACCCATGACGAGCGCGGCCAGAGGGTCCTCAACCGCATCTTCGGATGCCTTTTCGTCCTGGTTGGCATCCTGCTCGCCACCATCCACTAAGCGGGCCAAAAGCCGCGCTAGCCCAACGAGGTAGAACCGCGAACCACCAGGGAGCTCTCCAGCGTCACGTGGGGCTCCTCCAAATCCCGGCCCTCCATGAGCCCGCGCAGCTGCTCCCCCGCCTTGAGTCCAAGCGGGGTCGCGGGCAGGTGCACGCTCGTGAGGCTGGGATTGCTGGTGGCTGAATACGGGAGGTCATCGAAGCCCGCCACAGCCAGTTCGGCAGGAATCCGCACGCCCGCCACACGCGCTTCCTGCAGCACGCCATACGCGTGGGTATCGGTACCGCAGACGACGGCGGTCACCCCCTCACGCTGCCACGCGGGCCAGGCGTCGGCGAACGCGGCGGCGGCAGCACCGACGTCGATCGCGGTACTGATGACATGCCCGTCGGCAACCAGGAGCCCGCACGCGGCGGCCTCCTCAAGGAAGGCTTCCCTGCGCAGGTGGAAAGTGGTGGTGCCGGTAATGCCGTCCACGTAGGCGGCCCGGGTATGTCCGGAGGCTGCCAGGTGTCGGGCCAACTCACGTGCGCCTTGCGCGACGTCGAGGTTCACGGACGGGGCGTAGGACTCCAGCCCCGGGGCATCCAGGAGCACCAGCGGTCCGGCCGCGGCCAGGTCCTGAAGAAACCCGGCACTGGGGGCACCCACCAGCAAGCCGGCCGGACGGAGGGCCAACAACTTGCGGACATCCTCAGCTTGCGGCGACTCCCCTGCATCGGTCACCGAGAGCAGCAGTTGGTATTCCGGGCCCAGCGATTCCCGGACGCCTGCGATGACGTTGGCGAAGAACGGGTTGGAGACGTCGGGCGTCACGAGGATGACGATGGAGCTGACTCCGCGTGCCAGCGAACTCCCAATGCTGTCCACCACATATCCAAGTTCGGCGATCGCTGAGCGGACCCGCGAGATGTTGTCCTCGGATACCCGCCCTTGCGTCTTGCCGTTGGCCACCAAGGAGACGGTAGCCGTGGAAACCCCGGCCCGGGCAGCCACCATCGCGGCCGTTACACGGGGTGCGCGGGGGTTCCGCCGATCCAGGGTATCCATGCTTCGATCGTAGCGTTGTTGCGGCACGGACTACTCCCCTCAAGGCATCAAGCGTTTAACGCAATTAACGTTAAGCGCTTGACGTGAGATCGGAAGCAGTGCCAGAATTCCCAATGAATGCTTACCGCCCTGCTTCAGGCAAGACCCTGGCAGGCCCCAATGACGTGGAGACGAAACGTGGACCCCAACCCCATGACAGCACCCAAGAAGATCATTCTTGACTGCGACCCCGGCCATGACGACGCAGTGGCATTGCTTCTGGCCCACGGCAACCCGGACATCGAGCTCCTCGCAGTGACAACCGTGGTGGGCAACCAGACCCTCGAAAAAGTCACGCGCAACGCCCTCTCGGTAGCCACGATCGCTGGCATCACTGGCGTTCCCTTCGCAGCCGGCTGCGACCGTCCCCTTGTGCGCACCATCGAGACTGCCCCGAGCATCCACGGCGATTCCGGCATGGACGGTCCGGAACAGCCCGAGCCCACCATCGAGCTGGACCCGCGCCACGCCGTCGACCTCATCATTGAAACCGTCATGGCGCATGAGCCGGGCACCGTCACACTCGTCCCTACCGCGGGCCTCACCAACATCGCGATGGCCGCCCGCAAGGAGCCCCGCATCGTTGATCGCGTCAAGGAAGTCGTCCTCATGGGCGGCGGCTACCACGTGGGCAACTGGAGCGCCGTTGCCGAGTTCAACATCATCATCGATCCCGAAGCCGCACACATCGTGTTCAACGAAAAGTGGCCCGTGGTGATGGTCGGCCTGGACCTCACCCACCAGGCGCTGGCCACCGACGAAGTAGTGGACCGCATCGCAAAAATCGGCACCAAGCCGGCCAAGTTCGTCATGGAACTCATGGGCTTCTTCCAAAAGACCTACAAGGATGCCCAGGGTTTCGACCACCCTCCTGTCCACGATCCGTGCGCGGTCGCCTACGTCATCGACCCCACCGTGATGACCACCCGCAAGGTCCCCGTCGACATCGAACTGCAGGGCAAGCTCACCCTGGGCATGACCGTTGCGGACTTCCGCGCGCCCGCCCCGGAGGACTGCCACACGTCAGTGGCTGTTGACCTGGACCACAAGAAGTTCTGGGATTTGGTCACGGACGCGATCGAACGGATTGGCGAACCAACGCTCGACGCCGGAGCTAACGCCACCGCTGCGGCGGACGTCACCGACGCTGCAGCGGCAGTGACAGCAGGAGAGGCCAAGTAATGTCCATTCCCGCAGAAACCAAGTCCACGCACGGCAATGTCACCGCCCTCATGGTCGCCCTGCTGGCAGCTTGCGTAGCCTTCCAGCTCAACGCCTCCATGCTCAGTCCCGCCTTGGTCACCATGGGCAATGAGCTCCAGACCGACCAAGCAACCATCGGCCTCTCCCAGACCTGGTTCTTCACGGCCGCCGCACTGTTCTCCCTCTTCCTCCCCCGCCTCAGCGACATCGTGGGCCGCAAGAAGATCCTTGTGGGCATGATGCTCCTGATGGCAGTTGGTTCAGTCATCGCCGCACTCGCACCCGATGTCACGTGGCTCTTCGTAGGCCGCATCATCCAGGGCGTCAGCGGTCCCACCGTCCCGCTCTGCCTCATCATGCTCCGCTCCGCAGTGAGCAACCCCCGCAAATACGGCACCCTCATGGGCCTCATCACCGCGGTAAACGGTGGGGTGGCCGGCGTCGACTCGTTCGTGGGCGGCTACTTCGCCGAGAACTTCGGATTCCGCAGCATCTTCTGGCTGATGGTGGCACTGGCACTCGTGGCGACGGTTCTGATCGCTGTCCTGGCCGGCGAAAGCAAGCCCGCCGCCGGAACCACCATGGACTGGCTGGGCGTCTTCTTCATCGTGATCGCCGTGGGCGCACTGCTGACGGCACTGAACGAAGGCTCCAAGCTGGCAACGGCCTTCGACGCCGGCACCTTGACCCTCGCAGTCGCCCTCATCCTGGTTGCCGCCGTCGCGTTCTTCGCCTTCTGGACTGTTGAAAAGCGCGCCAAGCAGCCCATGGTCGAAACCGTGCACCTGCGGCAGCGTTCCACGTGGGCTCCGCTTTTGACCACCACACTGACCATGACCGGTATCTTCGCCGTCATTAATGGGATCGTCCCTGCCTTCGTTCAGGCGGCCGAACCCGGCTTCGGCGTCGGCCCCACCGAGATGTCACTCATGATCCTCACGCCGTACGCACTGCTGGGTTGGCTCTTCGGCCCGATCAGCGGCAGGCTCGCCCCGGTCCTCGGCTACACGAAGGTCCTTCGCATCGGCCTGGTGGGCAGCCTCGTAGCCTTGGCGATCATCGCGCTCTTCGGCCTGAACAACCTGCCGATGATGATCGTGGGCACGGCCTTGCTGGGCATCATGTACGCCGGTACCGTCAACATCATGCTGAACGGACTCGGTGTGGTCCTCTCGCCCCTAGGCAATCCGGGCTTCCTTCCCGGAATGAACGCGGGCGCCTTCAACCTCGGCGCCGGCCTGAGCTTCCTGGTCCTGCCCGCGGTCCTCGTTGCAACGTCGGCACTTGGCGACGCAAAGGCGTCGTACCTCACCGTTGTGGTGGTGGGTCTCGCCATCACCCTGGCCGCCTTCGGAGCCTCACTGCTGATCCCCAAACCGGTTGATGCCGAAGTCACCGAAGGTGCGGACACCGAGACGTCCGAGAAAGAGGTCACCGCATGAGCACAGAAGCCGAAGCACCCACGGCGGGGATCGTCGTCGTCGGCTCCCTGAACGCCGATTTGACGATCTACTGCGACCGCCTCCCGAAGCCCGGCGAGACGGTCCACGGCAATGGTTTCGCCGTAAATCCCGGTGGCAAGAGTGCCAACCAGGCGGTGGCGGCCAGCAAGCTCGGTGCCCAGGTCAGCCTGGTGGGCGCAGTGGGCGATGACGCCAACGGCACCATGCTCCTGGAGTCGACCGCCAACGCCGGCGTGGACGTTACCCGCGTCCGACGCTCGGATGCCGCGACGGGCGTCGCGGTCATCTCGGTGGATGCCGGCGGCGAGAACAGCATCATCATCTCGGCCGGGGCAAACGGGACTCTAACCCCGGCGGACGTGCGCGCGGCAGCGGACACCATCAACAATGCTGCGGTTGTCTGCCTCTGCCTTGAAGTCGCGATCGATACTGTGATCGCCGCTGCACAAGCAGGGCACGACGCCGGCGCTACCGTCTTGTTGAACCTCTCGCCTTACGCGGAGGCGCCGGAGGTCCTGGCCGAGTTGAGCGACGTACTGCTGGTCAATGCGCACGAGGCCTCACTGTTCCTTGGTGGCGAAGCCGACGTTCCTGCCGCAGACGCGGAGGCCGAAGCCTGGGAGCCGGTACGTAGCCAGTTTGCTGACCGGGGTTTGCAGCGCGTGCTGGTAACGCTGGGCGCCCACGGGTCTGTTGTGCTGGATTCTTTGGCCCGGGGTACCCAGGACCAGATCACGCGCATTGCCCCTACCCGCGTTTCGGCCGTCGACACCACGGGTGCCGGTGATGCTTTTACGGGGGCGGTCGCTGCACGCCTGGCTGCCGGAGACTCCCTCGCCGACGCCGCCGGGTTCGCCTCAGTGGCTGCCGCGTTGGCGGCCACGAAGAAGGGCACCCAGGCCGCCTATCCCAGCATCGCGGATGTGGAGCGCTTGCGGAGCGTTTAGTCCCAGCGTCCCAGGTGGGTTAGCTGGGCTTGCGGGCTGCGCGTTGGGCCGAGCGCTCCACTGCCTTGCGGGTGAGGGCGCCGTGGCCGGCCATGAGCTTGGGGACCACAACGTAGACCGCGGCCGGGACCACAAGCGCCGTCAGCAGGAGCGCCCGAAGGATAGGGTGCCACGGCTCCATGATCGGGCCGAGCAACAGCATGCCGATGGATACCAAGGGGAAGATCGCGAGCCAGGTGATCAGTGCCCTCACGTGGACGGAGGGCACTTTCGCGCGAGCCGGGACTGCGGGTGACGATGACTGAACGGCGATTTCCGGCGTTGTTTGAGTGGTCATGGCATTCTCCAACCAGATAGTTGCATTTAGCTTGGTCCCACCATAACCGCACTCGGGAGCAAATACAACTAGTTGGTTGGGAAATGGTAATCTGTAGTTATGGCATGGGACATAGAACGCACCAAGTCACTCCTGCTCGAAGCGGCGACGTCCGAGTTTTGCGCGCGCGGACTTGCCGGGGCCCGGATTGACCGCATCGCGGCTGAGGCGGGTGTCAACAAGGAACGCATCTACCAGTACTTCGGCAACAAGAACGGCCTTTTTGACGCGGTTATCGTCGCCGCGCTCAGCTCCCTCATGGACGAAGTACCCATCCATGGAAAGGGTCCGGAGGCCATGGCTGACTACGCTGGCCGGCTCTTTGACCACCACCAAAAAGATGCGACCGCGCCGCGCCTCCTCTTCTGGGAAGGCCTGGAACGCGGCGCTGAAGTTGTGGGCCTGCCCAAACGGATGGCCAACTGTGCGTCCAAGGTCAACAGCACCATTGCAGCCCTTCCTGGAATCTCAAGGGAAGACGCCGGCGATCTCCTCATCACCATCGTGAGTCTTTGCGATGCCGCGCCCGTGCTGCCTGCACTCGATGGGCTCATGGCCGGGAACGACCCCGGCCGCCTCGAAAGGCGACGCGCCGCCGTCATGCGTACCGTCTACCTGACTGCCTCTGCGCTCGCTGCGGAAGCGGCATCTGCCGGGTCGTCGGCCACAGAAATTGCGCCAGCCTCAGTGGCCCAGTAGCCGCCCCTCATACACCCTGTGACAGCTTTGACAGGAAAAGTGACTTCGTTGTGAAGTGGCCCCTAGCCAAGAAGGGGTGCCATCAACCATGCTTGCTGCATGTACTCAACGACGAGCCCATACCGCATCATCACGGTCTGCACTGGAAACATCTGCCGCTCGCCCATGGCAGCGCTCATGCTTACCGAAGCCTTCGAAGCGGAAGGGCTCGGCAAGCTGGTCGTAGTGGACTCAGCAGGCACCACCGGGTACGAGGTGGGGCACCCGATCGATCCCCGGGCGGCCCGCAAACTGACCGCCCACCACATCGCTTCCGAGGATCACGTCGCACGCCAGTGGCGGCAGGAGTGGTTCGCTGAGCGGGATCTCATCCTGGCGCTGGACGTCGACCATTTCGGCTGGCTCCAGGAGGGCGCGCCGGATCGCGAATCGCTGGCCAAAGTCCGGATGCTGCGCAGCTTCGATCCCATGATGGCTGGGCGCAGTTCCCTGGATCTGGGCATCGAGGATCCCTGGTACGGCGGCCACACCGACTTCGACAACACCTGGACCCTCATCAAAGCCGCCATTCCAGGCATTGTGGGCCATGTGGGCGCTGCCCTTGCGGAAGACCCCGGGAGTAGCGCCAGCGACGTCCGGGACGGAGCCACCGAGCACCAGCAGGTAACCTCTATGTCATGACCCCTGCACCCGTGATCATCGCCGTCGACGGGCGGTCCGGCGCGGGCAAGACCACGCTGGCCGTCGAGCTGGCGGCCCGCCTTCGGGAGCACCACAAGGTTTCCCTTTTCCATCTGGAAGACATCTATCCCGGGTGGAACGGCCTTGCCACAGGCATCGAACGATACATCGCAACGGTCCTGACGCCCTTGAGCCAAGGCGAGGCAGCAGAGTGGGTCAGCTGGGATTGGGAACGGCATTACGACGGCGCGCTGCATGTAACACTGCCAGCCGAAATCGTGATCGTCGAGGGTGTCGGGGCAGCAGCGAACGCCGCGCGCCCCATGCTGGACGCGATCGTCTGGGTCGAATCCCCCGGTGACGACCGCCGTCGACGGGCTTTGGCTCGTGACGGAAACACCTACGAACCGTATTGGGACACTTGGGCCGCCCAGGAAGATCTTTGGCTCGAAGCTGACCCTGTCATCGGCGCAGCAGACATCCGTGTCCAGAACCTCGCGGATGGCAACGCCCCGGACGACGTCCTGCAGGCCATGCGGTACTTGCCGTCGCTGGCAGCGATCCTCTCGCCGGAACTCAGCGCGCGCCGCGGCCTGCAGCTCCGGTCCGAAAAGATCAGCGCCGCTCCTGACGCCGAGGCGCTCTTTCAGAACCTCTACGGTTCCTCGGCCAACGCTGTCTGGTTGGATTCCTCCAACGCATCCGCGGTTTCAGGGACGTCCCAGGCCGCTGCCCGAAGCCGCTTCAGCATTCTGGCGGACGACGGCGGCACGTTCGGACAGTCCGTCCAGCACCGTCAGGGAACCACCCAGGTAACGGCCGGAACAGCCACCGTGGAAACCGCCGGACCCTTCTTCCGCTGGCTCGATTCCGTATGGGGACGCCGGGCCGTGCGCGCACCCCGCGGCTACGATGGCCAGTTCACGCTCGGCTGGTTGGGTTACCTGGGCTACGAGCTCAAGCGGGAAACCGGGGGGAACGACGTCCAGGCCGGGACTCCCGACGCCGCCCTGCTCTTCGCTGGACGGGCCGTGGTGCTGGATCATCGCGAGCACACTGTGTGGCTGCTCGCCTTGGACGCGCCCGACGCCGATGACTGGTTCCGCGAGGCCCGAACCGCCGTCGGGGCTGCTTCAGCCGCCCCTGTTTCCGCCGTCGGGCCAGCTTCCGAGGTGGCTCCGGAATTCACTTGCCGTGACAGCGCGACGGACTACAAGCGCAAAATCGCCGACGCCCAGCATGAAATAAGCGAAGGCAACTCATACGAGGTCTGCCTGACCACCATGCTTGAAGCCCCTGCCGGCGGGCTTGATCCGTGGGAGAGCTACCGGGCATTGCGTCGCCGCAATCCGGCACCCTTCGCCAGTTACCTTCGGTTCGGCGAGCTGGTTGTCGCGAGCACTTCGCCCGAACGCTTCCTGCGGATTCTCTCCGACGGCGGCATGCGGGCCGAGCCGATCAAAGGCACGCGTGGGCGTTCCGCCGACCCCACGGAGGACGCCGAGCTGCGCCGCGACCTGGAGACGTCGCTGAAGGACCGCGCCGAAAACATCATGATCGTGGACCTGCTGCGAAATGACCTGAGCCATTTCGCCATTCCGGGCTCGGTGACGGTCAGCCGCTTGTGCGCGATCGAAAGCTACGCCACGGTGCATCAAATGGTGAGCACCGTGGACGCGCATCTCCGCCCTGGCGCTCCGCGGGCAGAGGCGGTGGCTGCGGCCTTCCCTGCCGGTTCCATGACCGGGGCGCCGAAGATCAGCACCATGGACATTCTTGACCAGCTTGAGGCGGGTCCCCGCGGTATTTATTCGGGAGCAATCGGCTACTTCTCGCTTAATGCTGCCACGGACCTCGCCGTCGTGATCCGAACCCTGGTTGTTAACCCTGACGACGACGGCGGGCGCGCGCTGAGCCTGGGCGTTGGCGGGGCAATCACCGCCGATTCGGTGGCCGACGACGAGTACGAAGAGATCCGGACCAAGGCGTTTGGCGTGTTGTCGACGCTCGGGGCCGACTTCCCCGGCTGAGGACTATTGGAGCGTCGCGGTCAATCTCGCGACGTTATCCACATACTTGGCCAAGGGGGGCCTGTCCATCCAGTCGTCCAACGTAAGCTCACGGGATACCTCGCGATACGTGGACTCCACGGCCCGCATGAGGTTCACGGTTTCGGCGCCCAGCAGCATCACCGAAACTTCCATGTTCAGGGAGAAGGAGCGCATGTCCATATTGCTGGAACCGAGAACCGCAACTTCGTCGTCGATCGTGAAGTGCTTGGCGTGGAGTACGTACGGCGCCCGGTACAGGTAGATGCGGACACCCGCTTCCAACAGTGCTTCGTAGTAGGAGCGTTGGGCGTGGTGGACCAGGAATTGGTCACCCTTTTCCGAGACAAAGAGCTCCACATCCACGCCGCGCTGGGCAGCTGTAGTGATCGCATAGAGCAGGGAGTCATCAGGCACGAAGTATGGGCTGCAGATGGAGATCCTGTGCTGCGCCGAGTAGATCAGCGTATTGAACAGGCGCAGGTTGTTCTCGGTGGCGAACCCTGGACCACTGGGGACCACCTGGGCCGTGACCTGTCCCGGGGAGGGCTGGGCGGGAAGGCGAAGCTGGCTCTCGAGTGATTCGTCGGTTTCGCTGAGCCAGTCGGTCGCGAAAACTACGTTGAGGGTGGCCACAATCGGCCCTTCAAGCCGGGCCATGAGTTCAACCCATTGACGGCCCGCACGGCGATGCTTGGGATTGTTATAGGAGGGCTCGATCAGGTTCTGGGAGCCGGTGAAGGCCAGCGTCCCGTCAATGACCAGGATCTTGCGGTGGTTCCTGAGATCAGGGCGGCGCCACTGGCCGTGGATGGGCAGCAGTGGCAACATCCGCTTCCACTGGATCTTGCCTGCCTTGAGCCGGCGGACCAAGCGGCGGTAGCCCTTGATGCGCAGCGTTCCGATGTGGTCAAAGAGCAGCCTGACGGTGACACCCCGCTCGGCGGCCTTCTCCAGTTCAGTGAGCAATTCATCCGTTACGAAGTCGCTGCTCATGATGTAGAACTCTGCGTTGACGTAGTCCGTAGCACCCCGCACTGCTTCGGCCATGGCTTTAATGGACTCCTGGTAGCCAGGAATGAGCTCCACCTTGTTGCCATCAACCATGGGCAGCGAGCCAAGGCGATGGTTCAACTCACCCGCCGACTTCACCCACTCCGGGCCAGGATAGGTGCTGACGGGGTCGGCCAGGTCGGAGGTTACAGCGCGAACACGATGGTTCACTTGTTCCTGCTGCTCACGCCGGCGCTTGGACAAACGGAAATTGCCAAAAAGCAGGAAGAGCACGAACCCAACGGTGGGGACGAGGAAAACAGCCAGAAGCCAGGCCATGGCCGTTGTGGGGCGACGGTTTCCGGGAATGATGCCCAGCAGCACGATGCGCATGATGACTTCCGCAATGGCCCAAGCACCTAAAAGCCAGGTCCATTCCGGGCCAATCGGAAAAGGAAAAAGCACTCCACAACCCCCACGGTCCAAGAACTAACGGTGACCACAGCCTATCCGCCCGCCGTGCAGGAGGGCCGCACCGGGGTGCCGCACTAAGCTGGGAACATGACTTCTCCTGCCCCCACGGTTCTCGTTTTCCTGGACCCGGCCTTCGAAAACGGCCGCATTGCCGATTCCAGCCAGCCCCAGCTCATGGCCACGGACCTGGGCGCTACCCGTGGCGACGGCGTGTTCGAGTCCCTTCTGGCCGTGCAGGGCAGGGCGCGCAAAGTGCAGGCACACCTGAACCGGCTGGGCACTTCCGCAGCTGCCTTGGACTTGTTTATTCCGGAGCAGGACGTCTGGCGAAGGGCGATTGACACCGCGATCACGGAGTTCCGCACGGTGCACCCCGCGCCGACACCCGAAGAGGACGAAGTCGTCATCAAACTGATCGTGACCCGTGGCGTTGAAGGTGCGGCGAGCCCCACATGCTGGGTACAGGCCTCGCCCTCACCCGCAGGCAGCCGCCGGCAGCGCGAGACGGGCATCGACGTCGTCCTCCTGGACCGCGGCTTCGACACCGAAGCCGGCGAGCGCGCGCCGTGGCTGCTGCTGGGCGCCAAGACGCTCTCCTACGCCGTGAACATGGCTGCGCTGCGTTACGCCCACAAGCAGGGTGCCGATGACGCTATCTTCACCTCCACGGATGGCCGCGTCCTTGAGGGGCCGACGTCCACTGTGTTGCTCGCCCACCTCGAGACAGTGGACGACGGCGAGGGTTCCGTCAGGACTGTTCGTCGCCTCATCACGCCGCAACTGGATAGCGGCATTCTCCCCGGTACATCGCAGGGCGCGCTGTTCGCCGCCGCGAAGGCTGCCGGCTGGGAGCTCGGGTATGGGCCGCTGGTGCCGCAGGACCTGTTCGAGGCGGACGCCGTTTGGCTCATTTCGAGCATCCGCTTGATCGCGCCCGTGAATCACATCAACGGCCACGAGATCGGTACTCCCGCTGTCCGGAAGCAGCTCACTGCCGAACTGAATGAGCTGTTTGCCGGGATCGAGTAATTCCGGCCGGCCAGACTGAGGCCTACTCTGCTCCGCTTGGAACCTAGCAGATGACAAGTAGAGTAATTGCTCGCATGACTTATTGATAAGGAACTCTTGGTCTCAGCAGTGACCTTCACGGGGGTTCAATCGCGTTCCTTATCCTCCTTGAAATGGGCGTCCGTCATGTGATGAATCTTGTTCTCGTGTTAGTTGGATCACGTCCTCCCAACACCATTTGAGACTTTGCTGGCTAACTTCCCGGAGGGAATATGGGACACAGCTCCCCCACAACAGCCGAGGCATCGGCACCCGAGGCGCAGTCGGAGACTGGCGCCTCACAGGCAGGGCTTCGCCGATCCATGGAGGCCCGGCACCTGGTGATGATTGCCATGGGTGGCGTCATCGGCTCAGGCCTTTTCGTCAGCTCGGGTTACACCATTGCCACCGCGGGCCCTTTGGGCGCCGTTCTCGCGTTCCTTATCGGAGCCGTGGTGGTCTACCTGGTGATGGCATGCCTCGGGGAACTCGCCGTTGCGTTCCCCGTTTCAGGTGCCTTCCACATCTACGCTGCCAGGACCATCGGACCTGCCACCGGTTTCGCCACGGCCTGGCTCTACTGGCTTTGCTGGGCGGTGGCGTTGGGTTCCGAATTCACTGCCGCCGGCCTGCTCATGCAGCGCTGGTTCCCTGGCGTCGACGTCTGGATCTGGTGCTTCATATTCGCCAGCGTCCTGTTCACCCTCAATGCCATCTCATCGCGCGTCTTCGGTGAATCAGAGTTCTGGTTCGCGCTCATCAAGGTTGCCGCCGTCGTCGGCCTGATTGTCTTGGGCGGCGCCGCTTTGATGGGCTTCCACCCGCTCGCCGCAGGCGACTACCCGTCGCTCACGAGCAACTTCAGCACACCCGAGGGGCTGTTCCCCAACGGCTTCACGGGCGTCTTCGTCACCTGCCTGGCAGTCTTCTACGCCTTCTCAGGCTCCGAATTGATCGGTGTGGCCGCCGGCGAAACATCCAATCCCGGCGCCAACATCCCCAAGGCCATGCGGACCACCGTCATCCGTCTCATGATCTTCTTTGTCGGGGCGATCACCGTCATCGCAGCGACCATCCCCTACGAGAAGGTCAGCGTGGACGAAAGCCCGTTCGTCACCGTTTTCTCGATGCTCGGCATTCCGTTCGCTGCGGACATCATGAATTTCGTGATCATCACCGCCCTGTTGTCTGCTGGAAACTGCGGACTGTACTCCTGTGCCCGCATGCTCTTCTCGCTGGCCGACGAAGGACACGCCCCCAAGGCGTTCAGGAAGCTGACCAAGCGTGGCATCCCGATGATTGCCCTGTGCGTCAGCATGCTCGGTGGCCTTGCCTCGCTGATCAGCAGCATTGTGGCGCCGGCCACCGTGTACCTGGTTCTCGTCTCGATCGCCGGCTTTGCAACTGTGGGCGTGTGGATGTCCATCGTGGCCTCGCACTTCGTGTACCGGCGCACGTTTATCAGAAACGGCGGCGACCTCAGCACGCTCCCTTACAAGGCACCGTTCTTCCCTCTGGTTCCGATCCTTGCGTTCGCGCTGTGCGTTGTGTCCCTGATCGGCATTGCCTTTGACCCCAACCAGGTAGCGGCCCTGCTGTTCGGCATCCCGTTCGTAGGGGCTTGCTACGCGTTCTTCTACTTCAAATACGGACGACGCGCCAAGATTGCCGTGGGTTCCTGACCTTCTTTGGCGGCAGATCAGCCCCTGTGCAACCCATTCCGGCTGCGCAGGGGCTGATGTTGTTTGAAAGCAGGTCAGGACGCCAAACGGCCTCCCAAGTTCAGGACTTCGGCTTGGCCGTCCTGACGGGGTGCTCGCTCAGGATGGACAGGCGGTTGAAGGCGTTGATCCCAATCGCGGCCATGCAGAGAACACTGATTTGCTCGTCGTTGTAGTGTTCCCGGGCCCGCTCGAAGAGTTCAGGGCTCGGCCGTGACGTGCTCATCCGGGTGATCTGCTCAGTGATTTCCATGGCCACCCGCTCAGCCGGTTCAAACAGCGCCACTTCCTTGTAGACAGCCACCAAGGACAAACGCTGTTCTGTTTCGCCGTACCCCAAGGCCCGGCGATGGTGCAGGTCCAGACAGAATGCGCAGCCGTTGATCTGCGACGCAAGGTAGTTCAGAAGTTCGATGGTCCGGCGTGGGACACCCGTGCGGTCGGCTTCTCCAACCACCTGTTGGGCATAGTGGCTCAGCGTTGCGTACAGCTCGGGCTGTTGCTTATCCAGATAGCCGGCGAGACGTGCTTTTGTTTCCTGTTCAGGCATGCTTGGAGCCTAGCGCAACTGGTATGGAGTGCCGGAGTGAGAGGCATCCACCCTCGGAGCAGCACCGGCTCGAAATCAAATAGAGATGGGCGGTGGAAGCCGCATTATCGACATTTTATGACCACTTCATCACAAGCTGGAAATGAGACTTGACTACTAATCGATGCAAATGGAGCACCCACCCAAGGACGCAAATAAATACGCTTCCACTTTCTATTGCGCCCTCATTCCAACAGTGGTTCACTGAGGCGCAGTGATCCCTGCTGGGGCGGGAGAACTCCCTCTCTGTCCGGCAGGACACACTGTTTTCACTACGCCGTGGGAACAGAATGTTGATGGAGGGCATCATTGTGAGTGCAGTTTCTTCGTCCCAAAATTTCAACCACGGGTTTCCTACGCCCGGCCCCCAGGATCCTTCCCCGCAGAAGGTCATGGACCACGTATTTTTCCTCAACCAGGAAGAATGGAAAGACGTCCGCGAAACGGAACAATTCGATCATATTGTCATCGGCAGCGGGTTCTGCGGGTACGCGTTCGCGGAGAGGACCCTGACCGTTAACCCCCAGGCCAGGATCCTGGTTATTGAGCGGGGTCCGTTCTTCCTGCCCCAGCATTTTCAGAACCTTCCGTTGCCCTATCGCGAGACCCTGGGCGGCCTTTCTGAAACATTCCCATGGACGCTGGCTGCCGCCACGGCCAACCAACCCGCCGGCAAGATCTCCTGGCAGCACGGAATGGTTCCGTTCTATGGTGGCCGCTCCATTATGTGGAGCGCTTGGTGTCCGCGACCTGAAGAGGACGAGATGCGCGGGTGGCCACGCGCAGTCATGGATGCCGCAAAAGCGCACTTCACCACCGCAGAGGATCTGCTGAATGTGGTCAGCGTCGACCAAATCGACGCCGGGGCGTCTGCCGACGTCGTGGATCTCATCAACAACACCCGGCCCGTCTACGGGATCATGCAGAAGGCACTTCAGGACCGGCTGGCGGCCGGCTTGCACAAGATTGACTCCGCCACCCGCTCCATGCCGGCACCATTGGCAGCAGCTTCGGGCGCGACCTCAGGCATTGACTTCGCCAAATTCTCAACGCCATCGGTGCTGCTTGAACTATCGGACAGGCAGCAACGGCTGGCGGCCGCAGGCAAGGGATCTCCACTCCGCATCGTTACGGACTGCACTGTCAACAGCATCATCCAGCAGGACGGCCGGGCCACAGCGCTCGATACCAGCCGCGGTGTGGTGAACATCGGAGACGCAAACCTGGTGCTTGCCATGGGCACGTTGCCACCTGCCACCCTGGTCCTCAATTCCTTCCCCGAAGTGCCTGGAGTTGGTGAGCAGTTCAGCGCCCACTTCATTACGTCCGTCGTTGCCAGGGTCCCCCGCAAGGACTTCGAGTTCTGCGAGGCCCTGGGCGAGTTGGAACTGGCCGCCATCTACATGGCAGGCATGAGTCCCGCGGGCATGCAGTACCACGTGCAGCTCTCAGTGCTCTCGGATCGGAGCCCGGACAAGAACGCCCAGAAGTCCGAGCGTTACGCACCTGACGTCGTTGCCACCGCCTCGCTGGCCCAATTGCAGTCCTCAGAGGACTACCTGGTGTTCGTGTGCGCGGTACTGGGCGAGCTGGACATCGATAACCCGGAAAACCACCTGCGCTATTCCGGTGGAGCGGACCCCACCAACAACGTGACTCTTCAGGTGCTGGCCAACTCCACGGACGATGCCACATGGGACACCATGGACGAGGGCACTTTCCAGATGTTGGAACGCGTCCTGTCACCTGACGGCGCGGATCATGTTGAGTATTGGCACGGCGATCCGGACACCGGAACCTGGGGATCGGACCGGCCCGGCATTCCCGAGCGCCGCGTCCCGGGACTCGTGCACGAGAGCTCCAGCCTTCCCATCGGCGAGGACGAGGACTCCACCGTCGGCACCGACTACCGCCTCAACGGCGTCGAAAATGTCTATGTCGCGGGCGGTTCGCTGTGGCCGACCGGCGGGTCCTGGAACCCAACCATGACCATGGTTGCGTTGACGCAGGACCTCGCCGAACGGTTGGAGGCCGACGGCGGCACGGGAGTTGCGCTGTGACCGCGGTTCCGGCCCTGGACCCGGCAGTCCTGCCCACCTTGCCGCCGATGACAGTTGCCGACGTCCTGGACAGGCAGGATGGCGTCTATTGGGTGGTCAAGGACGCGAATTCCGTTTTCCTGTGGGTGAACCAAAACTTCGCCGACCTCGTGGGGATGACCAAGAACCAGTTGATTGGGCATCAGGACTCGCGGGCAGCCCATGTTGCCCATGACAAGGAGGTGATGGCCAGCGGAAAACCCCTGCTCAATTTCCACGAAGTCATCGAGGTTCCGTTGAAGGATGGCGGGACGGTGAACGTGGACATCGTGACCCAGAAGGGGCTCCTCCGGTCGCTGGACACCGGGGCCATCATCGGGATCACTGTCTGTTTCTCACTCGCGGATCCCCCAAATGACTGACGTGGATCTGGCAGGCGGGAGCCCAGGCATCCACTTCGCCAGCCCGGACGCGGCCAGCCCCGACGCGAAGGAGTGGATCAAGCGGTTGGACATGACGCCGTCGGGCGTTGGCGGCTGGTTCGCGCCGGCAATGGTGAGCGACGAGCTAATCGCCGGGCGGGCATTGCCACCTCGCTTTGGCAGTGACCATCCGCTGTACAGCTCCAACTGGTATTTGTTGCAGGCGGGCGAAGTCCTCCAGCTGCACACTTTGAAGCAGGACGAGCTGTGGTTCTTCCATCTGGGCACACCCATCCGGCTGCACGTTTTTTCGCAGACAGAGGGGTACTCATCAACGGTCTTCGGTCCGGATCCGGAGGCTGGTGAGATTCTGCATGGCGCGGCGCCGCATTCCACGTGGTTCGGGGCTGAGTTGGCTGGGGACGGGTTTGTCCTGGTGAGCTGCAGCCTGTCCCCCGGCTATGAACCGAGCGATTCCGCGAAGCCCACGAGCGAAGATGTGGAGGCACTCGTGGCGCAGTTCCCTGGTCAGTCGGAGTTGATCAGGAGGCTCGCGGCCGGCTAACCGCCGCTGAAGGGTGCGCCCGTAAGAGGCGGGTGCACCCTCCAGCGGGGCGTGAAGTGAGAGAACATCCGCCCAAAAGCCGCTGGAAGTGAGAGAAGAACCGCCCAAAGACCGCTGGAAGTGAGAGAACATCCGCCCAAAAGCCGCTGGAAGTGAGAGAAGATCCGCCCAAAGACCGCTGGAAGTGAGAGAGCAAGCTATTCGGTGGCGTCGCGGGCCAGGTGGATGCCGTTCTCTGCCAGCCACACCGGGTTGAAGGCCTTGCTGAGGTAGTTCGTTCCGGCGTCGGGCGCTATGGCAACCACCACCGAACCGTGGGGCGCGGCCCGGGCCACGCGCAGGGCAGCGGCCACGGCGAGTCCGGACGATGGACCCAGCGCCAGCCCTTCCTCGTCAAGGAGCCGATGCACCGTGGAGTAGACCTCGTCGTTGGGGACGCGCAGGAAACGGTCAACAATGGAGCGGTCAAAGGCCTTGGGCCATTCAGCCTGTGGCCAGGAGTTACCCACGCCGTCCACCAGGATCTCCCCGGGATGGCCACCACTGTAGGCGGAGCCGTAGGGGTCTGCGCCTATCACTTCAAGATGCCCGCCCGCCCGCGATGCTGCGACCTTCTCTTTCAGGAACCGGCCGTTGCCGCTAATGGTCCCGCCGGTTCCGATGCCGGCCACGAAATGCGTCACCAGGCCGTGGGTCTGCTCCCAAATCTCGGGCCCGGTAGTTTGGTAGTGCGCCGCAGGATTGGCAGGGTTGTCGAATTGCATGGGCCGCCACGCACCGGGCGTTTCGGCCGTGATCCGCGCTGCCACAGCGCGGGCGTTCTCCGGCGATTCGGAGGGCGCGCCCCAGTCTGTCAGCACTACGCGCGCACCATAGCTGTGGAGCGCGGCCAGCTTCTCCTGGGAGATGGTGTCGCCCGTAACCACCACCACGGGGTGCCCCGTCAGCCGCCCGATGAGCGCCAGCCCGATCCCGGTATTACCGGACGTGCTCTCCACGATGGTTGCGCCCGGCTGTAACTCTCCTGAGCGCTCGGCCGCCCGGACCATGCTCAGCGCTGTACGGTCCTTGATGGATCCGCCCGGGTTCTCGGACTCAAGCTTGATGTGGATGGTGCTGCCCAATCCACGGCCCAGGGCTTCCAATTTCACCAGCGGAGTGTTGCCCACTTTATCCAGGACGGAGGCATCCAGGCCATCCGGCAGCCCTGCCGCCGCATGTGCGCCCTGTTTCCTGATTGCGGTACTCACGTGGTCCCCTCCCTTTGAGCCATCGGCGGCAATTCCAGCGCCACCACCTCACGCAATTCACGTCGGGCGCGCTCCACCAGGTCCGGAGCGGACGGCCGATCCGCCAGCACATCAGCCAGCCGGCCCGCGACAGCGCCGGTCCCCTTCCCAAGCGGTTGCGCGGCTCCCGCTTCGAACAACAGATACGACGCCGTCAGAGCCTCAATAGCAAGCAATTTCTCCAAGACCTCCAAGGACCTTTCAAGTTGCTGCAACGCCAGCGGCGCCAAAGTGGAGTGGTCCTCGACGTCGGCGGAGAGTGTGGGTGCCCCGAGCGTCGCCGGCGCTGCCAGGAACTTCAGTTCGGACAGCAGTCCTGCTGCGGAGTACCAGAGCAGCCCGGGCAACTCCTCCTGCACAAGCCCTGCGGCCGGTCCGGACCCGGAAACCGCATTCGACGACGAATCCTCCAGGTGCATGGCGGCAGCCTCCAGATGCCTGGCCCGGATCACCCGTTGTGGCGGATACAGTTTGGCGATGCGCCGCTCGCTGGAGATCCCCACGTGCGCCAACGCAAGCCGCAGGCCCTCGAAGGAAAGAGCCAGCTGCATCGGTTGGAAGTTCCCTCCGGACACCATTTGCCCGCTTTCAATATCAACCAGGGGGTTGTCGCCACGCCCGTTGAGCTCCACGCTCAACGCAGCGCCGAGTTGTGAAACCAGGGAGCGAAAAGCGCCATGCGTCTGGGGCGCAGATCGGAATGACAAAGCGTCCTGCACCGAGACTTCGGGACGAACGTCCTCCAACCATCCGCCGCGCAAAAGGTAACGGACGGCGGCCGCCGAGTCCTTCTGTCCGTCCACCGCCTTGCCCGCTTGGATAGCCGGCGAAAACGGGCTGAGGTTCCCGCCGCCGTCGTACCTTGCAATGGCTTCAAGCGAGAGGGAAAGCGCGACGTCGGCGAGTTCCGCCAGCTGTTGCAGGCGCACCAAGGCGAGGGTGCCGGCCCCCACCGAGTAGGCGTTTGCGCTGACCAGGGCCAGGGCCTCACCGGGCGCGAGCCGCAGCGGCTGAAGACCGGCGTCGGCGAGCGCTTTCGCCCCGGGTACCAGGGTGCCGTTCGCGTCGATCGCTTCACCTTCACCGATGGCGACGGCGGCGACGGCGGCCAGCTGGGTGAGGTCCGAGGAGCCGACTGAGCCTTCGCGCGGGATGGCGGGAAGAACCCCACGGTTGAGCAGTTCCGCGTAGAACCCGGCTGTCTCCGGCCGCACGCCGGAGCCGCCGCGGCTGAAGCCGATGAGCCGGGCGAGGATCACAGCGCGGGCGGAGGGCCGGTCCAGATGCCCGCCCACGCCGCTGTTGTGGTATCTGACGACTTGGATTTGATAGGCAAGAACCGACTTCTCCTCCACGGCCGTATCCCGTCCGGATCCGAGGAGGGTGTTCAGGCCGTAGATTCTCTGCCCTGAGTTCGCAGCGCGCTCCAGCACTTCGCGTGATCGGCCGATCAAAGACAACGCATCATGGTTGAGTTTCACGTGAAACGCCCGATCCAAGGCAGCCTGCGCTACGCGCTCAGGGTCCACCGGCGATGTGCCGATCAAGAGGGTCCGGGGCTCGGAGGACATCGTCAGAAGTCCAGAAGATTCTGGCGGAAGCCACCGTCGCCGTAACTCTTCCTCAACAGGCCACGGCGGCGGAGTTCGGGAGTGAGCTTGTCCAAGACGCCGTGTACGGTGACGGGGTCCACGAAGCCGGAGAAGAGGAAGCCGTCGCCACCCACAGCCTCGCCGGTCTCCTCGAGATAATCCGCGATTTCACCAACCGTGCCGATGATCGAATCACCGGCGCCACCGCTGCGTGCCTGAAGGATCTGGCGCAGGGTAGACCCCGGAGGTGCCGCCTTGGCGAAGTGCTCCAACGTGCCTTGGTTGCTGTTAGTGCTCAATTCGGGCAACGGCGCATCAAGGTCGAATTGCTTGAAGTCGATCACGGACAGGTAGGAGATCGAATTGAGCTGGCTGTCGATATCACGCTGGGTAAGCTCCCGGCGCTGCGCACGCAACTCCCCGGCCTCGGCCGATGAACCAACCACGGTGGGCTTTAGCACGAAAAGTACCTTGACGTCGTCGGGGTTCCTGCCCGCCTTGGCAGCCTCGGCACGGATGGAATCCCGGTAGGCCTTCATGCCGTCAACGCCACGGGCCAAGGCGATCGCCACGTCTGCATGCCCACCCGCGAACGCTTTGCCGCGGGGAGAAGCGCCGGCCTGCACCAGTACGGGCTCCTCCGGCAGAGGTGCGGTGTTGAGGGGACCGCGGACCTTGAAGAAGTCACCCTGGTGGTTAATGGGGTGCACTTTGGTGTGGTCGGCGAACACGCCGGCCTCAACGTCCTCAAGGACGGCGTCCGGTTCCCAGCTCCGCCAAAGCCTCCGGACGACGTCGACGAATTCCTCCGCCTTCTCATATCGAAGGTCGTGTTCAATCTGCTGGTCCAAACCGTAATTCTGTGCTGCGAGGTCGCTGCCGGAAGTTACGACGTTCCATCCCAACTGCCCCTCGGAGAAGTGCTGCAGCGTGGCCAGGAGGCGGGCCGCAGTGAAAGGCGGATAGAACGATGCACTGACCGTCGGGACGATTCCAAGGTGCTCGGTGGCGGACAGAAGGTACGGCACCAGAGCCAAAGGATCATGTTTGGGCGCAAAGGAGGCGTGTGCCAGCGAGACCTCGGCAGTGCCGCCATAGGTATCGGGAACAGTAAGGGAGTCCTCGATGATGAAGAGGTCAAGGCCGGATTGCTCAAACGCGCGGACGGCGTCTTGATACAGGGCGGGCTTCTTCCAGTCGTAGCCCAGGCTGTAGCCGGGAGTTCCCCATCCCTGGACACCAAAACCGTGCCCCACGAACCATCCAAAATGCAGCATGGGCTTGAGTGTAGAGCTGCCTTGTCCGTTCACCGCGACCTGATTTCTTGCGAAGTTACAGGGGGTCGTACTGCGTCAATTATGCTCCCGGGGCGTCACATTTGGGCTGCTACTCCAGCACCGGCCGGTTACGCAACATGACGACCGCGTAACCGCTTGCAAGTGCGGGCCGCCGCCGCGGGATGTTACGTTTTTCTTGAGTAATGAGCACCAGCGCCAAGCCCTGACTTGCTGGTCGGCAACCCTCTCTCCGGCGGGGTGCCTCAGGTGACTACTCGGCGTATCGACACTTCGAACTGCAAGCGTGACTGAGGAGCACCAGCCAATGCCTGAACCCACTGAAGAAAAACTCTCCTACCGCCTGATTACAGGTCCGGATACCCGTGAATTCTGCGAGCGGATCACCACGGCCCTCGCCGACGGCTACGTGCTCCACGGCAGCCCGGCAGCCACGTTCAATGGCACGGATGTCATCGTGGCGCAGGCGGTCGTCCTGCCCGCTGCCATCGCCAACGCAGACGCCGCCGTCGCGAATGCTGTTGACCAGTTGGAGAACGACGACGACGAAGAAGCATTCGAGGGACACGCATGAGTTACGCAGGTGACCTGACCCCGCAGGACGCGTGGGCCAAGCTTGAAGAAGGCGCAATCCTGGTAGACGTCCGCACCGAGGCCGAGTGGGCCCACATCGGCATCCCGGACACCAAAGCCACAGAGAATGATCCCCTGTTCATTCAGTGGAACCTCGCCGGTGGCATTCCCAACTCCCGCTTCATCGAGGACCTGCAGCAGCAGGCACCCGAGGGTGAGGGCGTGGAACTCGTTTTCATCTGCCGCTCAGGCCAGCGCTCCATCTCGGCCGCCATCGCCGCGACGCAGGCCGGGTTCACCGCCTACAACGTGCTTGAGGGCTTCGAAGGTGACCCTGACCGTTACGGCGAACGGACTATCAACGGCTGGAAGAACCGCGGCCTGCCAACCAACCTGGGGAACGACTAAGTGACTTTCAATCCCGATGCCGCCAGCTGGAGCCCTGACACCCAGGCAGTACGCGGCGGCCTTGACCGTACCAACTTCCAGGAGACGTCCGAACCCGTTTTCCTGAACTCCGGCTTCGTCTACGAATCCGCTGCCGCCGCCGAACGCGCCTTCACCGGCGAGGACGAACGCTTCGTTTACTCCCGCTACGGCAACCCGTCTGTAGCCACGTTCCAGGAACGGTTGCGGTTGCTCGAAGGAACCGAGGCATGCTTCGCGACGGCGTCCGGCATGTCCGCGGTGTTCACCGCCTTGGGTGCCCTCCTGGCTGCCGGTGATCGCGTGGTTGCCGCCCGTTCCCTGTTCGGCTCGTGCTTCGTGATCCTCAACGAGATCCTGCCGCGCTGGGGCGTAGAGACCGTGTTTGTCGACGGTCCCGACCTCGACCAGTGGCGGGCTGCCCTCTCCGAACCGACCACCGCCGTATTCTTCGAGTCGCCCTCGAACCCCATGCAGGAAATCGTGGACATCGCCGCCGTCAGCGAGCTGGCACATGCTGCGGGAGCGACCGTCGTCGTCGACAACGTCTTTGCCACTCCCTTGCTCCAGCGTTGCGGTGACCTGGGCGCGGACGTCATTGTGTACTCCGGAACCAAGCACATCGATGGCCAGGGGCGTGTCCTCGGCGGCGCAATCCTGGGCACCAAGGAATTCATCGATGGCCCGGTCAAGCAGTTGATGCGGCACACCGGACCTTCACTCTCCGCCTTCAACGCCTGGGTGCTGACCAAGGGCCTGGAGACGATCGGCCTGCGGGTGAACCACAGCTCGGCTTCTGCTTTGAAAATCGCGGAATGGCTCGAGCAGCAGCCTGCCATCAGCTGGGTCAAGTACCCCTTGCTGAAATCGCACCCTCAGTACGAGCTGGCGGCCAAGCAAATGAAGGCCGGCGGTACCGTGCTGACCTTCGAGCTGCTGCCCTCCTCCGGGCGTTCGGCCAAGGATGCCGCGTTTGCGTTGCTGGACGGTCTGCGCGTCATCGACATCTCCAACAACCTGGGCGACTCCAAGTCCCTCATCACGCACCCGGCCACCACCACCCACCGGGCCATGGGGCCCGAAGGGCGTGCGGCCATTGGGCTGAGCGACGGCGTGGTCCGTTTGTCCGTTGGCCTGGAAGACGTGGACGATCTCATTCTGGATCTGGAGAAGGCCCTCAAACAGGTCTAACCTTGCTGCCATGAGCGGGAACCACCCCCATCGCCGTGCCGGAGCAGTCATCGTTGCCGGTACGGCGGTGTGGTTTGCAGGGATCTCGCCTGTATCGCGTGTCTACATCACCCCCGATGCCGCTGAACGTCTCCGTATGCTTGAGGCCGGCCAGCGTGGCTGGGTGATCGGCCAGCACCTCGCTGCTGCTGGAACAGTCGCGGTGCCGGTGGGATACGCAGCCTTTGCCCGTCGTCTTCCGCACGGACAGGCGAAGCGTTGGGCTGTTGCAGCCGCCGCAGCTTTAGTGGCAGGTGCTCCGCTCTTTGTCTCCAGTTTGTCCCGCCGGGCCGCTGATCTGGAACGCTTTGCCTACGGCCGTGGATCGAATGCGCCGTTCCTTGCCTATTCCGGGCTCCACGTTCTTGCCCTGGCTGCGCTCGGTGGAAGCCTTCTTTCCTTGCCCACCAAACGGTGGATCGGAATCACGGCCGCAGCCAGCGCGCCCATCTACGGCGCCATCCTTGTGGCGAAGAAGGACATCCCGCCGTTCGTGTTCTACCTCGTCGAGGGTTTGGCGGGGGCTTACCTGATGACATGGGACGGGACTGACTCCGCAGTAGCCTAAGGCCTGCGGACCCTCGTCAGGATGGGCGCCGTCAGGTTGGGGGCCGGGTCCTTGCGTGCATCCGCGGCAGCACCACGAATCGTCGCCTTCACCGCATGCCCAACCACCGCCCCCAAGGCCTCCCTGCTCGGCGGACTCCCTGGCGGATTCCGGGCGTCACGTTGCCGGTTGTTGAAACGCTCTGCTGCTTCGCGTTGCTCCCGGGCCCCGTTCCCGCGCTCAAGAACGTCCGCGATTCCGGCCTTCACCAGCTCCAGTTCACCTTGGTCATCCAGGACAGGGCTCAGGTAATCCACCAAAGCCCAGACCACGTCCGCTGCCGGCTGGGGACGGAAGTCGCCAAAGTCCAGGAGGTCTCCCCGAAGTCCGGAATTGCTCGCTTGCCAACTCGCCATCCGGAGCAGGGCAGTCGGAACCGAGGCGGGCTCAACGCCGTCGAGCATTTCAAGGGAAGCAGTCTCAACCAATGCCCTCACAAGCACCGCAACCAAGGCTGCGTCCTCCGAACGGAGGCAGACGTCAGCCACCCTGACTTCCACAGTGGGATGGTTGCGGGAGATGCGGGCGTCGAAGTAGATCATGCCCTCATCAAGGAGAACCCCGGTGTCCAGGAGGCGTTGGACCATGCGCCGGTAGGCTGTCAACGAGCCAAAAACGGCAGAAGGCCCGGACGTTGGCCACCGGTTCCAGGCCTGGATCCGATAGCTCTCGAAACCCGTGGGCAACCCACGCCAGTAGGGGGAATTGGCGCTGATGGCTGTCAAGACAGCAAGTTTGTCGCGGATGTGGTCCAGGACCACCACGCCCTCTTCAGGTGACTCCACTGCGGTGTGCACATGGAAACCGCAGGTCAGTTGCTCGTGGGCCGTCAACCCGAAGCGCTCAAGCATCACGGCGAAGCGGGGATCCGGGGTGGTATGGGTGTTCTTGGCCAGTGGCGAGGTGGCAATCGCAGCCACCCGGGCGTTGTGCTTCCTGGCGGCGTCATCGGCCATGGCACGTCCACGCCGGATCTGCTGGAGGAGCTCGGTGTAGGTATGGCACGGCCGGGTCTGGGTTTCGATCTGCTCCAGCTTCAGTTCGTGGCTGAGCCCCATCCCGGTTTCAAGCGCCACTTCCGGCCCTGCGAGCAGGGCATCCGCGAGGGCCAGGGGCTCGCCCGTCACAGGATCGACGATGAGTAGCTCTTCCTCCACCCCGAAAGTCCGCATGGCACCAGTGTGCATCATGCGGCATCCGGGTTACAGCAACGCGGGGTCACTTACGGCCCATGTCAGGGCCTTACGTGGGCTCTAAGTGACCCCGCGTTGCAGGAGTGCCTAGTCCTGGAAGTACTCCACCTTGGCGCCAATGGTGTTCAGTCGCTCGGCCAGGTCCTCGTAGCCGCGTTCAATCACGTAAATGTTGCGAAGCTCGGACGTTCCACGGGCAGCCAACATGGCCAGGAGCAGGCACGCTGCCGGACGCAGGGCCGGCGGGCAGCCGATCTCCGCGGCGCGCCACTTGGTGGGTCCGTTGACGTAGATCCGGTGCGGGTCCAGGAGCTGTACCTGGGCGCCCAGCTTGTTGAGCTCCGTCAGATAGATGGCGCGGTTCTCGTAGACCCAGTCGTGGATCATCGTCTGGCCCTCGGCATTGCCTGCAATCACTGCGAAGAAGGGCAGGTTGTCGATGTTGAGCCCCGGGAACGGCATGGGGTGGATCTTGTCCTGTGGCGCGTGGAGCTCAGAAGGCTTGGTGGTGACATCCACCAAACGAGTCCTGCCGTTGCGGGCCGTGTATTCACCCGAGATTTCCAGCTTCTGGCCCATTTGTTCCAGGGTGGCGAGCTCGATTTCCATGAATTCGATGGGAACCCGGCGGATGGTGACCTCGGAGTTCGTGACGATGCCTGCGGTGATGAGGCTCATGGCTTCGATGGGATCCTCGGACGGGAAGTATTCGATCTCCACGTCTATGGCTGACCTCCCCGTGATCTTCAAAGTCGTGGTACCGACGCCCTCGATGGTCACGCCCAAGCCCTGCAGGTAGAAGCAAAGATCCTGGACCATGTAATTAGGGCTCGCGTTGCGGATCACGGTGGTGCCCTCGCGGTGCGCGGCAGCCATGATCGCGTTCTCGGTGACGGTGTCGCCACGTTCGGAGAGGACGAAGGAACGGTCATGCCCATCGGCAGGGGGTGCCACCACGGAGTAGAAGCCGGACTTTGCCCCCACCGTCAGCCCGAACTGGCGCAATGCCTGCATGTGGGGTTCAACGGTGCGCGTGCCGAGGTCGCATCCACCGGCATAGGGAAGCAGGTACTCGGCGGTCTCGTCCAGGAGGGGGCCGAGCAGCATGATGACGCTGCGGGTGCGTCGGGCTGCTTCCACATCCATCGACTCAAGGTCAAGCACTTCGGGCCTGCGGATACGGAGGTCGCTGCCGTTGAGCCAGGTGCATTCGACGCCGATGGACGTCAGCACCTCAACGATCCGGTTGACTTCCTCAATGCGGGCCAAGCGACGCAGCGTGGTGGTGCCGCGGTTGATCAGGCTTGCACAAAGCAGCGCCACCCCGGCATTCTTGCTGCTGTTGACATCCACTTCGCCGGACAGCGTGTGGCCGCCCTCCACCCGGAGGTGAGTCATCTGCGGCTTGCCTACTTTGACGATGGAACGGCCGAAGATGGCCTCCAGCCGCTCGATCATTCTGAGGCTGAGATTCTGTTTGCCCTGCTCCATTCGGGCGATAGCGCTCTGGCTGGTTCCCAGCTCGGAAGCCAACTGCCCCTGCGTCCAGCCCTTTTCGCTTCGCGCGTCGCGGAGCAGGAGGCCTACATTTTCGGCGGTAGGTTGCGTCATACTCAAGAAATATCACAAGTGAGTTAGAACTGCTGAACAAATCGCCGATTCAGCGGCAAACATCACACGGTACCCGCATAGTGCGATAACTAAGCCTCAAAATCAGCTTCTTCATGAAAAGCCCCACGATTTGAGAACCGGTCCAAAGCAACCTATCTTGAACTTAAGTAAGCCTAACCTAAGCTGGAAAGCGGTCTGAGAGAATGACGCCCCCGACGCAAAACCCCGCCCCGCCGAACGGCTCCGGGGTTTACCACGATCACTGGGGAATCCCCCATCTGTGGGCCGGGTCCGCGGACGAACTCGCCTTCCTGCAGGGCATGAACGCAGCAACGGATCGATCATGGCAGATTGAGCTGGAGCGCTGGCGCTCGGAGGGCCGCATGGCTGAAGTTCTGGGCCCCGATGTGGTGGTATGGGATCGTTTTGCCCGGCAGTCCCGGCTGAACGAGACTGCCCGCCGTTGTTTCAACGGGCTGGATCCCGCAACCCAACGATGGGTTGGCCAGTATGTTGCAGGCGTCAACCACGCGCTGGCCAACAATCTGCGCGGCGGGCCCGAATTTGACGGTTCCGGCAGCGCACCCGAACCGTGGAACCCTTGGACGCCGCTAGGGGTGTTCCTGGTGCATCACATTCTGTTCTCCACGTTCCCCAACAAACTTTTCCGCGCCCACGTGGGCAGGACGCTGGGCCACGATGCCATCAGCTTGTTCAGCATCGAAGCCCCGGTCTGGTCCGGCAGCAACGCGTGGGCGGTCCACGGCTCAATGACCGCGAGCGGACTCCCCCTGATCGCCGGCGACCCACACCGCCTCATGGAACTGCCCGGGGTGTACCAGCAGGTTCGGCTTGCGTGCCCGGAGTTCGACGCAGTCGGCTTCGCGTTTCCCGGCGTCCCCGGGCTGCCGCATTTTGGCCACACCGGAAAGACCGCCTGGGCCGTCACAAACGCCATGGCCGACTACCAGGATCTCTTCGAAGAGCAGTTGCGCCGTGTCCCCGTCCCGGAGGTGGGCGGCGAGCGCATCGAGGCGCACGGCCCGCGAGGCTGGGAACCCGCCGTCGTAAGTAGCGAAACCATCCACATCCGTCATGGCGACTCTGTAGGCACAGAGACAGTGGAGATCATCGAGACCGCCCGCGGTCCGGTGATCTCGGAAACGCCCGACGGCGCCGCGTTGAGTTTGCGTTTCCCGGCGCAGGTTGAGGGGCGGCTCGGTTTCGAAGCCCTCCTGCCGCTGCTGAGAGGCGGGAGTGTGGGCGACGTCGAAGCAGCTTTCGATTCATGGGTGGAACCGGTCAACAGCGTCGTGACTGCTGATGCTGCTGGAGCGGTACGGCATTTCGTGGCTGGATTGGTTCCCCAACGAAATCCGGCCAACCGCCGGTTGCCTGCTCCGGCGTTGTCGGCACGGCATGCCTGGGACGGCGATTACATTGTCCTGCCCCGCACGGAGGTCCAACGGTTTGCAGTCAGCGCGAACGATCGTGCTGCAGGCGGCGGCGATGCCGTAGCGATGGAGTTCGCCCCCGCCCATAGGGCTCTGCGGATCCGGGAGCTTCTGGAGGAGGTGCATGGTGAACTGACCGTGGACCACATGCAATCCATCCATATGGATTCCTTGCTCGGTCCATGGCCCATGTTTCGGGAGGTGCTGGGCAACCTCGACCCGGCAGATATGTCCAGGGAGGCCAAGGCACTGCGAACGCTGCTGCTCGAATGGGACGGGACAATGGCGGCCGGCAGCCACACTGCAGCCGTTTTCGCGTCATGGCGGGGCGCCTTGGTTCAGCGCATAGCCCGTCATCCCGCGCTGGCGGCTCTGGCTGAACCTACCGGGTACTCCCCTCTGTTCGGGCCCTGGCTGTCGGTCGCTTCACGCATAGGTTTCGCCCTGGAAACCCTGCTGGTTAGAGCCTCGCAGCTTGGTATCGATATGGCTGTGGAGGCCGCGGCCGCACTCGAGGATGCAGCCTTGGAAGACTCCTTGCTGGACGGTGCCGTATGGGGCGATCGGCATAAGCTCCTGGCGGTCCACGTTCTCCCAGGCGACCTCGCCGCTTCGGCACCAACCGCAGAGCTAAGCGGAGATACCGGATGCGTACTCTGCACCGAAAGCCTCCCTGGTGTGGACGACCGCAGTTTCCGCGGACCCGTGGCCCGCTATGTCTGGGACCTGTCCGATCGCAGCAACAGCCGTTGGATTGTGCCATTCGGCGCTGCTGGACGGCCGGAGCACGCACATTTTGCGGACCAGATGCCGCTCTGGGCCTCAGGAAAGATGATCCCTGTGGTCACGGACTGGAGCGAGCTCAGTCATGACCAGCCCTAAGACGCCCCCTAATACGCACGAACCAAGCCCAGCAGCCCAGCCCAGCCCAGCCCAGCCCAAAGGAAATCATGACCACAAGCACCCGGGACTTCGCTGTCCGGACCACGATCTACACCGAAGAACTCCACGGATGGGGCGTACTGCGGATCGTCCCGTTGGTTCCCGCCGAAGACCTTGACCTCATTCATGGTTGGGTCAGCCAGCCTCGTGCCAGGTTCTGGGGCATGCTGGAGCGTTCGCGCGATGACGTCCTGGAGATCTACGGGTTCCTTGACTCCTTGGACACTCACCATGCCTTTTTGGTGGTGGTCGATGGCGAGCCGTTGGCGCTCTTCCAGACTTATGAACCGTTACACGATCCGGTAGGCGAGGCTTACCCGGCGCGGGAGGAGGACATCGGAATGCATTTGCTGCTGGCGCCTGCAAGGCGTCCGATTCCCAACTTCACACCACGTCTCGTCACGTCCCTCATCCGATACATGTTTTCCCTGCCCGGCAAGGACCGGATCATTGTTGAGCCGGACGCCCGCAACGCAAAGGCAGTTCGCCGCCTCGAGACCACGTGTTTCGAGCTTGGCCCCGTCATCCAGCTGGCTGAAAAGGAAGCCCAGTTGGGGTTCCTCACCCGGGCAAGGTTCGAGAAGATCCAACGGAAGAGCTAACGCCAGACGAAACTCCACGTTCCAGCGCCGACGGCCGCCAGTACAGCAGCGGCAGCGATGACGAGGCCGCCCAGGAGGACCCAGACATCCAGGAGGGAGTAAGTGGATTCCCGGGCCCACGTTCTCTGCCCGCCACCGAAACCACGCGCCTCCATGGTGATGGCCAGCCGGGAAGCCCGACGCACTGCCTGGACCAGCAGCCCGAAGCTCTGTCCAAGCGTTGCCTTGAGCCGTTGCAGCGGACTGCCCTGCGAACCCACTCCGCGGGCCCGCCTGGCCATGCCGATGGTCTGCCATTCCTCAGCCATCAATCCCACCAGGCGCATCGCGGCCAGCGAGCCAAGGACAAAGCGGTGTGGCAGTCTTGCCTTTTGTGCCAGCGCGTCGGCCAGGTCGGTGGGGTCGGTGCAGGTCATCAGCAGGATCGCTGGCAGCGCAATCGCCAAGCCGCGCAGCATGAAACCCAGCCCCAGCTGGAGGGAACCTTCGCTGATGGACCAGAGTCCGACGTCGAGCAGTACGGCCCCGCTGTCAGCCGCCACGATTGCGGTGCTCCAGCCACCTATCGCTGCAGCGATGATGAGCGGCCAGGCCCGCTGCCATAGAAGCCCCAGCGTGAGGCCAGCCAACGGGAACAGGGCCAGCTCGGCGACGAGGGCCGTTGAAGCGGACACCCAGTCGATCGACAATGCCAGCACCAGCGAAATGAGGAACACGGACACGAACTTAACCAAGGGGTTGGCGCGCGTAAGGAGGGCGTGGTTGCCGCGCAGGTTCAGGGCGTCCCTCATGCAGCACCGGCTTCCTGGCGGGCTGCTTCGCTGTGCGGGTCCGGAACTTGCGGCGTAGCTGGATCCAGCCGGAGCTCGGTGCCGCCCAGGACCGCGCTGAATTCTTCGTCGTGCGTCACGGACACAACGGCTGTTCCAGCATCGAGCAGTTCAGAGAGGAAGGATGCCAGTTCGGCCCAGGTGTTGGCGTCCTGGCCGAACGTGGGCTCGTCCAGCACCAGCACCTTAGGGTGGGCCGCAAGGACCGTGGCCACGGACAACCTGCGCTTCTCGCCGCCGGACAACGTGTAAGGATTCGCGTCCACCAAATGCGTGAGCCGCAAACGCTCCAGCAATTCATCCACGCGTTCTTCGCCGTGGCCCAGATGCTTTGGTCCGAACATCAGCTCGTCCAGAACCTTGCCCGTCACAAACTGGTGCTCCGGTTCCTGGAACACGGTGCCAATGCGGGAAATCAGCTGATCCGCCTTCCACTTGAACGGGTCGATTCCAGCTCCCTCGGAAAGCTCGACGGCGGCACTCACCTTGCCGTCAACCGGCGCCAGAAGGCCGGCCAATGTGAGCGCAAAAGTAGATTTGCCTGCACCGTTCGGACCCGTGATGGTCAGTGCCTGGCCAGCCCGTACTTGTGCACTGATATCCGATTGCACGGGGACGGGCGGGATGGTCTTGAAACGGCGGCGGCGGGACTTCCCACGGGAAACAGCCAGGTCCTGTGCGACGAGGAGGAGCTGGTGCGTGGATTCATGGCCGCCCAACTCCTGACTTGTGCTCCTGCGGGCGCGGGTCGTCGGAACGTATCCGGGCACCCACACTCCCGCTGCCATCAGCATGGTGCGGGCCTCTGTGAGCACCCGATCCGGGGGGCCGTCCAGGAGCACACCGCCCCCGGCCGAGGGTGGCTGGAGGACCACGATCCTGTCCACCAGGTCCTTCCACACGGACACACGGTGTTCCACGACAACCAAAGTGGCACCGGTCTTGTCCAGGCAGCGCTGCACGGCGTCCCGAACCTCAAGCACGCCCACCGGATCCAGGTTCGCCGTAGGTTCGTCCAGGAGGATCAGCCCGGGCCGCATCGCGAGGATGCCAGCCAACGCAAGTCGCTGCTTCTGCCCGCCGGACAGGGCCGCCGTCGGGTGATCCAGTGCCAAGCCGCCGCCTGCAGCTGTGCGCAACCCGACGTCGTCGAGCGCTTCATGGACGCGCGCCCAAATTTCTTCCCGGGGAACGGCCAGGTTTTCGGCGCCAAACGCGACATCGTCACCCACCTGGGAGAGCACTACCTGGGTTTCCGGATCCTGCTGCATCAGACCTGCGCGTCCGCGCTGTTCGCGGGGAGCAACGCCGTCGATCAGCAGCGAGCCGGTCTCGTCGGAATCATCCTCCTCATCACCCAGCACACCGGCGAGGGCGTGGAGCAGTGTCGATTTTCCTGCGCCCGATGGACCCAGCAAGAGCACACGCTCGCCGGGCCCGATCCGGAGATCGAGGTCCTGGATGGCGGGTGTGGAACGCCCGGCATGCCGCCATCCCCACCCTTGGGCGGTAATGGCGGCAGGCCGCACCTGGCCGCTGCTTTGCGTGGCAGGCATTAGTTGAAGACGGGCTCCGAAGCAGCCTTCCGCGACGCGAAGGAGCTCAGTACACCGGTCTTGGCCAGCCCGCGGGTGGCAACCCAGGACAGCGCGCCCGCGATGATCGCACCGGAGAGCGTGGTGAAGGCGATGTAAGCCAGCTTGTCGATTGCTTCGTAGGCGATGTTCCAGCCCCAAGGCAGGAAGGAATCGTTGAGACCGCAGAAGAGGCCCGAGCCGGCACCTGCGAGGAGTGCAGCGGAGAGGTCGAACTTCTTGTACCGGAACGCAGCGAAGACGAGTTCCGCGCCCAGTCCCTGGAGGACGCCGGAGATGAGGACGGTGGTGCCGTACTGGGAACCCATGATGAGTTCGCCGGTGGCGGCGACGGCTTCGCAGAACAGGGCTGCGCCCGGCTTGCGGATGATGAGCATGCCCAGGACGGCCGGGATCATCCAGCCACCGGCGATCAAACCGGTGAGCGGCGGATACGTGGCGTTCATGGGAATGGATACGATTGCGGCGCCCTGGGACCAGGCCCAAAAAATCACGCCGCCGGCGATGGCAATCAAAGCTGCCACCACGATGTCTACAACACGCCAGTTATAACTGGTTTTCTTCACGCTTGCCGTGGTCATTTTTTCTGCCTCCTGAGGTACAGGAGGGGAAAGTGCTCCCCGGAAACCCCCGGCCGGCCTGCGCCGCCCGGATCCGGACACTCTGAGAAGCTCGACTCCCTTGCGCCGGTACTAACCGGATCAGGTTCGAGGGTCTGCGGCTGTCCGCACTCTCAGCGCCCTCGCGTCACCTGCATCTCTGCAAGGTCCGACGGCGGCGCTCCCCTGTCGTTATTAATCTGCCCTTATGGGCGTGGTTCAGTTTACACCTGTGGGTGTTCGTGGGCTCCTCGGACTAGTCACAAAGCGGTTGGCTCCCCTTCTCCTGCGTTGCGGGGCCGGCTCTGCGCCCCATTCTCCGGTCTTAGCACGCACACCAGCCCGACAACAGGACCTGAGACAATGATGCAGCAGGAATCGACGCGGCAAAGGGGTAATTCATGACGGACCTTCCCATTACGGACATGCCAGTTCCCCAACCCCGCCTTGCCGCGAGCGTCATCCTGCTCCGCGACGCCCCGGGCGGGCTTGAGGCCTTCGTCCAGCACAGGGTTGCCACCATGGACTTCGCCGCCGGCATGGTGGTCTTTCCGGGCGGCCGGGTTGATGCCGCTGACCAGGATGGATGGGATTACCCTGTCCGGCTGCTGGAACAGCACGCTGCAGACTGGCATCTGAGTTCCATCGCCGTCGATCCTGTACAGGCCCCGGCAAAGTCAGGCATGCTGCTCACCGCTGCCCTGCGGGAAGTTTGGGAGGAGGCCGGACTTCGCCTTGACGCCTCAGACCTTCGCCCTTGGGCAAACTGGGTCACGCCCACGGACATGCCCAAGCGCTTCGACACGTACTTCTATGTAGCCAAGCCTGCTCCGGAAGCAGCACCCCAGCACCAAACTACTGAAGCGTGGCAATCACTCTGGATGCCGGTGGACGGGATCCTGGCGGCCGAGGCGGCCGGTAAATTGCAGCTGATGCCGCCCACGTATTACCTGCTCAAGGAAATTTCCGGGCTCGGAACCGTGGATGCCGTTTGGGAAGCCGATCACGATGTTGTTCCTGTCCTGGCACCACGCGGTTCCATGGCGGCTTTCCTCAAGGAACGCGAAAACCGCCGCTAGTCCCAACCCGCCTGCATGTGAGGCTAGGCTGGGGGCATGAACCTCTTTTTCAAGCTGCTGGGTGCCGGAGTAAGCCTTGCAGCCGGATTCGTCGGCACCAAGTTGGTCAACAAGGGCTGGGAAAAGGCCACCGGCAACAAGCCGCCCACGGGCCACGACGATATGGAAACGAGCCTCCGGTCAGCCTTGTCCTTCGCGCTGATTTCGGCCTTCGTCAGCACGCTCATCCAGGTTTTCGCGAGCCGTGGCACCCAGCGTGCCATCGCCCGCTTCGCAAAGACGCACGACATCGTCTAGGCCGGGCACAGCCATCCCGTTGTCTTAAGTCCGGGGTGGAACCCTAAGGATCCGCAGTGGAACCCTAAGGATCCGGGGTGGAACCGTTGCCGGCTGCCCTTTGGACAACCGCTTCAAGCTCATCCTTGGTGAGCAGTTCGCGGTGCCCATGTTTGGTTCGGTAGGCGGAGCGGCCCACCATGTGTGCGGAGACCGGTGCGGTCAGCAATTGGAATATCCAGGCCACCACGAGAACCGGCCAAACCCACCATGTGCGCATTTGCAGACCCATGGCTGCAAGCATCAGGAAAAGACCCAGGACTTGCGGCTTCGTTGCCGCGTGCATTCGGCTCATGAGGTCGGGGAACCGCAGGAGGCCAATTGCTGCGCCAAGCGACATCAGGGCACCCACCACAAGAAACATGGCCGTCACCGCGTCGATTACGGCATCCACGCCAGTAGGTTCAGGAGTCATTGCTCTGATCCCTCCGATCCGCGACAAACCGGGCAAACGTTACGGAGCCTACAAAGCCGATCACGGCGAGAGCCACGAGCAACACCAGGTTGTTCAGGTGCCGGTTCATCGCCATATCGATCGCCAGCGCGGCTCCAAGAATGGCCAGCAGGACATCCGATGCCAAAACGCGGTCCAGCAAGGAGGGGCCAATGGCGATGCGGATGATCGCTCCCACCGCAGCCAGGCTCAGGATGACAGCAGTCACCAGCAGAACGAGTTCTTTCACAGAGCTGCCCCCTCCATGCCGGGGGTTGCTTCATCCTGGAGAGCGTCGAGTTCCTCACGCGTCCCCATGATCCGGATCAATGTGGCCTCGATCTTCTGGACTTCCTGACGGATCCTGGCGATTCCGGCTTCCTCATAAATATTGAGTGCATGAAGGTACAGGGTGGACGTCGAGCGGTCCACTTCCACCACCAGCGAGCCCGGGATCAGCGAAATAACATGCCCGGTTGCCGTCACTATGAGGTCCGAATGGCTGCGCAACGGAACAGCGACGACGGCGCTACGCACCTTTGGCCCCTTCACTACGGCCAGGTAGAGGACCAGGAAGCTCGCTGCCACCACTTTGCCCAGGAATACCAGGGCGAACGAAAGGGCGCGGAGAACATTGAACCTGCCACTGAGCTCCACCGGCGGAAGGTAGAAGAACTTGGCCACGAGCACGGCGATGAGCGCACCGAACAGCAGGTTGCCCGGGCTGAAATCCCGCCACAAGGCGCCCCAGACGATGACCAGCCATACCAGCAGCGGGAGTTCAGTGCGAAAGGAGATTGGTTTTCGGCTCATTTGGCAGCCCCTGGCTGACCCACGGCTGGCACCTGTGCGGAGTCCCCCAGGACTGAATGGATGTAGGCAGTGCGGTCCAACATTATTTCCGCCGAGCCGTCGGCGAGGTGGAAGAGTGGGCCCGCAAAGACTGTGAGGGCAACACCGAAGGCCACAAGGCCCGCAGTGGACCCCACCATTGTCCGGGGAAGTACCCCTACCTTGCCTGGGGTCTGAAGGACGGGGTCCGGGTACTCGGCGTCCTCGGGCTTTCGCCAAAATGCCCTGTTCCAAACACGGGCAATTGCCAACAAGGTGAGGAGGCTGGTGACGACGCCGCCTACTACCAAAACGATGGCCAGCGGCGTACCCAGTTGCACGCCCGCTTGGAGGAGCCCGAGCTTGCCCAGGAAACCCGAGAATGGCGGGATGCCCGCAAGGTTCATTGCCGGGACGAAGAACAACAGGGCAAGGAGTGGCGAGAGCTTGGCCAGGCCGCCCAAGCGGTCAATGGACGACGATCCGCCCCGCCGCTCAATCAAGCCAGTGACCAGGAACAGGCTGGTCTGCACGGTGATGTGGTGCGCCACGTAGAACACGGCCGCGCCAAGGCCCGTGACGGAGGACATCGCCAGGCCGAACACCATGTAGCCGATATGGCTGACCAACGTGAAGGACAGGAGACGTTTGATGTCGCTCTGCGCCAAGGCGCCCAGGATGCCCACCACCATTGTCAGCAGCGCCACCACCATTAGGGGCACGTTGAGGGTATCGCCGGGGAAGAGGAGTGTCTCGGTGCGGACCATGGCATAAACACCCACCTTGGTCAGCAAACCGGCAAACACGGCTGTCACAGGGGCCGGAGCGGTTGGATAGGAGTCGGGAAGCCAGAACGACAGCGGGAACACGGCCGCCTTGATCCCGAACGCCACCAGCAGCATCACGTGCAGCAGGTTCTGGGTTCCTTGATCCAGCTCCGCCAGCTTGATGGCAAGGTCCGCCATGGTGATGGTCCCGGTAGCTCCGTAAATCATGGCGATGGCGATGAGGAACAGGACCGAGGAAACCACGGACACCACCACGTATGTGACGCCGGCACGGATTCGCGGCCCCGTCCCGCCAAGCGTCATGAGCACGTAGCTTGCCGTTAGCAGGATTTCGAAACCCACGTAGAGGTTGAAAAGGTCACCTGTCAGGAAGGCATTGGACACGCCCGCCACCAGGATCAGGTAGGTGGGGTGGAAGATCGAGACGGGCGCTTCCTGGTCGCCGTCGGCCATGCCCTGGCCGGTGGCGTAGATCAGGACGGCGAGGCTTACCACGGTGGAAACCACCAGCATGAGCGAGGAGAACTGATCCACCACCAACACCACGCCCCACGGCGGCAGCCAACCACCCAGCGTGACGGATGTGGTGCCTCCCTCCCACACGGATGCCAGGAGCAGGCATTCGAGCAGGAGTGTCGCGCTGAGGATCACAATGCTGACTACCCGCTGCGCAGCCGTGTGCCGGATCAGCACGAACGCGAGGGCAGCGCCGAGGATCGGAAGGAGGACAGCCAGTGGCGACAGGTTTGCGAGATTCACGCGCTGCTTCCTTCCCGGGTGGATGCCGTTTTGGGTGTTTCCGTCGCCTCTGGATGCAGCCGTTCCTCGGCCGTGGACGCTGTCACTACGAACTCTGATGTTTCCAACGGGACAATGGCGTCGTCTTCCGCGTCGAAGCTCGGAGTCCGGGCCACGCGGCGGTCTTCGATGTCATCCTGGATTTCGTCTTGCCGTGCCAGGGCCCACGTGCGGTAGATGATGCCAAGCATGAAGGCAGTAACGGCAAATGATATGACGATTGATGTGAGGATCAACGCCTGCGGCAGGGGGTCGTTGTACTCATTGGAGGCTGTTTCCTTATCGAACAAAGGAGCCAGGCCGGCGTACCCACCTGTACTGAGGATCAGCAGGTTGGTGGCGTTCGCAAGCAGCATCAAGCCAAGCAGGACGCGCGTCAGGCTCCGCTCCAAAATCAGGTAAATGCCGCAGGCATACAGCACACCCATGACGATCAGGAGGGTCAGGTTGATGCTCATGGGTTGCCCTTCCCGGAAGCGGCAGTTTCAGCAGGCGCAGGCTCGGCGACCCTGGTCTTTCCGGCCTTCGCCCCCTTCTCTTCAAAATGTTCGTCGATCTCGGCGCCCAGGCTGCGCAGAACGTCGAGCACCAAGCCCACCACTACGATGTAGACGCCGATGTCGAAGATCGTGGACGTGACGAACTTGACGTCTCCGAAGACGGGCAGCCAAAACTCGATGATCGCGCTCTGGAACACCTGTCCGCCGAGGAGGAGAGGCACGAAACCGGACGCTGCCGCCGTCGCAAGTCCCGTCCCCAACAGCGTGCCGGCACTCACTGTCGCCGCCTCGCTCAACTCGAAGCGTCCCCCGGCAAGGTAGCGGATGGTGAGGGCGAGGCCTGCGGTTAAGCCGCCTGCGAAGCCACCCCCGGGCAGGTTGTGGCCCGCAAGGAGAAGATAGATGGAGAAGACGATCATCGAGTGGAAAATCAGCCTGGTGACCACTTCGAAGATGATGGACCTCCGCTCAGGGGCAAGCGTCCTGCCTGCAACGAGCCAGGCATCCCGCGTCACGTCCGTGAACTTCCTCGCCACAGCCAGCCGGGCGCCGTCGCGGGAGTCACGGTCGACGCCGGTGCGCCGCCCCACGCTGCCTTCCGGCACGGCCTCCGAGGTTTTGATGCGATCGCCGCGGCTGCGCACGAAGATCAGGCTTGCAACGCCCGTAGCGGCCACGGCCAGGACCGAAATTTCGCCGAAGGTGTCCCATGCGCGGATGTCCACCAGGGTTACGTTGACCACGTTCAGGCCACCGCCGCCTTCGTAGGCCAGGCGCGGGAATTCAAGGGAGACAGGCGTGGCAACACGAGTACCCATGGCGTAGATGGCAACGAAAATCATGGTGATGCCGAAGGCGGCACCTACGATCACGCGGATCACCCGGAGGCGGCCACCCGTCCGGTCCCGCAGCTCGGCGGGCAGGCTGCGCATAGCCAAAACGAAGGCCACCAACACGATGGTCTCCACCAGCATCTGGGTCAGTGCGAGATCAGGCGCACCTTGCAGGGCAAACATGAGCGCGATGCCGTAACCAGTAACCGAGACCATGAGTACTGCCAGGAAGCGCTTGTTGGCGCGGACAGCAGCCAAGGCGCCCACCACGATGCCCACACCCGCGATCAACTGCAACGGAGAGTTCGGGTCGATGAAATAGACGCCGTCGGGCAACGGTTTGTTGTTCAGGAGCAGAGCCGCGAGTGGCACTGCGAAGGCAACCGTGAGGATGACCGTCAGATAGAAATACAGTGAACCACGCTGGGTGCGGCCCGTGACCCACACGGCGACGTCGTCCAAGGCGCCAATGGTGTGTTGGTAGGCGCGGTCGCCATCCACCCAATCGGGAACCAGGCTTTGCACCCGTGAAACGACGTTGCGGCCATAGAACATCGCGGCACCGGCCACAAAGGTGATCGCGGTGAGGCCCAAAGCGGGAGTGAGCCCGTGCCACAAAGCCAGATGTCCGGCGTCGACGGCTTCCTCTCCGCCCGCGAACAGCGCTGCGTAAGGCTGGATCCAACTATCGACCGGTGCGGGCCACACCCCATACACAATCGTGAGGAAACTCAGCAGCGCCGGCGCGGCCAGGAAGGCGGGCTTGATGGCTTTAAATGGTGTGCGCTCTATGCCCGGCTTAGTGGCAAAGGCACCCCACATGAAGCGGGCGCTGTAGGCGAAAGTGAGGATTGAACCGATCACGAGCCCAACGAGGATCCAGATGCCCCAGGCGGGCGCGTCCTGGCCATTTCCATAGTGCACGAAGGCTTCAAAGACGGACTCCTTGGCCACGAAACCCGCAAGCGGCGGCACCCCCGCCATGGAGGCGGCCGCGATCGCGGCAACAACCCCGAGGGCACGCGAGGAGCGGAAGACACCGGAGAGTTTCCGGATATCGCGTGTCCCGGACTGGTGGTCGATGATGCCGACCACCAGGAACAGCGCGGCTTTGAACAGGCCATGTGCCAGCAGAAGCCCAAGCCCGGCAAGGGCGGCGTCAGGTCTGCCCAGGCCCACCACCATGGTGAGGAAGCCCAGTTGGCTCACCGTGCCGTAGGCCAGGATGAGCTTGATATCGGTCTGGCGCAGGGCCCTGTAGCCGCCAATCAACATGGTGGCCAGCCCGAGGCCCAGAACCATCGGGAGCCAGAACTGCGATTCCGCGAAACCCGGTGCCAGGCGCGCCACGATGTAAATACCGGCCTTCACCATGGCTGCGGCATGCAGGTAGGCGCTCACTGGCGTTGGAGCCGCCATGGCACCGGGAAGCCAGAAGTGGAAGGGCACCAGCGCCGATTTGGTCACGGCACCCACGAGGATGAGAACGACGGCGGCCCCCACCATGCCACTTGTGCTGCCGTTAACGAGCGTCCCGGCCTGGCCAAGGATTGTGGAGATCCGGTAGGTTCCTGCGGCCTGGCCCAGAATGATGAGCCCCACCAGCATCGCCAGGCCGCCCGCCGTAGTAACCATCAGGGCCTGCAGGGCAGAACGCCGTGCAGCCAGGCGGGTGCGGGCATAACCGATGAGCAGGTAGGACAAGACCGTGGTGAGCTCCCAGAAGATGAACATCATCAGGAGGTCGTCCGATGTCACCAAGCCGAACATGGCACCGGCAAAAGCCAGGAGCTGGGCGCCGAACCCACCGAGCCCAGGGTCCTTGTTCTTGAAGTACCGGGCGCAATAGACCAGCACCAGGGAGCCCACACCGAGGATGAGCAGTGACATGACCCAGGCGAGCGCATCCATCCTGAACGCGAACTCGAGCTTGAGGTTCGGAATCCAAGGGAATACTTCTTCTATGCCCGCGCCGGAATATACGGGAGCGTACTGGAGGACCAGCCAGAGGAAGGCCAACCCGGGAACCGCTGCCAGGACATAGAAGGCGTTCCGACCAAGTTTGCTGAAGATCAAGGGCGCCACAGTTGCCGCTACAAAGGTGATGGCGAGAACTGTGATCACTGTTTTCTCCGCAAAGTCAGAAACGAATTGTCAAAAGTTGGAGCAGGCGGTCATACGTTGGGTTCGGTTGGACCAGTTTATCAAGGGGCCCGGACAGTTTTCGGCCGGAGCCGATGGGCCCTGCGGATGAATTTTTCTGCGTTATCCACATAGCGGTATCCACATAGCGGTCTGTCATCTGCCCGTCGCTGTCAGAGTCCCGATAGCATTCAGGCTATGAACGCGGCCGCAGTTCCCGAAGCCTCCCACCCAGCATCCGAGCTTGCCTCCGGACCTGCTTCCTCCAAGAAGGGCCAAATCCTTGCCTGGGCTTCCTGGGACTGGGGCTCCGCTGCCTTTAACGCCATCATGACCACGTTCGTGTTCACGGTGTACCTGACCTCGTCTGCCTTCGGCGGCGAGGACGCTGCCTCTGCCGCACTTGGTGCTGCTTTGGCCGTCGCGGGCCTGGCCATCGCGTTGCTGGCACCCGTGACAGGCCAACGTTCGGATGCCGGCGGCCGGCGCAAGCTCTGGCTCGGAGTCAACACTGCGGCCACAGCCGTCCTCACGGCCCTGTGCTTCTTTGTGTTCCCGCAGCCAGGATTCCTCCTGCTGGGTGTCTGCCTGATTGCGCTTGCCAACATTTTCTTTGAGTTCGCCGGTGTGAATTACAACGCCATGCTGGCCCAGATCTCCACCCCCAAAAACATCGGCAAGGTCAGCGGCTTTGGTTGGGGCATGGGATACCTCGGTGGGATCGTGGCATTGTTGCTGGTCCTGCAACTGTTCGTCCAGCCGTCTTTCGAATGGTTCGGTGCATCCACTGAAGAATCCCTGAACATCCGGCTTGTGGCCATTTTCTCGGCCCTGTGGTTCTTCATTTTCGCCCTGCCCGTGCTGTTTGCCGTTCCTGAAGTTTCCGTGAAGAAGGACACTGCGTCCTTGGGCTTCGTAGCGTCCTACCGGCTGCTGCTCAGGCGCATCGTGGCCATCTATCGCACCAGTCCCCACACCATTTATTTCCTGCTGTCCAGCGCGATCTTCCGCGACGGCCTTGCTGCAGTCTTCACGTTCGGCGGGGTGATCGCGGCCGGGACCTTTGGTTTCGAACTTAAGGAAGTTATCTTCTTCGCGATTTTCGGCAACGTCGTGGCAGCGGTGGGCGCCATCATCGGGGGCTTCCTTGACGACAAGATCGGACCCAAGGCAGTCATCGTGCTTTCCCTGGTGGGTCTGCTGATCGCGGGCACGTTCATCCTGGTGCTTGGCAACGGAAACTACGTGTTCTTTGGAAACAGCTGGCCTGCCGCCAATACGTTCTGGATCTTCGGCCTGCTGCTGTGCCTTTTTGTTGGCCCAGCCCAGTCTTCGTCAAGGGCGTTCCTGGCCAGGCTTGCCCCCGATGGCGAGTCGGGAGAACTCTTCGGGCTCTACGCCACCACGGGCCGGGCTGTCAGCTTCCTGGCTCCCACCCTCTTCACCCTGTGCATCACAATTGCCGCTCCGATTGTTGAAGAAGGTGGAGCCCAGCGATGGGGCATCCTCGGCATTATGGTTGTCCTGCTTGCCGGCCTCCTGGTGATCCTGCCAGTGAAGCCGCCCGGCAAGACGCAAATCGCCGTGGTACCGGATCACTGACTTCACTGCAACAGCTGAGCGCGAACGCCGTACCAGTGCAGATCCAACAGAGTTAGGGTGGAGATATGAACGTGGATGAGACTGAACTCCCGGGCCTTGGGGTCCGTAAGGATTTCGTCACGGCCTCGGGCCGTCGCATCGGTGTCGTGGAGCTTCGAGAAGGCGAGACCGAGCTCTTCGTGTCCACATGGGATGACCCGGATACGTGCCAGGCTTCCATTCCCCTCACGGCCGATGAAGCCGCAACCCTGGGCAATCTCCTCGGCGGGCAGCACATTGCCATGCGCCTGGCAGAGGCCCACCGTGAGATACCTGGCATCGTGACCCGCCAGTTCTCCATCACGCCTGACTCCCCGTTCGTGAACCAGCCCATGGGCAAAGCCCAGATCCGAACCCGCAGTGGTGTTTCGATCGTCGCGATCATGCGTGAAGGGGAGGTCGTCCCCTCGCCTGCACCCGACGTCGTACTTCACACGGGTGATTTGCTCGTTGCGGTTGGCACCCAGGAAGGCCTCGACTCGGCGGCCGATATCCTCCGCAACGGCTGACCCGCCATGGATCCGCTCGCACTAGCCCTCGTTGAACTGGGGGCCGTCGTCTTCTGCCTCGGTCTCCTTGCTCGGCTAGCGGGCCGGATTGGCATGTCTCCCATTCCGCTTTACCTGGTGGGTGGCTTGGCCTTCGGTGCGGGCGGCTTCGTCAAATTGGATGGTATGCATGAATTCGCCCATCTTTCAGGCGAAATCGGGGTCATCCTGCTGCTGTTGATGCTCGGCTTGGAATACACCGCATCTGAACTCGTCACCGGACTCAGACGTTCGTGGAAGGCCGGTGTCCTGGACTTTGTCCTGAATTTCCTTCCCGGCGCCGGGATTGCCGTTCTTCTGGGCTGGGGTCTCGTGGGCGCCATCGTGATGGGTGGCGTTACCTATATATCGTCCTCAGGAATCGCGGCGAAGGTCATCACGGACCTCGGCCGCATCGGTAACCGCGAAACTCCAGTAGTGCTTTCCATCCTCGTTTTCGAGGACCTCGCCATGGCCATCTACCTACCCATTCTCACTGCCATCCTGGCCGGTGTCGGGTTCCTGGGTGGGCTGCAGACGGTGGGCATCGCGCTGGCTGTCGTCACGGTGGTCCTGATGATCGCGCTCAAACACGGGCACCGCGTCTCCCAAGCCGTTCACAGCGAGAATTCGGAAGTGTTCCTCCTGAACGTGCTCGGCCTGGCGCTCCTGGTGGCCGGTGTCGCCTCCGCCCTCCAGGTCTCAGCTGCCGTGGGTGCCTTCATGCTCGGCATCGCCATCTCCGGCGCCACGGCCCACAATGCGACCCGCATCCTTGAACCACTCCGGGACTTGTTTGCGGCAATCTTCTTCGTTGCCTTTGGCCTCAACACGGACCCTACATCCATCCCACCGGTCCTGGGCTGGGCGTTGCTGCTCGCCCTGCTGACAACGGCCACCAAAATGTTCACCGGATTCTGGGCCGCCAAACGGGCGGGCATTGCAATGCCGGGCCGCTTCCGTGCGGGAGCGGCCCTGATTGCGCGTGGTGAATTCTCCATCGTCATTGCTGGCCTGGCCGTGGCCTCGGGAGCCGTGCCGGAGGAGGTGGCAGCCCTGGCCACGGCTTATGTCCTCATCATGGCCATCACGGGTCCGCTGGCCGCTCGCTTCGTGGAGCCTGTGGTCAAGGCACTGCGCAGGAGCCCCCGCACACCGCCGCGGGCTGCCGAGCGCGCCGCTGCCTGACCGTCAGGGCTTGACGGTCAGCGCCTGACGGTCAGCGCCTGACGCCCGTCCGGTTCCGGCTAGATGGCCGTCCGGTGGAAATTCTGGTGGCTGCGGCTGGCGGTGGGTCCGCGCTGGCCTTGGTAGCGGTTACCGTACTCACCGGAACCGTAGGGGTGTTCCGCTGAGGACGTCAGGCGGAAGAAGCACAACTGGCCGATCTTCATGCCTGGCCACAGCTTGATTGGCAGCGTCGCGACATTGGAAAGTTCCAGCGTGACGTGCCCGGAGAAGCCCGGATCGATGAAGCCTGCGGTGGAGTGCGTCAACAAACCGAGCCGGCCGAGGGACGATTTACCCTCAAGGCGCGCAGCGATGTCGTCGGGCAGGCTCACTGTCTCGTACGTTGAGCCCAGTACGAATTCACCCGGGTGCAGGATGAAAGGCTCATTGCCTTCCACTTCCACCAGCCGGGTCAGCTCGGGCTGCTCCTCGGCGGGGTCGATGTGGGCATATTTGTGGTTGTCGAAGAGCCGGAAAAACCGGTCAATCCGTACGTCCACGGAAGACGGCTGAACCATCGCGGGATCGTACGGTTCAAGGACAATCCGTTGGGAGTCTATTTCGGCACGAATATCGCGGTCAGAGATCAGCACAGCATCAAAAATACCCCATGCATTGTCCGGGCCGCCCCATGGGACTATAGTTCCCGGACATGTAAAGCCGCGCCCGTACTTGGGGGCAACGAGCATTCGCGGGGTAATTGTGGGGAAATTGTCAGCGCCTGCGGCTATCGTGCTGGCTGGCGCGCTAGCCATATTGGTAGCCGCGTCCAGCCAAATCCTGCCAGCTACAGAGGCCCTACCAGGCGGCGGCACTACTTCTTCGGGCAGCGTACCGTCCGGGCTCACGGCCCCTGAAACGAGTACGACGCCGGTCCCCGCACCTTTGGAGGCGAGCCCCGCCGCCAGCGAAGCAGCTGGCGACCCTACGCCGGGCCCCGGTTCGGGGCCGGATTCCGGTTCCGAAAGTGCAGCGCCGACCAGGCCGGTCGCAGTAGATCCGATGGTTGAGACACCTCCTCCGGTGCCGAACATCGGTCCCTCATGGGGTCCGGACGATCCTTCCTCGGAAGGCACTCCCTCCGGGAGTCCAGAAGCCAACGAGCCAGCGGTCCCCGGTCCTCCCGCCGCGTCGGCTTCCCCCACCTCCGTTCCAACGCCAACAGCGCCTGCCGCAGGGCCTGGTCCGTCGGAGTCGCCATCGCCAACACCCTCACCAACCCAAACAACGACGCCGTCGCCAACACCCTCACCAACCCAAACAACGACGCCGTCACAAACGGCTTCCGCGCCGTCACCAACGCCAGCGCCGCCAACGCCCGCCCCCTCCCCCTCACTCACCCCTTTCCCAGGCAAGACCCCCAGCAGCGATGCGGACCCGGACAACGGTGCCCTCGCGCTACTCCCGGACGACAACACCGCGGCCATCTTGACCGTGTTCAACGCCATCAACAGCTATCGCGCTTCTTTGGGCCTTGCCCCGGTGAAGTATCACGCAACGGTGGCGAGCATGGCGCAGGAATGGTCGAACAGCATCGCCAGCCGCGAAGTGATCCAGCACAGGCCAAACTTCTGGACGGACCCACGTGCGCTCAACCCAAACAACGGTGCTGGTGAGGTCATTGCCGTCCGGTGGGATCGTGACGCTGCCCAATTGGTGGAGTGGTGGAAGGGGTCTCCCGGCCACGACGCCCTGCTGCGCGATCCGCGCTTCAATGTGATGGGCATCGGGATCACCTACACGGACGGCAATTGGCAAACGACCCCCAACCGCTACACACTGTGGGGCGTTGTGAACTTCTTCGGTTACACCACGCTGCCCGCCGGAACCACTACGCGTCCGGGAGGGACGGTCACGCCGCCGACGGATCCAGTGGGTGTGTGTGAACCTGGCGGCAAGTACCAGCCGCCTACCGTGAATCTCAGCGCGGCCGCCATCCGCAGCGCTGCAGACCTTGTATCCATCAGCCCGGACGGAACGGTCTATTCCTATCCGTCCTTGGGTGACGCCAAGTACGGCGCGGCCCGCAAGATCGGAATCGGTTTCACCGGTTTGAAGGAGCTGTTCGTGTCGGATTGGGACCGCGACGGCGTTTTTGACCTCATCGCCCAACGCCTGGATGGAGCGCTCCTGGTGTACCCGGGCAGGCAGTCTGGCGGCTTCGGATCGCCCGGAGTCCTGGGTCAGGGGTGGGAGTCCCTCAACATAGCCGTGGGTACTTGGTGTGCAAACAACCGCCTCCCGCAAATTGTGGCCATGGATGCCTCCGGCGGGCTCTGGTTCTACAAGAATTCCGGAATGACGTACATACGAACCCAGGCGGCGATCGGAACAGGCAACAAGGCAGTCCGGCTCAGCATGGTGGACTACAACGCCGATGGTTTCCAGGATCTCCTCACGGTTGAGCCCAATGGGTACCTGAGGTTGTATCGCGGCAGCGGACTGGCCATTCCGAAGCAGGAGGCCAGGCCAGTGGTGGGTGCGGCATGGACCGACTACACCGGTTTGCGGTCACTTCAAGGAGTTACCGGCGCAAACACCACGGGCATCGCAGGCCTGGGCACCAATGGAGTATTGGAGTATTGGGACCTCACCTCGGGAGGACTGACGACGCCGGTCAGCGTCGGTGGCGGCTGGAGTGGCTTCAAGCTCGCCCAGTAGGGAACCGCCGGGTAATCAAATCGCCCGGCAATCAAACCGCCTGGGCGGACTCAATAACGGTCTTGAGCTGCTCCAACTGGGCAACTTCACTTTCCATGGTTTTCTGGATCATGCTGTTCATGAGTTTCTGCAGGCCCTTGGGGTGGTACTCCAGGGCGAACCTGAGCCGCGTCGTCTTGCCTTCGGTGCTGAGGTAGTAGCCGCCCGTGGGCCGGGCGGGTCCGGCCACCACGGCGAAGCGCACTTCTGCGCCCGGCCGGGCCTCCGTGATCTCGAAGTCTGCAGCGATCGGCCGTCCTCCCGGGCCAGTGAGCGTCTGCTGATAGACCGCGCCCTTCTGGCCACGGACACCGGATCGGAGCGAGATGCTGCGCACGCCCGAGCGCCAGAGGGAGTTGTTCATACCATCCATCAGGAATCCATAGACGGTCATGGCATCCCTGCTGATCACCACTTCATAGTCTGCAAATGCCACGGAAACCTCTTTCGGCGTACGGTTCGAATGTCGTAGCCCGGTTCCCCATACACTGCAGCTAACACCTTCAGAATAGTCAGCCGCGCTTGCCTGCGACACACGACAAACGAGCCTTGACCGAATGGTTACCTGCCGGCGTATCTGAGACACAGCTGACACATAGTCCCGGGCCGGGTAGAGTTCGTGCCGCTGGCAAAACCAAATTGGGGGCGTAATGCGAGTACTGAAACATCCGTTTGTCCGTGGGAACTCTATCCGTGGGAACGCACGACGGCGGCTGGCTGCTTGCGCTGCATTCCTCGCCATGGCGGTGGCTGGTGGAGTCATGGCCGCTGCGCCTGCGTCGGCGGCATCAGCAACAACCCCTACGGCAGTGGCATCCACAGTTGCGAATAAAGTGGCCGCGCCTACCACGGTGAATCCCCTGCCCAGCGTGGATCCCATCGGGAACCCTGCAAGCTTCTCTGTCCTGGTCAATAAATCCCGGCCACTGAATCCCGTCAGCTACGCCCCCAGCGACCTCATCAATGCCCGCGGCTCCGGCCAGTACATGCGGGCCGAAGCCGCTGCCTGGCTCAATGGCCTCTTCCAGGGCGCGGCGGACGCTGGGACCGGCGGCCTGTCGATCGTGAGCGGCTACCGGTCCTATGCCCAGCAACAGCAGGTTTACTCCTACTACGTCAGCATCTACGGCCAGGCCTATGCGGACACCATCTCGGCACGTCCCGGGTACAGCGAACACCAGACCGGCCTCGCCATGGACATCGGCAATGCTGCCGGTTCCTGTGGCCTGAGCACCTGCTTCGGCGACACAGCGGCTGGCAAATGGGTGGCAGCGAACGCCCACAAGTACGGCTTCATCGTCCGGTACCCCAACGGCTACACGGGCACCACCGGGTACAGCTACGAGCCCTGGCACTTGCGCTATGTTGGCGTCGCGTTGGCCACTGATATGAACCGGCGCGGATTCCCGACGCTGGAGCATTACTTCGCCGGAAATCCGGCGGCCGCCGCGAGCATCAAGTCCGGCGCCGACCTCGTAGCTGCCGACTCTTCCGGCCGGATGCTGCGTTACCCCGCGACGGCGGCAGGCGGGTATGGGACGGCCGTCCAGATCGGTTCGGGCTGGACCGGCTTGAAGCAGGGCTTCGTAGTGGACTGGGACGTTGATGGCATTTACGACATCCTTGCGCAGTGGAACAACGGCGTCCTGGGCGTTTACCGCGGCCTCCCGGGCGGCGGCTTCGCCGGCCAGGTTGTCGTGGGGAACGGCGGCTGGGATCGCATGACCATCACCGTGGGCAAGTGGACGCACGCGCACCCGCGGCCCGGCGTCGTCGGGTATTTTCCGGATGGTGTGCTGCGCTACTACCCCAACACCTTCGGCGGTGCCCTGAGCGCTCCGCAGGTCATCGGCAAGGGCTGGAACGGCATGGAACTGACCATGGCGGACTGGGAGGGCGACGGCGCGAACGACATCCTGGCAAGGACAGCTTCCGGATCCCTGATCAATTACCGGGGAGACGGCTGGGCTGGTTTCTTTGGCCCGGCCACCACTGTGGGCACAGGTTGGCAGTACATGCGCATGCTGCTTCCGGGCTTCGGGCTCACCGGCGCAGGCACGCGCGGCATCACTGCACAAACTGCGGATGGCAACCTGTACAACTACGGCCTCGGCAGGGGTTCCTGGACTACCTACGCGCAGGTTGGATCCGGATGGAACGGCCTGAAGCTCTTCAAGTAGACATGGTTGCGCGCCTGTCATGAGGACCCCCGCAACTGCGCTAAGCTAGGACTCGCTCCGGCGAATAACCGGAGCGACGCGGGCGTAGCTCAATGGTAGAGCGCTAGCTTCCCAAGCTCGATACGCGGGTTCGATTCCCGTCGCCCGCTCCATCATGACCCCTTGCCTCCGGGCAGGGGGTCATCTTGTTGGGAACCCTGTATGGTCCTGGCCCTCTTTGCGCGTGAAACCCGGCACTCGCCAGATAAGGCCCCGCACCCGTCGACCCCGACGGCCACCAAGCCTAAACTCGTAGATACATCCACCTATCCGGGAGGTCCTCCAATGACTCTCACCGACGATGCTGAGGCGGGTCCACTCGCCGTCATCCACCGCCTGCTGGAAGCCACGAACAAGCATGATCTGGAAGCCTTGGCCGAATGCTTCGCGCCTGGCTACGTCAATGAGACGCCTGCCCACCCCACCAGGGGCTTCACGGGCAGGGACGCTATCCGCATCAACTGGGAGCAGCTCTTCACAGGAGTGCCGAACATCAGAGTTCGCATGGTCTCCCATAGCGTGTCCGGCAACCAAGCTTGGACCGAGCTGCACATGCAGGGCTCGTGGCGGGATGGCACGCCGCATGAGCTCACCGGCGTCATCATTTTCGGCGTGGAAGAGGGCGTCATCAACAGTGCCCGGTTCTACATGGAGCCTGTGGAGCACTTCGTTCGGGTTGACGACACCGCGGATCGCGTCAGCCACCGCGTAACGCATGGCCGGCCCGCCGTCGAGCCTGCACAGTGAGTCAGCCCGATACCAAGCTGCTCAGGCGCGGGGTGTATCGTCAGGAGTCAGGAGCCATTTCGGCTCCGCTCTAGGGAGCCATCATGGGCGACAAATCACCGCGCCAAGCTGCATCGAAGAAATCCAGTAAATCAATCAAGGAAAAGCGCGCTGACAAACGGGCCGCCGAGACGCCCGACACTGCGGCCGCGAAACCCGCAACCGGCCATAAAAAGTGATTGGGGCGCAAGGTCCGCTAAGCATTGGCGTCCTGGGTTCTTCGCTGAAGCCCAACGAGCAACGGCTACCGATCCACCCTCAACATCTTGAGCGCATTGCTCCGGAACTGCGCCAACGGCTCCACCTTGAACATGGTTACGGCGAACGCTTTGGTGTTCCGGACAGCACACTCGCCGGGCTTGTGGGTGGGCTGGGGACCCGGCAGGAGCTCATCGCCGGGAACGACGTCATTCTGCTGCCCAAGCCGCAGGTCGAGGATCTTGCGGAACTTCGGGACGGGCAGACCCTTTGGGGTTGGCCGCACTGCGTCCAGGACGAGGCCATCACCCAACTCGCGATAGATAAGAAGCTAACTCTCATCGCTTTCGAAGCCATGAACCACTGGGCTGCCGACGGCGGCTTCGGACTTCACGTCTTCCACAAAAACAACGAGCTTGCCGGATACTGCTCCGTGCTGCATGCCCTGGCTTTGACCGGCTCAACGGGTGATTACGGTCGTCGCCTGACAGCAGTGGTCATCGGTTTTGGCGCCACTGCCCGCGGAGCCGTGACAGCGTTGAATGCGCACGGCGTCCATGATGTCCAGGTCCTGACGAACAGGGGTGTCGCCGCGGTGGGATCTCCGATCCACTCAGTGAGGATCGTGCAGTTCGACCACGACAACAATGCACCCTTCCTGAGCGAAGTCATCACAGACGGTGGTCGCAAGCCGTTGGCCCCGTTCCTTGCTGCCGCGGACATTGTGGTCAACTGCACCTTGCAGGATCCGAATTCCCCGCTGACGTATCTGCGGACAGAGGACCTGGCCGATTTCCGGCCGGACAGCCTGATCGTGGATGTGTCCTGCGATCCCGGGATGGGATTCAGCTGGGCAAGGTCCACAACGTTCGATGAACCCATGTTCCGGGTGGGCGGGCACGTGAACTACTACGCCGTTGATCACAGTCCTTCTTACCTGTGGAACTCGGCCAGCTGGGAGATCAGCGAGGCTTTGTTGCCATTCCTGGAGACTGTGGCCGCAGGTCCGGAGGCGTGGGACACCAATGAGACGATCTCCCGTGCGATCGAGATTCGCGACGGCGTGATCCGCAACACGGATGTGCTCGAGTTCCAGGGACGCTCCGCGGAGTACCCACACTTGCCGGCTGCGGCGGAAGCGTCCGTAAGCTAAAGGCTCCACAGCAAGAAGGCAGTGCCTGCGGCTCCCCGCAGGCACTGCCTTTCTGTTTGGTTTCGGTTTTTACCGCTATGCAGTCTGTGTCCGGTCCACGATCCGGAGCACTCGACGCCGGTCACGCAGGTCCACTTTGATGTGCAGGGAAGCCTTCCGGGCAAGCACGACGGCGACAACAGCCGCCGCCGCTGCCGGCACACCGCCAGCCACAAGGATGGCCAGGTGCGGCCCCAGGTGCTCGGCCAGCCACCCCATGACGGGGCCGCCAATTGCCTGGCCGCCGATGAGCACCACTAAGTACAGGCTCATCACCCGGCCTCGAATGCTCATGTTGGAACTGGTCTGCACCATCTGGTTTGCCGCCGTGAGGAACATGAGGCACCAGAATCCAGCCAGGACCATCGAGACGCTGAACCAGACCATGGACGGCATCACGGACGATAGGCAGAGCATCAAGCCGTACAAGCCCGCCGAGAGCACCACCGACCGCAACCGGAGCTGGCGGCGCCGCGTGGACGTGACCGCGCCTATCAGTGCACCGAGCGCAACCATCGCGTTCAGCAGGCCGTAGCCTCCGGCCCCGGCGTCGTACACGTGGTCCGCGAAGGCGGCCAGCAGGACCGGGAGGCTCATTGCGAAAACAGCCACGAACCCGGCCATCAACCACGGCCAGTAGATAGTGGGTTTGCTGAGCGCGTACTGGAGGCCTTCGCGCAGCATGCCCTTCTTGCGGGGCGTCGGCCGGCTAAGATGCAGTTGGTCTTTGCGGAGGATCAAGAGCATGGCCACGGTGGAGCAGCATGCGACTGCATTGGCCGCGAATGCCCAACCAGCGCCCACGGCGGTGAGCAGCCATCCCGCGAGTGCCGGGCCGATCAGGCCACCGAGCTGGAAGGTTGTTGAGTTCACGCTGATGGCGTTGCGCAGGTACTTGGGACCGACGAGTTCGTTGACGAATACCTGCCGCGCCGGCTGGTCCAGGACGGTCACAAAGCCCAGGACCAAGGCGATCGCGTAGACGTGCCAGACTTCTACGCGCTGGCTGAGGGAAAGCGCCGCCAACGTCGCAGCCAGAACGGCTGCCGCGGACTGGCAGATGATGAGAATCTTTCGCTTGGCGAAGCGGTCTGCCATCATGCCGCCCCACGGGCCAAGGAACAACGACGGCATGAATTGCAGCGCCACGGTAATTCCGACCGCGGTGACGGAACCAGAGAGCTGGAGCACCATCCAGTCCTGGGCAATGCGCTGCATCCAGATCGCAATCACGGCGATGAAGTGGCCAATTGCGAAGATCCTGAAGTTGGGTACTTTCAAGGAGATGAAGGTGTGCCGCCAGGGCAGCTTTTCGCTTACGACGGCGAGTGGCTGGGTGACGGTGTCCGGCGTCTGCGGCGCGGACAGGGAATCGATGACGGGCTGGCTGACGTTTGCCGCTGAAGGCGGTGGGGGTGCCAAAGGTAGTCCTCGGATCGAGAGTTTCGGTGGGATGCCTTTAACGCTATGGTTGCCAGCAGCAATTATGGAAGCGTATTACGCCTATAACTAGCATTGCGGATTGCAATGACGCTCCCGCGCTTTCGCAGTTTTTCCACCCTCCCGAGGAGTTCCGTGTTTGAACCTGTCCAGCTCCGCTCCTTCCTGGCCGTCGCAGAGACGCTGAGTTTCACCAAGGCGGCCGAGCGGTTGGGGTTGGCCCAGCCAACAGTGAGCCAGCACGTCCGCAAGCTCGAAGCCGCCGCCAAGCGGGTCCTGGTGGCCCGTGACACCCGGGAAGTCCGGCTCACGGACAACGGTGACGCCATGGCTGGTTTTGCCCGAAGCATCCTTGCAGCCCACGACTCCGCAGCACGATACTTTTCCGGTTCCGCAATGCGGGGACGCCTTCGGTTTGGCACGGCGGACGACCTCGCCATCACAGGACTCCCGCGGATCCTGCGCGAGTTCCGGCAACTGTATCCGCAGATCAACCTGGAACTGACCGTCAGCCAAAGCGATCAACTCTACAAACGCCTCAACGCCGGCCAGCTGGACCTCGTGTTCGTGAAGTGGGTGGCTGGCGCCAAGGAAGGCACCGTGGTCCGGCATGACAACTTCGCGTGGGTTGGCGTTGAGCAAACCGTCCTGGAGCCGGGAGCGCCCGTGCCGCTGATCGCATACCCTGCGCCAAGCCTGAGCCGGAAGTTGGCCATCGACGCCCTGGAAGCCGCCGGCCGCACGTGGCGCATCACGTGCAGCACCAAGCAGATCAGCGGCGTACTGGCCGCTGTCCGGGCGGGCATTGGCGTGGCCGTGATGCCAGCGTCCCTGGTTCCCGAAGACCTCAAAGTCATCACCCAGCGCTTTGACCTCCCGCCCGTGGGAGACGTCGACTTCACGCTGATCCGCAATCCCCTGGCCAACGCCGAAGTCATTGATGCGCTGACGCAGGCGATCATGGGCCGGGCGCTGAGCAAGTCGAACTAACGGCTGGGCCGGCCCGCCTGGTTGCGGCGTTGCCCGGCCCACCATTGTGCGATTCGTAGATCACTCACACCGAATCGACCGTCAGGCAGCGCCGCATGGATCCGATCGACATCGAACCTCAGAACTGGGCGAATTTCCTCCGGCAGCTCCGGCGCGAACGGGGAGGGTTCACTGACACCCTCTGCGAGCATCTGTGCTTGTGCTTTTGCAACAAGCGGGACCACCATCGTCCACTCCGTGAGCTGCGCAAGTAGGCGGATGGCCCACACCGGGACGGGGAAGTAGACAGGGCGCCTGCCTGCGACTCGTGCAATCCGACGAACAGCCGCGCCAAGTTCCAGCTCTTCGGCTCCAACAACGGCGACCGTCGGGCTTGGAATCCGCCCCTCAAGGGCAGCAATCAATACGTTGACGGCTTCCTCGACGGGTATCGGGCGGACTGTCCGCTCACGATAGCCGACAGTGGCGAAAACCGGCCACGTGCGCACGGCCCGAGTCACGTGGTCCACCATGTGATCACCAGGGCCGTAGATCATGCCCGCCTTAAGGATGGTGTGGTCGATCCCGGACCGCCGGACGAGTTCCTCGGCGGCCCACTTCGTCTCGTGGTAGGGCGATCCACAGTCAGGCCGGGCCCTGAGGAAGCTCAGCATAACTATCCGCTTCACACCCGTTCGTCGGGCGGCCTCAATCACAGCCCGGGTACCGTCGACGTGTACGCGATCGAAGGTCTGGTCTCCGATCTCTCGATTGATACCGGCACAGTGCACCACGATCTCACACCCGGAGAATGCCGCCGTCAGGGCATCCGCATTGTCGATCTGCACTCCTGTCCGCCGAGAGATCACCACTGTGTTCTCGCTGCCTAGACGTGCTGCCAAGTGACGGCCAACAAACCCGGTACCACCGGTAATAGCTACACGCATAACGTTGCTCCTTCGCTTATTAGCAATGAAGCTAAACTGTATATAGCAATCGTGCTATATTGCAAACATGGCAGATACGGCATCCGACATCTTCGCCGCACTCGCGCATCCTACGAGGCGGCAGATTCTTCAGGACCTCAAGGACGGCGAGTTGGCTGCGGGCGAGATCGCTGCGAGATTCAGCGCCACAGGCCCAACTATTTCCCGCCACCTGAGCGTGCTCCGCCAGGCAGGCTTGATCGCGGAACGGCGGGACGCCAACCGCATCCTGTACTCACTCGTCGGCGAGCGGCTCGCCCTCTCAGTCGGCGACTTCCTCTCGACCGTCTGCCCGGAGCAGATCGTGTTGCGTGAGGTCCGGAAGCGCAACACCTCACGCCCGTCGTCGATTTCATCTGAAGCCTGAAGCGATGTGTTCGACAGGCGATACAACCTTACTGGGTAAGCGCATTCCAGTTATCCTGAACAAATGATCGATCTCACGACGTTGGCGGACCTCACGCCCGGCATTTGTTCCGTCACCCTGCGGGAGTTGGGGATTGACGAGGTCGTGCGCATTTCTGCCGACGCGGGCTTGGCAGGCATCGAGTGGGGCACTGATGTCCATGTCAGTGACGCCGCATCCGCCGCCCATGCCAAGGAGGCCACCGAGGCCGCAGGCCTCAGCGTCATGTCGCTCGGTTCCTATTACCGATCCGGAGCTTTCGGCGATTTCGAGCCCGTCCTCAGCCTCGCGGCCGCGCTCGGCGCGCGTCGGATCCGGGTCTGGGCCGGGGAGCTTGGTTCAGCCGACGCCAGCCAGGAGCACTGGGACGCAGTGGTTAAGGACACGCAACGCATCGCCGATCTGGCCGCGGCCCAAGGGACCGCAATCGCCTTCGAGTACCACGGCAACACACTCACGGACTCCCCCGAAACAACACTTGAGCTCCTGCGGCGTGTGAACCACGCCAACGTCGGCACTTACTGGCAGCCCGCCGTCGGGCTTTCCGACCAGCAGGCGCTGGAGTCGCTGCACGAAGTCCTCCCCCATTTGGTGGGCGTCCACTGCTTTTCCTGGGGACCTGAGGCTGAACGCCATCCGCTGAGGTCGCGCAAGCTCCTGTGGCAGACCGTCTCCGATGTCCTTCGCGGCAACGGCAAGGATATGGACATCATGTTGGAGTTCGTTGAGGATGACCTTCCGGACAACGTGCTCAACGACGCCGCTTTCCTGCACACTATTACGCTCGGGGAAGACTAGCGCCACTTCGATTCAAATGCTGTTAGGGAGCGTAATCGCTGACCGGCTAATCCCGCCGTCCGGTCGACACCTAGTTCAGCGAGATTCGCAGACGTTCCACGCCCTCGGCACCTTCCGACACTTGCTCCATGAGCTCCGGTTCATTGGAAAGGCGACCAAGCATGTTTGCCAGATGGTCCCGTTCCGCAACAGCCTGCCACGCTTCCTGCTGTTCGGTGAGCATTGCGGGAAGTTCAATGGGCATGGACGCTCCTGAGGATTTCGCGTGCGGCTTGTTGCTCACGGACACCGGGCCGTTCGGCCAAGTCCGCCGCCACCACTAGTGGGGGAAGTTCGTCGGGGACTTGCTCGGCGGCGCGGAGGATTACATTCGGCCTCTTGCGAGGGATTGACTCAACCAGGAACCAATCCCTGACGACGTCCTTGAGTTCGTCGCGTCGCACGTAGGCTTCAACCTCTGAGTTGGCCAGCAGTCGAGAGCGCGGGTGAGAGACTCCGGAGAGGTGGATTCGTTTGTCCTCCCGAAGCTCGGCGATGTCATCCGGGCTGGAAGAGAACTCGAATTTTTCGGCACGATTGGCCAACCATGCCGCCAGAAGCTTGAGTAAGTCCGGGGACTCCTCCAGTCGGTTGATCCGCTGTTTCAGGCGATGTTTCTCGACCGGCGAGGGTTCGAAGTAAGCGAGGAGAGAGCGCCCCGGGCTGTCTTCCCAGAAGCAGGACATGAGTTGCCAAGCACTGCGTTCTGAGAGCGGCCGGCCAGCAGGCTTACCAGGCCGGTACTGGACGGCGTCAGCTTCGTCAACGATCCACCGTCCGCCAACCCGTTGGCCACGAATACGTCCGGACTGGACGAGCTGCCGCGCTCGGCTCTCGTTGACGTTAAGTCGCTTCGCCAGTTCGGGGATACTCAGTGCCATTACACAAACCTAGCGGTAACGCTACAAATGTGTAATCCCAGCGCGACCCCGAGAAAACCAGATACACGCTTGCGCCCGGGCCGGGCCGGCCAAGGGGCCCGCGACGCTCACGAAAACTGCAAGCAACTAGGCTGTTCGGCTCTCCACCGGAAGCTCGGTGCTTCGGCGGAGTTTGACGGAGCCAACCACAGAGCCGCCATCCGGGTCGCCGGCCGCAAGCCTTCCAATCTCTTCAAGCGGCAGGTAGACCGTGGACAGGGCGGGACGGAAGTCCCGCAGTGTTTCAATGTCGTCAAAACCAGCGATGTTTGCGTCACGGGGAATCCACACGCCCTGTGACCGCAATGCGGCTGTCACGCCGATGGCCATGACGTCGTTCACCGCGAAGACGCAGAGGCGTTCGCCGGAGGCCTTGATTCGTTCGGCCAGCGCCAGCCCGGCGTCGTACCCTCCAGCGCGGTTGAAGCCTGTACGGATAACCTCGGCGGGGTGCCGGCCGGTGTCGGCGAGTCCGCGCTGGAAGCCGCGGATCCGGTCATCGGAGGTAAGGAGCCCTTCAGGGCCGCCAACAACGACGAAGGCGCCCTCATGCACGGCAGCCAACTGGTCAGCGAGCTCCGCGGCGAGGTCCTCGTTGGGCACCTCGACCACATGGTAGCCCTCGTTGGTAGTGGAGCCCACGATCGGGTGACCTACTACGCCGACATGCCCGCCATTACGGCAATAGCGATCCAACTCGGCAGCGAGCTCCAGATTGCCTTGCTCATCCTCGGGCCGTGCCGAGCGGGAACCGGCGATGACGATTGAATCTGCGCGACGGGCCGCGAAGGCTGCCACAGCTTCCCGTTCATCCGAAGGAGCGCCGGAGGTGCTGGCCAACAGGACCATGCGGTTCTGTTGGCGGGCCGCCTCCTGGACGCCGCGGGCAATGGCCGAAAAGTAGGGGTCGGCGATGTCGTGGACAATCAGTCCGATGAGTCCCGAGCTGGACTTTGCGAGCGCCTGGGCCTGGGCATTGGGGACGTAGCCGAGCTTTTCCGCGGCCTCACGGACGCGCTCCGCGATATCCTCTGCGGGCTTACGGGTGGAACCGTTGAGGACACGGGACGCCGTGGCAAGGGAGACCCCTGCCAAACGGGCAACTTCACTCAATGTGCTGGCGGCCACGAGGCCCTCCTTTTCTGCAAGCCTTCGAGACTGGCGCTAAAGAAATTATGGCAGTCTTCACCCATTTTTGGGAAAGCGCTTGCCAATCCGGCTGGGCATAGTGCATGATCGATGCAACGGGAATGCGCTTTCCCAACTTCTCGAATTGCAAACACCGGCAACGCACAGCGGCCGGCACACAAGGACCTGGAGAAAACATGGGCTACGAAACAAAGACGATCCGCATCGCCATGAACGGCATCACCGGCCGTATGGGTTACCGCCAGCACTTGCTGCGATCCATCCTCCCCATCCGCGACGCCGGTGGCTTCACGCTCGAAGACGGCAGCAAGGTTCAGGTGGAGCCGATCCTGGTTGGCCGCAACGAAGCCAAGATCCGTGAGCTCGCCGAACTCCACAAGGTCTCCGAATGGTCCACGGACCTGGACGCCGTCATCGCCGACCCCACGGTGGACATCGTCTTTGACGCCTCAATGACCAGCCTTCGCGCCGCCACCTTGAAGAAGGCCATGCGCGCCGGCAAGCACATCTTTACCGAGAAGCCCACGGCTGAGACCCTCGAGGAAGCAATCGAGCTGGCGCAAATCGGCAAGGAGTCCGGCGTCACCGCTGGCGTCGTGCACGACAAGCTGTACCTCCCCGGCCTGGTCAAGCTCCGCCGCCTCGTGGACGAGGGATTCTTCGGCCGCATCCTCTCCATCCGCGGCGAATTCGGCTACTGGGTCTTCGAAGGTGACGTCCAGGCAGCCCAGCGCCCGTCCTGGAATTACCGCAAGGAAGACGGCGGCGGAATGACCACGGACATGTTCTGCCACTGGAACTACGTGCTCGAAGGCATCATCGGCAAGGTCAAGAGCGTCAACGCCAAGACCGCCACCCACATCCCCGCGCGTTGGGATGAGGCCGGTAAGGAATACAAGGCCACGGCTGACGATGCTTCCTACGGCATCTTCGAACTCGAAACCCCGGCCGGCGACGAGGTCATCGGGCAGATCAACTCCTCCTGGGCCGTCCGCGTCTACCGCGACGAACTGGTCGAGTTCCAGATCGACGGCACGCACGGTTCCGCCGTCGCCGGTTTGAACAAGTGCGTTGCGCAGCAGCGCGCCCACACACCCAAGCCGGTCTGGAACCCGGACCTGCCCGTCACCGAATCCTTCCGCAGCCAGTGGCAGGAAGTTCCGGCCAACGCTGAACTGGACAACGGCTTCAAGCTGCAGTGGGAAGAATTCCTGCGCGACGTGGTGGCCGGCCGTGAGCACCGCTTCGGCCTGCTCTCCGCAGCACGCGGTGTACAGCTTGCCGAGCTCGGCCTCCAGTCCTCGGCGGAGCGCCGCACCATCGACATCCCGGAGATCACCCTCTAATGACGTCACTCATTCTTCCCACGAACGACGGCGGCACCCGCGAGTACCGTCTCCAGCCCGCCACTGCGTGGGTCAAGCCGAGCGCCCCGCTGACGGCCCGCCGCGCGTACGCCGCAGCCCACGTCATCCCTGAGGTCGCTGCTGACAACACCCCCGGCGCTCCGGCGCAGCTTGATTGGGATGCCACGCTGGCATACCGCCATGAGCTTTGGTCCTACGGACTTGGGGTGGCTGATGCCATGGATACCGCGCAGCGCGGCATGGGCCTGGACTGGGCAGCTACCCAGCAGCTCATCAAGCGCACCGGCGCCGAGGCCGCTTCCGTGGTGGCAGCGGGCAACGCAGCAACGGCCGGCAAGTCCGTCCGGGACCTTGTCTCCTGCGGCGCAGGTACGGACCAGTTGGATATCAGTGCACTCCCTGAAGGCGCGGCCGGCATCCAGGCCGTCATCGATGCCTACCGCGAGCAGATCGCCGTAGTCAGCGAAGCAGGCCCCAAGGTCATCCTCATGGCCTCCCGTGCATTGGCCAAGGTGGCCAGCGGCGCCGACGACTACCTGCACGTCTACTCGACGCTCCTGCAGGAAGTTGACCAACCGGTCATCCTGCACTGGCTGGGCACCATGTTCGATCCCGCGCTGGCCGGATACTGGGGCTCGGATGATGTTTCCGTGGCCACTGAGACGTTCCTCAGCCTGATCCGCGAGCACGCGGACAAGGTGGATGGCGTGAAAGTCTCGCTTCTGGACGCTTCCCATGAGGTCGCCCTCCGCGCCAACCTTCCGGAAGGAGTCCGCCTCTACACAGGCGACGATTTCAACTATCCGGAGCTGATCGACGGCGACCAGAGGCACCACTCCGATGCCTTGCTGGGCATCTTCGCTGCCATCTACCCCGCCGCTTCGGTTGCCTTGCAGAAGTACGACGCCGGCCAAGGTGCAGAGGGTCGGGCCATCCTGGACTCTACGCGTGAGCTCGGAAAGCACATCTTCAGCGCACCGACGTTCTACTACAAGACGGGCATCGCGTTCATGTCCTGGCTCAACGGCAAGCAGCCCGGGTTCCAGATGGTTGGAGGACTGCACTCGGGACGATCTGTGCTGCACCTGGCCAAGACCTTCGAACTTGCCGATCAGGCTGGCTTGTTGAAGGACCCGTCATTGGCAGCATTCCGGATGTCCGATTACCTCAGGATCAACGGAGTGGGCGCATGAGCAATTTTTCCAGACTCTCGCTGAACAGCGCGACTACAAAAAAGTGGACCCTTGCCGAAGCCGTTGACGGTTGTGCACGCGCCGGCATTCCGGCAATCGGCCCATGGCGTGATCGCGTAGCGGAAGCCGGCCTGGACAAGGCCGCCAAGCTCATCAAGGACGCCGGGCTCCGGGTTTCGTCCCTGTGCCGGGGAGGATTCCTCACGGCGGCTGATGCTGAAGGTCAGGCTGCGGCGCTGGCGGACAATTTCGAAGCCGTCCGCGAAGCAGTCGCGCTGGACACCCAGGAGCTGTTCCTGGTGGTTGGCGGGCTTGCTCCAGGCGAGAAGGACGTGGTGGCTGCCCGCCAGCGCGTTGCCGACCGCCTCGAAGAATTGGTCCCGTTCGCTTCGGAGAACGGCGTACGGCTGGTGCTGGAACCCCTGCATCCGATGTATGCCGCCGACCGCGCGCTCATCTCCACCCTTGGCCAGGCCCTGGATCTCGCCGCGCCATACGACGCGAAGGCTGTGGGCGTCGCCGTCGATACGTTCCACGTCTGGTGGGATCCGGAACTGAAGGCGCAGATCGAACGCGCCGGGCGCGAAGACCGCATTGCCTCCTACCAGGTATGTGATTTCAACCTGCCGATCGCTTCAGACGCGCTGCTATCCCGCGGCATGATGGGCGACGGCGTCATTGACTTCGCGACGATCGGCACCTGGGTCCGCGACGCCGGATACACGGGCGACATCGAGGTTGAGATCTTCAACCAGGAGATCTGGGACGCCGATGGCGACACCGTCCTGGAAACCATGAAGCAGCGCTACGCGGAGCTTGTCCTCCCGTACGCCTAAGAACCCCAAAACCCCAACAACCCCAAGAACGTGGTCCTCCCGCGGATGCCCTAAGCTCCGCGGGAGGACCGCCCCCAAAGCAAGCGAGCCCCTGCCCGGTCACGGCAGGGGCTCGCTTTTGCATACCGTTTTGTTTCAGCGGGGAGGCACGGAATGCCCATGTTAGATAAGTGGTACATAGCTGAAACATTGCGTCGATGAGAGGAAACAATGGCCGCCTACGCTGGTTTCACCTGGACAAAGAGGTCCAAGAAACCACTGAAAGGACACCACCATGATGCTCTTGAAGACTCTCAACTTTTTCCTGGACGCCAGCAGCAGCCACAGCGACTCCTCAGGCGATTCCCCTGAAGATAACTCGCCTGCTGCCGCCTTCGCCTCGGAGCGCCTGTCGTCCAGCGCCTGGGAGGGCTGGTGGGACGACGCCGACCAGGGCTTCCCTGCAGGGGCGTAATCCGCGCGGAGCCCCAGCCCGGCTAAAGATTGGCGGGCACGTGGACCTGCGCGCGCGGAACACCGATCAAGGTGAGAGTGCCGCCGTCGTTGGCTTGTAACTCCACCCGGATATTCCGGGTTCCCTCTTCGGGCTGGACGGAGCTGACACGGAAAATCTCACCATGGATTTCCACACTGTCGCCGTCGCGAACAGCCTTAAGCTTCCTGCGCGTGGTGCCGGACCCGTTGACGCGCTGCGCTTCACTTCTTGTCTTTGGCATCTGCGTTTCGTTCCCGGGCTTCGTTGGAGCGTGTTTCGTCTTCGTAGTTCTCACGAAGTTCCTGCCCGCGGCGGATAACTTCGTCTTCCTGCTTCTGCTGCTTATCGCTGCGCTTGGTATCCTTCGGCGGGAGTTGGATGCTTTCTTCAGCTTCAATACCTCCCTGCAATTGCCGCCCGCGTTCCATTTCGGCGTCAAATTCCGCGCCGAAAAGCAGCGACATGTTCAGGATCCACAGCCAGAGCAGCATGATGATGACGCCTGCCAGCGTTCCGTAGGTCTTGTTGTAATTGCTGAAATTCGCAACGTAGAAGCCAAAACCGAGCGATGCCAGGGCAAAAATAACCAGGGCAATGAGGGATCCCGGGCTCATCCAACGGAACTTGGGCTGCTTGACGTTGGGGGTGTAGTAGTAAAGCACCGCAATGACGATGACCACCAGCACGATCAGGACAGGCCACTTGGCGATATTCCACACCGTGAGGATCGTGTCCGACATTCCGATTGCCTTACCTATAGCCTCCGCCACTGGTCCGCTCAGGACGAGCATCGCGGCGGCAAGTGCCGCGCCCACAAGCGCGACGACGGTCACGGCGAGCATCGTCCCGCGCAGTTTGATGAAGCCGCGGCCTTCATCCACTTCGTACACGCGGTTCATCGCCCTGCTGAAGGCCGTGGTGTACCCGGAGGCCGACCACAACGCCACCAGGATGCCCAGGGCCAGCGCGAAGCCCGCCGCGTTGGAGCGAGTCAATTCCTCAATGGGCTGCCGCATGGCGTCAACACCGGGCCCTGGAGCGAACTGCTGCACGATATCCAGCAACGCCGTGGTGGTTTTCCCGGCGTCGCCAAAGATCCCGATGAGGGAAACCAACGCCAAAAGCGCTGGGAAAAGGGAAAGCACTGCATAGTAGGTGAGGCCCGCAGCGGCGTCGGGACACTGATCCTTGTTGAACTCCCGCAGCGTCCTCTTGGCTATATACATCCACGTGGGCTTCACCAGGTCGTTGAGACTATCCGGCTTGCGCTCGTCTTCAGGGGCGGGAGCACTGCCCGCCTTCGCCGTGCTGGTGTGTGCTGAATTTTGAGTACTCATGGGACACCTGTTCGTGGGTTGAGCATGCGCGAACAAACTGACCACTTAATAGTAAGCATGCTGATGAATTGCATGGAAGAACCAGGCGCAGAGATCCTGCGGATCCCGGAAACCGCCCCATGGAAAGGTGCCCTACGCGGGTTTGCCCAGCAGGAATTCGGACGGCGATTCAATGACAGCGCGGATCACTTGACCCGCCGCGCCCAGCAGCGTCCCACTGTGCTCCAAACGCGAAACTGTGAGGCTTTCCGGCTTCAGCAGCCCCGGTGCGTATCTTTCCAAACTCGACAGCACTGCCGGTTTCAACCAATCGGCGAGGACGGCAAAGTGCCCCCCGAGCACCACGGCTTCGACGTCCATCAGACGCGCAGAAGAGGCAAGCGCGATGCCCAGGTACCGTCCAGCGTCCCGAACTGCACGCTTGGCATGCGGCTCATCGGCGGCCAAGGCGGCGAGCAGAAGTTCGGTTCGCCTGCCAAGAGACCCCTCCGGGATGCGGGCAGCTTCGAAAATGGCTTCCTGGCCGGCGAATGTTTCCAAGCAGCCGGCCCCTCCACAGGAACATGAAGGCCCCTCGGGATGCACCACGATGTGGCCCAGTTCTCCGGCGGAACCGCCAGGTCCCGTGTAGAGCTCAGAACCGATGATGACCCCACCGCCAACGCCCACTTCGCCGGAAACGTAGAGGAAGTCCGAGGGGCCTTCGCCGTACCAAAGCTCACCAAGCGCAGCACTGTTTGCCTCGTTGGACAGCCTGACACCGAGCGGCGCGTCCTCCAGCAACGCCCGCGGATTCAATTGCTCGTGCTCCCAATGGAGGTTTGGGGCGGACAGGACGATGTCGTGTTGCTCATCAACCAGGCCGGGAACCGCAAGACCACCACCGAGGATCGTGATGCCGGCAGAGGCGGCTGAGGCTTTCGCCTGACCGGCCAGCACGCCCAGTTCGTCCATGACGGCATCCGGCTTGAGCCCGCGGTTGCGGGACTCCACAGTGGAACTGAAACGCAGGTTCCCGCCGAGGTCCACCAAGCCCACGGCCAGATAGTCGACGTTGATTTCCATTCCGACAACGCCTCGGCGGGCGCTGAGCTCAAGGCCCTGGCCTGGCCGCCCCCGCTCCCCATCGCGATACAGGCCCACCTCGGAGACGAGGCCTGACTCCACGAGATCAGCGACCAAACTCGATACCGCCGCCTTGGTCAGCCCTGTTCCAGCCGCCACTTGCGCGCGGCTGGGCTTGGCGTCGCCGTTGCGGGCGATCGAATCCAGGACAAGCGAAAGATTACGACGGCGGACGTCACCTACGCGCCCCGGGGCAGCTTGCTCATTCACTCGGGCAGCCTCCTCAAGGGCTTGAAAGATTTTTGCTGGCTTCCATTGACCATGATCCATCATCCCCCATATAGTTCAGATTGAAAACTAATTGGAGTGCTTTTTATCCATGGCCTCCCCGCCGCCTTGCAAGGAGCAACAATGACCCCGCAGCCAACTCCCCAGGACCGTTTCACGTTTGGCCTTTGGACCGTGGGATGGACGGGCGCCGATCCCTTCGGCGTTGCAACCCGGGCAGCCCTGGACCCCATTGAAGCCGTTCATAAGCTCAGTGAACTCGGCGCTTACGGCATCACTTTCCACGACAACGACCTCGTCCCCTTTGACGCCAGCGCCTCCGAGCGCGACCTCATCCTGAAGAACTTCAAGGGCGCATTGGCCGAAACGGGCCTCAAGGTTCCGATGGTTACCACCAACCTGTTTAGCCACCCCGTCTTCAAGGACGGCGGATTTACCTCAAACGACCGCTCCGTCCGACGCTTTGCCCTGAGCAAGATCCTGCGCAACATCGACCTCGCCGCTGAACTGGGCGCCGAGACGTTCGTGATGTGGGGCGGCCGCGAAGGCAGCGAATACGACGGCTCCAAGGATCTCTCCGCCGCGCTGGATCGTATGAAGGAAGGCGTCGACACCGCCGCCGGCTACATCAAGGAGAAGGGCTACGGTCTTCGAATTGCCCTGGAACCCAAGCCCAACGAGCCCCGCGGCGATATCTTCCTGCCGACTGTTGGCCACGGTCTTGCGTTCATCGCCCAGCTGGAACACGGCGACATTGTGGGCCTCAACCCCGAGACCGGCCACGAGCAAATGGCGGGCCTGAACTTCACCCACGGTATTGCCCAAGCCCTCTGGGCCGGCAAGCTCTTCCACATCGACCTCAACGGCCAGCGCGGGATCAAGTACGACCAAGACCTCGTCTTCGGCCATGGCGACCTCACCAGCGCCTTCTTTACGGTGGACCTCCTGGAGAATGGCTTCCCCAACGGCGGGCCCAAGTACGACGGCCCCCGCCACTTCGACTACAAGCCCTCCCGCACGGACGGCTACGACGGCGTATGGGAATCGGCCAAGTCCAACATGTCCATGTACCTGCTCCTGAAGGAACGCGCCCTTGCTTTCCGCGCAGATCCGGAGGTTCAGGAAGCGCTGGAAACCTCGGGCGTGTTCGAACTCGGCGAGCCCACCTTGAACGCCGGCGAAACCACCGCCGACCTCCTGGCTGACGTCGGCGCCTTCGAAACGTTCGACGCCGACAAGGCCGCCCAGCGCTCGTTCGCGTTCGTCCGCCTCAACCAGCTCGCCATCGAGCACCTTCTGGGCGCGCGCTAAAGACCAGCCATTCGCAATTCCGTCGCCGGGGCCACAAGGTTCCTTGTTTTTCCGGGCTGCCAGTCCCGGCGACGGTCCCCCAAAAGAACAGTCCGCAAAGGAACAAACGCATGCCTCTCGTAGCCGGGATCGACAGCTCCACCCAGTCCTGCAAGGTGGTCATCAGGGACTCAGACACAGGAGCCCTGGTGCGGCAGGGGCGCGCGTCACATCCTGAGGGCACCGAGGTCCATCCAGACCACTGGTGGAGCGCCCTCCAGGAAGCCATCAGCCAGGCAGGCGGCTTGGACGACGTCGATGCTGTCTCGGTCGGGGGCCAGCAGCACGGCATGGTCTGCCTGGATGAATCAGGAAACGTGGTTCGCCCGGCGCTGCTGTGGAATGACACCCGGTCCGCGCTGGACGCCGAAGAGTTGATCCTTGAAGCCGGCCAAGGCGATGCCGCGGCCGGAGCTTCGTATTGGGCAGCCAGCACGGGGACGGTGCCCGTAGCATCCCTGACGGCCACCAAACTTCGGTGGCTGGCTCGGAACGAACCGGAAAATGCCCGGCGCACTTCTGCCGTTTGCCTTCCGCATGACTGGTTGTCGTGGCGTTTGGCCGGTCATGGGCCTGGCACAGGACCGTCCTCTTTGGAGCTGCTCCGCACAGATCGCTCCGATGCTTCCGGCACGGGGTACTTCTCGTCCAGAACGGGCGAATACTTCCCGGAAGTCCTCAAAGGCACCCTCGGCCATGTCCCGGTGCTGCCGGCTGTCGTCGGACCTTTGGAAGCATCCGGCAAGACGCCGGGCGGTGCCCTGGTCGGACCCGGTGCAGGCGATAACGCTGCAGCAGGGCTGGGCGTCAGCGCCGCAGTGGGAGATGTTGTTATTTCGATCGGCACATCAGGGACCGTGTTCGCTGTGTCGGCGGTCCCGTCCCAGGATGCGAGCGGGCTGGTGGCAGGGTTCGCCGATGCCACAGGGAACTTCCTGCCTCTTGCCTGTACGCTCAACGCCACCCGGATCTTCGATGCCACCGCTGCGTTGCTTGGCGTGGACTTACAGGAATTCGGCAAGCTGGCGCTGTCCGCCGCTGAAGGTGCAGGCGGCCTGACGCTTGTGCCGTATTTTGAAGGCGAACGGACGCCCAACCTTCCGGATGCCACAGGTTCCCTCCATGGGCTCACGGTTTCCAACTACACCCCCGCGAATCTGGCCAGGGCCGCGGTCGAAGGTGTCCTGTGCTCCTTGGCCGATGGCCTCGCCGCCCTGCAGGCGCAGGGCGTGGCGGCCAGCCGCATCATCCTGGTGGGCGGCGGCGCCCAGTCCGAGGCTGTGCAGCAGGTTGCGGCTGAAGTCTTCAGATTGCCGGTGTTCGTGCCCGCTCCAGGGGAATACGTGGCAAACGGTGCTGCACGGCAAGCCGCCGGCGTCCTCACGGGAAAGCTGCCCGATTGGCCGCTTGAAGGAATCGAGGTTGCTGCGTCGAAGACTTCCGGGACGCCGGCGTTCCTGACGAGGTACCGCCATTACGCCGCCAAGGCCGCCTTGGGCTGATCGCCGCGTATGTGCTCTATCGTGACAGGGTGAGCACTGAACAATCCGCAGCAAACAGGCCTCCTGTCATGGAGGACGTCGCCCGCGTTGCCGGCGTTTCCCACCAAACTGTGTCCCGTGTTCTGAACAACCACCCCAACGTGAGCTCAAAGACCCGGGAGCGCGTTGAGCAGGCAATCACTGAACTTGGGTACCGCCGCAACACCGCTGCACGCAGCCTGGTGACCCGGCGCTCCCAGACCATCGGTGTGCTGGGAAGCGAGTTGGCGCAGTACGGCCCGTCCCACACCCTTCTCGGAGTGCAGCAGGCAGCCAGGGACGCAGGCTATTTTGTCAGCGTCGCGGGCTTGCGGGAAGTCACGCCTGAAACCATCAAGGACGCCATGGCCCACTTCATGGACCAAGGTGTGGACGGCATCGTCGTGACAGTGCCGCACCCCGGGACCTTTGACGTCCTCAAGGACATCACCGCTCAAGTGCCGCTGGTGGCAGTGGGCTCTGTCGGCGACGAGCACCTCAGCGGCGCCACTGTGGACCAGCGCGAGGGAGCGCGCCTGGCCGTCCAGCACCTCCTCGGGTTGGGTCACAAGCACATCGGGCATCTTTCCGGGCCTGCTGACTGGATTGACGCGGTTGCCCGCACCGAGGGTTGGCGGGACGCCCTGCGGGAGGCCGGCCTGGAACCAGCCGCCCTGATCGAAGGCGACTGGAGCGCTGAATGCGGCTACCTCGAGGGCCTGAAAATCGCCGCTGAGCGTTCCATGACGGCCCTGTTCGTCGCGAACGACCAAATGGCCCTCGGGGTGCTCCGGGCGTTCCATGAAGCGGGCGTCCACGTCCCCGCGGATATCAGTGTTGTGGGCTTCGACGACCAACCTGAAGCCGCCTATTTCATCCCGCCGCTGACCACCGTGGCCCAGGACTTTGAGGAGCTTGGGCAACGCTGCATCGGCTTGCTGCTTGATCGCCTGGAGACCGGCACTACGGGTACTCCGGTAACCGTGAAGCCCCGGCTCGTTGTCCGGTCCACCACGGCGCCCCTCTCGAACTAACCGAAGCATGCAGTTCTCCGGCCCTCTCTTGACATCAAAGTTGTGAGCGCTAACAATTGCATCAGACCTTCTTCATTTCTTCCACCCCGACCCCCGGCAATGAGGCCTTGGCCAGCCGGATGGAGACCCCATGAATACCACTGAAAATCTCCCGTTCGACGAACAGTTCGTCATCGGCGTGGACTACGGCACCTTGTCTGGCCGCGCCGTCGTCGTGCGCGTCTCGGACGGTGCCGAACTCGGCAGCGGCGTGTTCGAATACCCCCACGCGGTTGTGTCCGACCGGCTGCCCACAACCGGCAAGCGGCTGCCCGCCGATTGGGCGCTCCAAGTGCCCAATGACTACCGCGACGTCCTGCGCAACGCGGTACCGGCCGCCGTCGCCGATGCCGGGATCAACCCGGCCAACGTGGTGGGTATCGCTACAGACTTCACCGCCTGCACCATGGTCCCGACGACGGCGGACGGCACTCCGCTGAACGAACTGGAACGCTTCGCGGACCGTCCCCACGCTTACGTCAAGCTGTGGCGTCACCACGCTGCGCAGCCGCAGGCCGACCGCATTAACAAGCTCGCCGAGGAACGCGGGGAGTCATGGCTTCCCCGGTATGGGGGCCTGATCTCCTCGGAATGGGAGTTTGCCAAGGGCTTTCAGCTGCTTGAGGAAGATCCCGAAGTTTACGGCGCCATGGATCACTGGGTTGAGGCGGCCGACTGGATCGTCTGGCAGTTGTGCGGCAGCTACGTACGCAACGCTTGCACTGCCGGCTACAAGGGCATCTTCCAGGACGGCAATTACCCGTCGGAGGATTTCCTCGGCGCGCTGAACCCGGACTTCAAGGGCTTCGTGGCGGAAAAGCTTGAGCACACCATCGGCCGGTTGGGCGACGCCGCCGGGTACCTCACGGAAGAGGCTGCGGCCTGGACCGGCCTGCCCGCGGGAATTGCCGTAGCCGTGGGCAACGTGGACGCCCACGTCACCGCACCCGCTGCCAATGCTGTCGAGCCGGGGCAGCTTGTGGCCATCATGGGCACCAGCACCTGCCACGTCATGAACGGTGACGTCCTGCGTGAAGTGCCTGGCATGTGCGGCGTTGTGGACGGTGGCATCGTGGACGGATTGTGGGGCTATGAAGCCGGACAGTCCGGAGTTGGAGACATCTTCGGCTGGTTCACCAAGAACGGCGTCCCCCCTCACTACCACCAAGCCGCGGCCGCCAAAGGCCTGGGCATACACGAATACCTCACCGAACTCGCAGAGAAGCAGGCAATCGGCGAGCACGGCCTCATTGCCCTGGACTGGCACTCAGGCAACCGCTCAGTGCTGGTGGACCACGAACTCTCCGGCGTCGTAGTGGGCCAGACACTTGCTACGAAGCCAGAGGACACTTACCGCGCGCTGCTGGAGGCCACGGCCTTCGGCACCCGGACCATTGTGGATGCATTCCGTGATTCCGGAGTACCGGTCAAGGAGTTCATCGTGGCTGGCGGACTCCTGAAGAACAAGTTCCTGATGCAGGTCTACGCAGACATCACCGGCCTCCAGCTCTCCACCATCGGCTCCGAGCAGGGACCCGCACTCGGCTCGGCAATCCACGCCGCTGTAGCGGCCGGGAAGTACAAGGACATCCGCGAAGCGGCAGCATCCATGGCAGCTGCCCCGGGCGCGGTCTACACGCCCATCCCTGAAAATGTGAGGGCCTACGAGGCACTTTTCCAGGAATACCGCACCCTGCACGACTACTTCGGCCGCGGCACCAACAGCGTCATGCACCGCCTGAAGGCAATTCAGCGCGCTGCCCACAGCGCCATCACAGAAGGGGTCAACGCATGAGCACGCTCCTGGAAACCATCGCGAGAGTCCGGCGCGAAGTCTGCGACCTCCACGCCGAGCTCACCCGCTACAAGCTGGTTGTCTGGACGGCGGGCAACGTCTCCGGCCGGATCCCTGGCTACGACCTCATGGTCATCAAACCCTCCGGTGTCTCCTATGACGAGCTGACGCCCGAGCAAATGGTGGTCACGGATCTGTATGGGACTCCCGTCAGGGGCATAAATATCGGAAGCGGCGGAACCGTTGATTGGGGCAACCCGGACCTCTCGCCGTCCTCTGACACTGCAGCGCATGCGTACGTCTACCGGCACATGCCCGAGGTCGGCGGCGTGGTGCACACCCACTCCACGTATGCCACGGCCTGGGCCGCCCGCGGCGAGGAGATCCCCTGCGTGCTGACCATGATGGGCGATGAATTCGGCGGCCCGATCCCGGTGGGCCCGTTCGCGCTGATCGGAGACGATTCGATCGGACAAGGAATCGTGGAGACCCTCAAGAACTCCCACTCCCCCGCAGTGCTCATGCAGAACCACGGACCCTTCACCATCGGCAAGGATGCCAGGTCCGCGGTGAAAGCAGCCGTGATGTGCGAGGAAGTGGCAAAGACGGTCCATGTCTCCCGGCAACTCGGCGAACCCCTCCCCATTGACCAGGCCAAGATCGACTCGCTCTACAACCGCTACCAAAACGTCTACGGCCGCTAAAGCGGACGTCCACCACACTTTCAGGAGCAATGAAAATGCCCAGCGCCAACAACACGTCCCTTGATCAGTACGAGGTCTGGTTCCTCACCGGAAGCCAGCACCTCTACGGCGAAGATGTCCTCAAGCAGGTCGCCTCGCAATCGCAGGAGATTGCCAACGCCCTCAACGATTCCTCGGACGTACCGGTCAAACTCGTGTGGAAGCCCGTCCTCACTGATTCCGACGCCATCCGTCGCACTGCGCTGGAAGCAAACTCGAACGACTCCGTGATCGGCGTGAGCGCCTGGATGCACACGTTCAGCCCTGCCAAGATGTGGATCCAGGGCCTGGACGCCCTGCGCAAACCGCTCCTGCACCTGCACACGCAGGCCAACCGGGACCTCCCCTGGGCGGACATCGACTTCGACTTCATGAACCTGAACCAGGCAGCCCACGGCGACCGCGAGTTCGGGTACATCCAGTCCCGTCTCGGTGTGCCGCGGAAGACCGTCGTCGGGCACGTCTCGAACCCTGAGATCGCCCGCCAGGTGGGCGCGTGGCAGCGGGCTTCGGCCGGTTGGGCCGCCGTCCGCACACTGAAACTGACACGCTTTGGCGACAACATGCGCAACGTTGCCGTCACGGAGGGTGACAAGACTGAGGCCGAGCTCCGCTTCGGCGTCTCGGTCAACACCTGGTCCGTCAACGAGCTCGCCGACGCCGTCCACGGCGCCGCGGAGGCCGACGTCGACGCCCTGGTTGCGGAGTATGAGCGCCTTTACGAGGTGGTTCCGGAACTGCAGGCGGGCGGCGCCCGCCACGAGTCGCTGCGGTACAGCGCGAGGATCGAACTCGGTCTCCGCAGCTTCCTGGAGGCGAACGGCTCGGCCGCGTTTACGACGTCGTTCGAGGACCTGGGCGAACTCCGCCAGCTTCCCGGCATGGCAGTCCAGCGCCTCATGGCCGACGGCTACGGCTTTGGCGCCGAGGGCGACTGGAAGACTGCCATCCTGGTCCGCGCTGCCAAGGTCATGGGCGCGGGGCTGCCCGGCGGCGCCTCGCTCATGGAGGACTACACGTACCACCTTGAGCCCGGCTCGGAGAAGATCCTGGGCGCGCACATGCTTGAGGTTTGCCCGTCCCTGACCGCGAAGAAGCCGCGTGTGGAGATCCACCCGCTGGGCATCGGCGGCAAGGAAGATCCCGTCCGCATGGTGTTCGATACGGACGCCGGCCCCGGCATTGTGGTGGCACTGTCCGATATGCGCGATCGGTTCCGCTTGGTAGCCAACGTGGTGGACGTCGTCGATCTCGACCAGCCCCTGCCCAACCTCCCGGTGGCCCGCGCGCTCTGGGAGCCCAAGCCCAATTTCGCTACGTCGGCCGCAGCCTGGCTGACTGCCGGCGCCGCCCACCACACCGTGCTGTCCACGCAGGTGGGCCTGGACGTTTTCGAGGACTTTGCCGAAATCGCCAAGACTGAACTCCTGACCATCGACGAAGACACCACCATCAAGCAGTTCAAGAAGGAACTGAACTGGAACGCGGCCTACTACAAGCTGGCCGGCGGCCTGTGAGCACCGAATTCACGCTGCAGTCCGGCGGCTACCGGGCTGTCATCACAGCCCGGGCCGCGGCACTGCGTTCTTTGCAGTTCCAGGGCCGCGACCTCGTGGTTCCCTTTGCCGCCGGCGAAGCGATCCCCGATTACCGGGGCATCATCGCGGCGCCGTGGCCCAACCGGATTGCGGATGGCACCTACCGTTTCGATGGCAAGGTGCATCACCTGCCCGTCAACGAACCGGACCGGCGCACATCCTTGCACGGCCTCGCCTTCCCTCTGGATTGGGTGCTGAAAGAGTCCGACGCCGGTTCACTCACGTTGACCTGCACCGTTGGGCCCACGCCGGGATATCCGTTCGTGCTGGAGCTTGACGCCCAGTACGTGCTGGACGACGCCGGGCTGCACACGCAGCTAACTGCCCGTAACGCAGGTGACACTCCAGCGCCCTACGGAGTGTGCCCGCACCCTTATCTTGTGGCCGGTTCCTTGCCGTTGGATCAATGGGTCCTCGATTTTGCTGCGGATAGCTTCCTTGAGGTCACCCCTGACAGGCTGCTGCCCGTTGGTGTTGTGGGAGTTGAGGGCCACGCTTTCGATTTCCGGACCCCGCGCGCCATTGGCACCACTGAGATCGACCATGCGTTCACAGGAATAGCGTTCGACGGCGGCTTGGCGCGGCTTTCGCTGCGCGACCCGGCGGGCACCGGCGTCGGGATGTCCTGGGACGAAAGCTGCTCGTGGCTGCAGATCCATACGGCAGACAAGCCTATGCCGCTGCCCAACCGGCTCGGCCTGGCGGTGGAGCCCATGACGTGCCCGCCCGACGCCTTCAACAGCGCCACGGACCTGATCCGTCTGGAACCCGGCGCATCGCATAGCGCGTCCTGGACCATCTACGCCCTGTAACTACCCAACTGAGTCGCAGTAGTGCGCGTTATCAACGGTCAAAACGCGCACTACTGCGACTTACTTGGGTGCGCCGCGCGCTAACTGTCGGCGCCGGCTGTGCTTTGGCGGACCACGAGCTCGGGCGTGAACACGACCGCCCGATGCTTGGTGCCGCCGCTCTCCTGTTCCTCCGCAAGCAGCTCGATCGCCGTGCGGCCAAGCGCCTCGGTGGGCTGGCGGATGGAGGACAAAGGCACGACGGCGGAAATCGCGAAGTCGATGTCGTCGTACCCGATGAGGGCAATATCCTCAGGGATTTTCACAGTGCGCAACATGGTCAACGACTGCATGACGCCCAAGGCCAGAAGATCGTTGGAGCAGAAGACGGCTTCCGGCCTTTCGGCTGGCGCCCGCTCCACCAAACCATTGCCCACTTGGCGCCCGGCAAGGACGGTCTGCCCGGCGGAATCGAGGATCTCGATCGTTGCCCCGGCTACTTCTTCGACAGCACGCTGCGCACCGGTGAGCCGGTTGGCTACCTGACGGATGGATGGGCTCCCGACAAAAGCCAGACGACGGCGGCCCGTGTCCAGCAGGTGCCGGGCGGCAAGATATCCGCCTTCCACGTCATCCACGGAGACTGAGCTGCAGCGGTCGGTGTCAGCAAGTTGGTCCACCAGGACAGTTGGCACGCCACGTTCGCGTAGCGTATCGATCCGGTCGCCAACATCCCCAACGGGCGAAATAAGCAGGCCCTGGACCCGCTGTTCCTGGAACAGGTCCATGTAATGCGCTTCGCGGGAAGCATCCTGGCCGCTGTCCCCTACCAACACCACGCTGCCCAGAGCTGTGGCTGCGTCCTCGGCCGCTCGGGCCACGGAGGAGAAGAACGGGTTGCCCACATCCAGCACGATCAGCCCGATGGTGCGGCTCTGTCCTGCCCGCAGTTGACGGGCGGCGTCGTTGCGGACGAAACCGAGTTCGGCGATGGATTTGAGGACGCGCTCCTTGGTCCTTTGCGATACGCGGTCCGGATAATTCAGCACGTTGGAAACAGTTCCCACGGCTACTTGGGCGTGGGTGGCAACGTCTTTGATGCTCGCTGTTTGGGACATGCTTTCCAATCTCCGCTGGTTGTCATCGATTTGCAGGAAACGCCTTGACACCCCCGTTCTTGCGAGGGTAATTTGAATCGTAACAAATGAAACGATTCAAAGACGAGTGACCTGGAGAACCGCACATGAGGGTCTGTTTCCGATCTTCCGTCCAGCCGGAGCTGATGGACGAATACAAGCGCCGGCATGCAGCCGTTTGGCCGGAAATGCTGCACGCCCTCAAGCACGCCGGATGGAACAACTACTCACTCTTCCTGGCTTCCGATGGCCAATTGATCGGATACCTGGAATGCGATGACTACCAAGCCGTCCAAGCCCGCATGGCCGTAACGGACGTCAACGCCCGCTGGCAGGCCGAGATGGCCTCCCTGTTCGCGAACAGCGAGCTGCCTCCGGACCAGGGATTCGAAATCGTCGAAGAAGTTTTCAATCTTGAGGATCAGCTGGCCAAGGCCAGCACCGTCGCAACCCAGCAGAAGGAACAAGCATGAACACCACAGAGTCGGCCGCCACAGAGTCGGCACTTGGCCGCTTGGGAGAACTGGCCATTGAAGTGCCATCCTGGGCCTACGGAAATTCGGGCACCCGGTTCAAGGTCTTCGGCACCCCGGGAACTCCGCGCACCGTCCAGGAAAAGATCGCCGACGCCGCCAAGGTCCACGAGCTCACCGGCCTGGCACCCACTGTGGCCCTGCACATTCCGTGGGACAAGGTAGATGACTACTCGGAGCTGCGCGAGTACGCCGCGGGCTTGGGTGTTGGACTGGGCACCATCAACTCCAACACTTTCCAGGATGACGAGTACAAATTCGGTTCCCTGACTTCGTCCAACGAGTCCGTGCGCCGCCGCGCGATCGACCACCACCTTGAGTGCATCCAGATCATGAACGCCACCGGATCCAAGGACCTGAAGATCTGGTTGGCCGATGGCACCAACTACCCCGGCCAGGACGATATGCGCGGCCGGCAGGACCGTCTCGCGGAAAGCCTCCAGGAGATCTACGCGGCCCTCGGCGACGAGCACCGGCTGGTCTTGGAATACAAGTTCTTTGAGCCCGCTTTCTACCACACCGATGTTCCGGACTGGGGCACCTCCTACGCCCAGACCCTGGCCCTCGGCGAGAAGGCGTTCGTCTGCCTGGACACCGGCCACCATGCCCCGGGAACCAACATCGAGTTCATCGTCATGCAGCTGCTGCGCCTGGGCAAGCTGGGTTCCTTCGACTTCAACTCCCGCTTCTACGCGGACGACGATCTCATTGTGGGCGCGGCTGATCCGTTCCAGCTGTTCCGCATCATGCACGAGGTCATCCGCGGTGGAGGCTTTGGGAAGGATTCCGGCGTCGCCCTGATGCTGGACCAGTGCCACAACCTGGAAGAGAAGATTCCGGGCCAGATCCGCTCGGTCCTGAACGTGCAGGAAATGACTGCCCGGGCCCTGCTCGTGGACACCGCAGCCTTGGCTGAAGCGCAGCGTGCCGGGGATGTCCTGGCCGCCAACGGCATTTTCAATGATGCCTTCTACACCGACGTCCGCCCGGTCCTGGCCGAGTGGCGTGATTCCCGCGGCCTGCCCGCCGACCCGATCGCTGCCTACAAGGCCAGCGGCTACCAAAAGAAGATCAACGAGGACCGCGCAGGCGGCCAGCAAGCCGGATGGGGCGCATAAAGCATGAACCTGCAAGACACCAACAAGACTGTTGAAGACCTGATTTCCCGTTCCAACCGCCTCGGCGCGGACAAGCGGAACACCAACTTCGCCGGCGGCAACACCTCCGCCAAGGGCACCGAGAAGGACCCTGTTACTGGCCAGGACGTCGAGCTCCTCTGGGTCAAGGGCTCCGGCGGCGACCTCGGCACGCTGAAGGCAGAGAACCTTGCTGTACTCCGCCTGGACCGGCTGCAGGCACTCAAGGATGTTTACCCCGGCGTCGAGCGTGAAGACGAAATGGTGGCCGCGTTCGATTACTGCCTGCACGGCAAGGGCGGCGCTGCACCATCAATCGATACCGCCATGCACGGCCTGGTGGACGCCGCCCACGTTGACCACCTCCATCCGGACTCGGGCATCGCGATCGCCACCGCCGTTGACGGCGAAGCACTGACCTCCAAGGTCTTCGGCGACAAGGTGGTGTGGGTTCCCTGGCGTCGCCCCGGCTTCCAGCTCGGCTTGGACATCGCCGCGATCAAGGAAGCCAACCCGCAGGCCATCGGCACCATCCTGGGCGGCCACGGCGTCACCGCTTGGGGCGCCACCAGCGAAGAGGCCGAGGCCAACTCTCTCTGGATCATTGACCAGGCAGAGAAGTTCATCGCGGAGAACGGCAAGGCCGAGCCCTTCGGTGCCAAGCTCCCGGGCTACGGCGCCCTCCCGGAAGCTGAGCGCAAAGCCAAGGCAGCCGCGCTCGCACCCGTGATCCGCGGCCTGGCCTCCACGGACAAACCGCAGCTGGGGCACTTCAGTGATGACGCCGTCGTTCTTGAATTCCTCGAGTCCGCCGAGCACCCGCGCCTCGGGGCGCTGGGCACCTCCTGCCCGGACCACTTCCTGCGCACCAAGGTCAAGCCCCTGGTCCTGGACCTGCCTGCCGATGCCCCTCTGGAACAAGCCGTCGACCGGCTTAAGGAGTTGCACGCGGACTACCGCGAGGATTACCAGGCGTACTACGACCGGCACGCCGACGCCGATTCACCAGCTTTGCGCGGCGCCGATCCGGCGATCGTGCTGGTCCCGGGCGTGGGCATGTTCTCCTTTGGCAAGGATAAGCAGACCGCCCGCGTGGCCGGCGAGTTCTATATCAACGCCATCAATGTGATGCGCGGCGCCGAGGCCATCTCCACTTACGCCCCCATCGAGGAATCCGAGAAGTTCCGCATCGAGTACTGGGCCTTGGAAGAAGCCAAGCTCGCCCGCATGCCAAAGCCCAAGTCCCACGCCACCCGCATCGCACTGGTGACCGGTGCGGCGTCGGGCATCGGCAAGGCGATCGCCACCCGCTTGGCGTCCGACGGCGCGTGCGTCGTGATTGCCGACCTGAACCTTGAGAACGCGCAGAAGGTCGCCGAGGAACTGGGCGGCTCAGACGTCGCGATCGGCGTCCAGGCCGACGTGACCGACGAAGCCCAGATCGCAGCCGCAATCCAGGAAGCCGTGCTCGCGTTCGGCGGCCTGGACCTGGTGGTCAACAACGCCGGCCTGTCCATCTCCAAGCCGTTGCTGGAAACCACGGAGAAGGACTGGGACCTGCAGCACAACGTCATGGCCAAGGGCTCGTTCATGGTGTCCAAGGCCGCGGCCAAGGTCATGATCGAGCAGGGCATGGGCGGGGATATCATCTACATCTCCTCCAAAAACTCCGTGTTCGCCGGCCCGAACAACATCGCCTACTCCGCCACGAAGGCAGACCAAGCACACCAGGTCCGCCTGCTCGCTGCTGAACTTGGCGAGTTCGGCGTGCGCGTCAACGGCATCAACCCCGACGGCGTGGTCCGCGGCTCCGGCATTTTCGCTGGCGGCTGGGGCGCCAAGCGTGCAGCGGTATATGGCGTGGACGAGCAGGAACTGGGCAAGTACTACGCCCAGCGCACGCTCCTCAAGCGCGAAGTCCTGCCGGAACACGTTGCCAACGCAGTCTCCGTGCTCACCAGCAACGAACTGTCCCACACCACCGGCCTGCACATCCCCGTGGACGCGGGCGTTGCTGCTGCCTTCCTGCGATAAGACCGTCATGAGCAACAGTTCAACCGCAGACACCGCCCCGGCACGCGCCGGGGCGGTGTCCTCGCACCACGCAAAGCACGTTTTCGCCGCCATCGACATCGGCGCCTCCTCCGGTCGCGTCATGCTGGGCCGCGTCTCGCCCACTTCGGGTGTGGCCCTGGAGACCATCCACCGCTTCCCCAACGGAGTTGTAGAGCTCGACGGCGGCCTCCACTGGGACTTCGACGCCCTGTTCGCTGCGGTGCTCACGGGGCTGGCCGCGGCCACTGCGTTGGCGCAGGAAAACGGCGAGCGCATCGCGAGCATCGGCATCGACACGTGGGCCGTCGATTACGGCCTGGTGAACGAGGCCGGGGAACTCGTCTCTGTGCCTTACAGCTACCGGGACGAACGCAGCCGCGGCACCGTGCAACGAGTGCATTCTGTCATTGACCCTGCCAGGCTCTACGCCACCACGGGCTTGCAGTACCTGCAGTTCAACACGCTGTACCAGCTGGCGGCGGAACCAAAGCTGGACGGGCTGCAGGCACTGCTCATTCCGGACTTGATCGCCTTCCTGCTCACGGGAGAGCGTCGCACCGAGGCCACCAACGCTTCCACCACAGGTCTCTTTGACGCTGTTGCGGGAGAGTGGGCCACAGAGTTCCTGAACGCACTGGGCCTGCCCGGAGACATCTTCCCTCCGCTCATCCAGCCCGGCGAAACGGTGGGCACGCTGCTGCCGGCGATCCTGGAACGGACCGGACTGCCCGCGGACACCACTGTGGTTGCCGTGGGTTCGCACGATACCGCTTCGGCCGTCGCGGCTGTCCCGGCCCAAGCAGAGAACTTTGCTTACATCTCCTCCGGGACCTGGTCCCTGGTGGGCGTTGAGTTGCACAGCCCGGTGTTGAGCGAGGCAAGCCGCAAGGCCAACTTCACCAACGAACGCGGCGTGGACGGCACTATCCGGTATCTGCGGAATGTCGGCGGGCTCTGGCTGCTCAGCGAGTGCCAACGCTCGTGGGCGGCCCAAGGTTTCAGCCAATCGCTGACTTCGTTGCTCGACGCCGCGGCAGCACTCCCCGCCGACGGCCCGCAGATCAACGCCGACGATCCCGTCTTCACAGCTCCGGACAACATGCCGGATCGTATCCGCTCAGCCGTGCGTAACACCGGTGCGCTGCTCCCGGACCGGCCCGCCGCCGTCGTGCGTTGCATCATGGACAGCCTCGCGGCGGGTTATGCCCGTACGCTCGCGGACGCTGAACGGCTCGCGGGCCGGGGCGTGGACGTGGTGCACATTGTGGGCGGTGGTTCGCAGAACCGTCTTTTGTGCCAGCTCACGGCAGACGCGACAGGCAAACCCGTAGTCGCCGGCCCCGTTGAGGCGACTGCACTGGGCAACGTCCTGCTCCAGGCCCGTGCGGCGGGCGTCGTGACCGGTGGGCTGGCTGAGCTGCGCGAACTCGTGGCAGCGGGAACCAACCTCGAACGCTACGAGCCGGCCCTGCAGACCAGCCGTTCCTGACCTGAGGCCGAACGTCTGGTACGTCACAGCGCCGGATGAGGGTGCCACGCTAAACTGATCGCATTATGATCCGCACAATGTTCAAGTCCAAGATCCACCGCGCAACGGTGACCCATGCCGATCTTCACTACGTCGGTTCGGTCACTGTCGACCTTGACCTCCTGGACGCGGCTGACATCCTTCCGGGCGAACTCGTCTCGATCGTTGACGTGACCAATGGCGCCCGGCTGGAGACCTACACCATCGCCGGCGAGCGCGGTTCCGGCGTCATCGGGATCAACGGAGCGGCTGCCCACCAAGTCCATGTGGGCGACCTCGTCATCCTCATCACGTATGCCGAGATGACGACGGAAGAAGCCCGCGCTTACGAGCCCAGGGTTGTCCACGTCGGCAAGGACAACAAGATCCTGCAGCTCGGCAACGACCCCGCGGAGGGCCACACACCCGGGCTCATGCGCCCGCCCCACGCGCTGAGCAACGCCGCCCACCTCAGCAGCTGAACGGCCAAAGCCAAACGCCCGACGTCGGCACCCAAGAAGTGAGTGCCGACGTCGGGCGCGTTTCGGGTCGGTTTAGCCGCTGACGGCGGCCGTGTCCTGACACTCGAGCGCGAGCGCCCCCGATACTTCCCGTGCGGCGTCGAGGCCGCTTTCGATGGCCCCATCGATGAAACCTCCCCAACCGTTGGCAAAGTCCGATCCCGCGAGACGGATTCTGCCCTCGGGCCGCTGAAGTTCCGCCAAGTACTGGGTGAGATAGCCCGTGTAGTGCATGGGCCAGGTGGACCTTGTGTGCTCATCGGCAACCCAGTCATGCCCGGTGACGTCGAGCACTTTCAGCCCCGGAACAATGCTGTCCAGGTGTCGTTGCGCGGCGGCGATGTCGTCCACATCCACGGCGCCGGCGTCGGGTCCGAAGCAGACGAGCGTGGTGCTGTCGCGGTCGATGTACTCCGCCTGGACGAAGTTCAGTGCACCTGCCTCAGGGCCAAGAGCGACGAACCGTTCCTGCCGGCCTTGGACCTTGACCCACAGTTTCGCGCCGCGGCCGGCCTGCCCCTTGGCCGCCGCCTGCCTTTTTCCGGGCGAAAGAGCAGGCCGGATTTCGAGGTCGTTCAGCACGCTGAGCGGGAGGGCGAGAATGAGCTGCCGGGCTGTGTATTGCTTGCCTCCTTCGGTTGTCACGACCACCCCGGCCTCGTCCTGCTCGATGGACGCCACATGTTGGTTCAGGCGCAACTGCGCTGCTGAATCGGCCAGGATCGCCTCAGCGAGACGACGTGTTCCGCCGTCGATCTTGAAGCTCGCGCATGCCTCAAACATGAGCTGCCAGTCACCGCTGGCCACGGCGCACCATCGGAGTGCCTGTGTGTAGGCGGCTTGATCGAGCCTGCCGTTAAAGTTCAATGTCCAGAATGATCTCAGGAGCTGGCGCTGGTCCTCGGGCAGTTCCAAGCGATCGATGGCTTCCGAGAGCGTGAGCCCGTCAATGTCCGCCAGGTCCGGGTTGTCCAAAGGAGACCACGGCATGGGGAAGTAGCGCCGTGAGTCGGCCAGGAGCCGGCGATTTGGCGCGTCCAGCAATTCCAGTAAACTCACGGCGTCGCCCTCGTGTTGGTGGCCACCCGCCGTCCAATAGGCCTTGGTGAACTCCGGACCAGGAACGGCCTTGATCCCGTAACGCCCCATCTCTGCCCAAACGTACGGCTGGGTCCAGTGCACCCAGGTGCCGCCGAGTTCCAGGTTTCGTCCAAGGCGCTCGTCGAGATGCGTCCGTCCAGCTATCCGGTCCCTCGCCTCCAGCAGGATAGTGGTGTGGCCGCCCTTGGACAGCTCGCGGGCGGCCGTGAGCCCGGCAAAGCCAGCTCCAATAATGATGACGTCGGAGGTTTCCACTTGGCTCCCCCACTCAGCTGTAAACGAAGAATTCGATGGTCGGCTCGAGGACAGTCCAGCGGGTCATCGCCCCCTTGGAGAGGGAAGCCATGGAACCCTCCGTGAGCTCAAGGCGCTCTCCTCCCTTAACCTCGATGAGCAGGTAGCCGGAAACGACATAAATGGTTTCATCCTGGTCAATCGGTAGGTCGAATGGTTCCGGCGTCTCCTCCGGGGTGACTTTCCAGATGCCTCCGCTCAACGACTCATTCCCGTTGTCGCCCGGGCGACGAAGCCATTGGACGCTGCCGAGCGCAAAGGGTTCAAACGCTGTGGGGTCAATATGGGCATGGAAGATCCGGGACATGGTGTTGCTCCTCATTCGTGGGTTGTTCTGCGTTGTTGCGCGACTAGTGCTTGTGGGTGTCCTGCGGGTAACCCGTGGTGTTCAGGACGCTGAGCCGTGAGTTGAACGGCAGGATCACCGGTTCCGCGGCGGGATCATCCCAGCCGAACATCCGGCCTATGGAGCGCTGTTCTCGAAGGTCAATCAGGAGTACCGCGTCAACCGTCATGACTTTTTCCGTCCAGAAGAAGAGAAAAAGGTCCTCTGCAACGGCCCAGGTCATGCACCGGTCAGTATCAGCCAGTCCTGCTTCCCCTCCGCGCACGCAATGCCACGTGAAGGTTCCTTGGTTTAGATAGATGTGCTCGTAGGTTTCGACGTCGCTGTAACGGTAGAAGATGCGTTTTCCGATAAGTCCGGGGGAACGTTGGTGGATTGCGTCCGCGGGACCGTTGACGTTGGAGTGCACGAATTCGGTGGTGCAGCGGACTTTGCTATCCCGGGTAACGAATCCGGACACGGCGGTGGTGACGGCACCGGTGTTGTTGTCGAAGATTATGGTGACGTTTTCGGCGTCGGATTTTTCTTCCTTGTGCTGTCCGCGGACGAAATCGATGATGAAGATGCCGGGACGGGCCTCGATGGCCTTGTAGGTGGCGCTCCCGCTTGAAGTGGGCTCGGACCATTCCAGGGTCGTGGCGTCCTGGAAGCGGTACTCGCTGACTTCAGAGTGGTTCGTCGCGATCCGGAGGGTGGTGCCGGACAACGCGTCCGAGGCCGGCAGGGTCTGGTCCCCAAAGCCGTCGAGCATTGTTGATACCGGCGGCCATTCTTCTTCTGGAATGTAGTCCTGGAGTTCGGTTGTAATCACGTAAGTGGCCCTTTCCTGGGTTTCAGACGATTGAGGTGTTCAGACGATTTCGGCGGCGTAGTTGATGGTGGGCTTTTGCGTTCCACGAACCAGGCCGGCCACAAAGAAAAGCGGTATGCCAAGGAGGAGCCAGCGTGCTACGTCTCCCGCGCCTCCGAGCAGGACGTCATAGTTGTCCAAGGTCAGGTAGGCGACCACGATGAACGCCAAGAGGGAGAGCGCTGGCGCGATGACGGTCACCCAGAGGTTGTCCCGAATCCGGTTTTTGGCGAAGTAGGCGAGGATGGCGGCGGAAGTCAGTAGCAGGATGGAGATGAAGCCCGCCGTTCCCAGGGCCACGAACCACGCGAAGACGGTGGCCAGTGGATCAGCACCGGCCAGCAGGAACGCACTGATCACTGCCAGGACAACCAGGGAGTTGACCAGACCCGCCAGGGATGGTGCCCCGGAATTCGAAACAGAAGACAGCTTGGCCGGGAGCGCGCCGGATCGACCGAGCGCAAACAAGTATCGGGAAAACATGTTGGATAGGCCCAGAAGCATCGCAATGAAGCTGGTGACAACCAGCACCTGCATGGCGACACTCAGCCAGGCACCGGCGCTGGCTTCGGCAAGGTCGAAGATCATGCCGGAGGGATTTTCCGTGGCCACCGCCTGGATGCCGTCGATCCCGATGGCACCTCCAATGGCCCACGTGGAAACAGCGTAGAAGACGCCAACAAAGGCGATGACAAGGTAGGCAGCCCGCGGGATGGTGCGCCGTGGATTCTTTGCCTCCTCGGCGAAGACTACGGTCGCCTCGAAGCTGGTGAAGCAGGCAAAGGCGAACAACAGGGAGATCCCAAGGCCCGGCCCAAAAATGTTCTCTCCCGTGAACCCTGCGAAGGTGAAGATTCCAAGCCCTTTCTGGGCTATCAGTGACCCGACCAGCACGGCAACCACCAGCGTTTCGCCGAGGATGAGCACTCCGAGCACCCTCAGGCTGGCGTCCACGCCTTTCATGGTCAGCCAAGTGGTGAGCGCCAGCACCGCGACAACCCAGAAGTAGACCGGCAACCCAACGCCAGTGAGGCTCTCCACCAGCTGCCCGGCAAAGACGCCGAACTGCGACCACAGGCCGATTTGGAGGCTGACATAGGTGAGAATTGCGATTCCAGCGCCGCCTGTAGCCCACTTGGTGCCCAGCCCCTTGGCTATGTACGCAACGAAGCCTCCGGCATTGGTGATGTGTTGGCTCATTCTGAGGTAGCCCACTGAAAAGAGCGCTACCAACAGGGCCGCTATGACATATATGACCGGGGTTGCCGGCCCACTGGCAGAGAAGATCACGGGACTGGCTCCGACCACGGCTGCCATCGGCGCTGCCGCCGCTATGGCGAAGAAGGCGACGGCTACGACGCCAAGCTTGTCCGCCCTGAGCCGGACGGGGCCTGCGGCTGGAGCAGCATGTTTGACGCCGTCTACGGCAGCGATCTGGCTGGGTTTGTTCATGAGGCTGTTCTTTCCTAAGTGCATTGGCGCCATCGCCACTGCGGAGGGATAGGGAGCCCTGCGGCTGGGGACGAATGCCCGGGCGGCGAGGCTGAAGCTGCTCTTGGTGCGGGAGGTGACGCCCGCCACACTCAGAACTATACGTTTGTATAGTTCTGAGTGTCAATGGGTTCCCCTCACTGATTTCCACACCGCTAAACTCGCTGTATGAGTCGGGAAGCACGCAAGTTGCCCTACGGAGACGGCAGGGACGCCTTGCTTTCTGCCGTCGTGGACGTTGTTGGGGAGAAAGGCCTGCGCGGCGTTACATACCGATCAGTTGCTGCCCGCGCCGGCGTCAACCACGCCTTGGTCACCCACCACTTCGGCTCCATTGAGGGACTCCTCGCCGCCACCATGGAGTGGTCAGTTCAAAGGTCCATCGAGGAAACCGGGCTGGCAGGGATCGCGGACTTTGATGAGGCTTTTGCCGACTCGCTCATAGCCACGGTCTCCGCGGAACCGGAGCTGCAGCTGTTCCAGTTCGAAATGATCCTCGAGTCCAGGCGCAATCCACAGATTCGCGCCATGGTTGAACGGCTGTACGCGAATTATGTGGGCACGGTGGAAGAAGCACTGAGCCAACGGGGGCTCGATACCAGCGGCGAAGCGTCGCTTGCCATCTTCGCCGCCCTGGACGGCCTCATGCTTCAATTCCTCACCATCAGCGATGCCACCAAAATCCGCTCGGCTGTTACCCAAGTCGGTCGGCTGATATCTGCACTCGAGGCCACGAACGGGCCGGCGGCCAGCAAATAGCGCGCGACGTCGGCGCTCAGGTGAGTGCCGACGTCGCGCGTTGAGTGTCCGTATGACGGAACTCTCGCCAGAAAACGCTTACTCGCCGCGGCGATGTGGCTAGGCTGTTGTTCGTGACCCAACGCTTCCCCGCCCGCACGCCCTCATGATCGGCGTCCTGTCCGGGTTCTTCGTGGTGTGGGCCATCATCCTGGTGGGCATGTTCGTCGGGCGGCGCGGGATCCTGGGTGAGAATGCCCGCTCCGTGTTGAGCTCGTTGACGTTCTTCGTCGCAAGCCCGGCCCTGCTGTTTGAAACCCTGAGCAAGGCGAAGCTGCACGAGGTGTTTGCCGCTCCCCTGCTGGTCACCGCAGTGGGGGCCATCATCACTGGGCTGCTGTTTTTCCTGATCGTAAAGTTCTGGCTAAAGCGCTCTCTGCCCGAAGCCCTGATGTCGTCTATGAGTTCTTCATTGGCGAACTCCGCGAACCTTGGCATCCCCATTGCGGTGTTTGTCCTGGGTGATGCGAGCTACGTTGCACCGCTGCTGATCTTCCAGCTCGCCTTCTTCACTCCCCTGTACTTGATGGCCCTGGACGCGAGCACGAGTACCCACCGCACCACTCCCTTGCGTTTCCTGCTCATGATCGTGAAAAACCCGATGATCGTGGGCTCGGGGCTTGGGCTTCTGGTGGCAGGAACGGGTTTCCAGGTACCGACGCTCATTCTGGAGCCGATCCACCTGATTGGCGGCGCTGCGATTCCGGCCATGTTGATGGCGTTCGGCATGAGCCTGAATGGGTCAAGGCCCTTGCAGAAGGATGCCGGCCGCCGCCTGGACACTTTGCTGGCCAGCGGGTTCAAGCTGTTCGTGCACCCTTCAATCGCCTACGTTTTTGGCCGCTTTGCCTTGGGAATGGACGGCCACGCGCTGTTCGCCGTGGTGGTGACGGCAGCACTCCCCACGGCCCAGAATGTGTTCGTCGCCGCCACCCGCTACCGCGCCGGCGTCACCGTTGCAAAGGACACCGTGCTCATCACGACAATCGTCGCCGTGCCCGCGATGATCGCCGTGGCCTTGCTGCTCACCTGAGTGCCCCGCCTCCCCCAACTAGGTCGCAATTGAGCGCGTTTTGGGCGTTCAAAACGCGCTCAACTGCGACTCAGTTGGGCTACTCCACGTCTGCGCTGGCCAGGTAATGGTCCAGGAGCTGTGCACACCGGATGAAGCCCAGGTGCGAGTACGCCTGCGGGTGGTTCCCCAGGTGCGTTTCCGAGGCAGGATCGTACTCCTCCGGCAGCAGGCCAGTAGGACCGAACAAAGCCACCAGCTGGTTGAACAGCTCCAGGGCATCGTCCAAGCGGCCAACAGCAAGGTACGCCTCGATCAGCCAGGTGGTACAGATGTGGAAGCCGCCCTCCAAACCCGGCAGGCCGTCGTCGTACCTGTACCTAAAGACGGTGGGACCCACGCGCAATTCGCGCTCAACAGCCGTTACGGTATCCAGGAACCGCTGGTCCTGGACATCCAGCAGGCCGGACAAGCCGATATGGAGCACTGCGGCATCCAGGTCGGGGCTGTCGTACGCCACGGTGTAGGACCGTGCGGATTCGTCCCAGCCCTTCCGCAGGACTTCCTTCCGGATCCTGGCGGCTGTCGGCGCCCAGTCCTCGTGTGGCACACGACCATGCAAAGCAGCAGCCCGCAAGGCCCTGTCCAGCGTCACCCAACACATGACCTTGGTGTAAACGTGGTGCCGTGGCGGTCGACGCGCTTCCCAGATTCCGTGGTCCGGCTCGTGCCAGCGGGCAATGACGGCGTGGGCCATCTGCTCCATCAGGAACCAATGCTCATCCGGCAGGTACCCGCGCCGCTCGCCAAGATCATGAATCAGCTCGGCAATCGGCCCGAAGACGTCCAGCTGCACCTGGTGGTCCGCAGCGTTCCCGATCCTCACCGGACGCGAACCGGCGTAGCCTGGAAGGCTCTCGACGATCGCTTCCGTGGACAGCGGGGCACCGGTCACCGAGTACAGCGGGTGGAGCCACTCCGGCCCGGGCGCAGTTTCCAGGATGCGGCCAAGCCAACGAAGGAACCCGTCGGCCTCCTCTGTGGAACCCAAGCTCACCAAGGAATTTACGGTCATGGACCCGTCGCGAAGCCAGCAATACCGGTAGTCCCAGTTGCGCGTCCCGCCAATTCCCTCCGGCAGGGAAGTAGTTGGCGCCGCAAGGACAGCACCCGTGGGCTCATGCACCAGCGACCTCAGAACCAGCGCCGAGCGTCGCACCAGCGCGGTCTTGATGGTGGGCAGCTGCAGCGTCCTGACCCACTCCCGGGCAGACTGCCCGACGGCGGCACGCCGCGCCGGCTCTCCAACCGGGTCCGCGGGTGGCGGCTCTGTGTCTCCGCAGCGCAGGTTCAGCACAACGGGACCATATTGCAGCGGCACTTCCGCGGTGGCAGTGGCGTACCTGCCGTCGCTGGTGAGCTGGAAGGCAACCCCGGGCGCCGAGAGGATGATGGGATCCGAGGTGCCCATGATGTGGACTTCCTCGCCGCGGATCTCCATGCTGAACGGGGCAGTGGCATAGTCCGGCCGGGGCGCGAACACTATCCGGGCCGTGCCCGTGCCGGACAGAACACGGACCAGGCTGGTGATGCCTTCAGGCGCGGGCTCAAGATAGTCCGTCACCGTGACGTCGGCCCAACGGGTCTCCACGATCATGGTGTTGTCCACATAGCGCTGGGCGAGTACCTGCGAGGGTTTGACTGGCTCGATGCTGAAGTGGCCTGCCGGCTCTCCGCCCAGGATATGGGCAAACAGGGACCCGGAATCCGGCAGGGGGTGGGTCATCCAGCAAACCTTGGCGTCAGGGGTGAGCAACGCCGTCGACGTGCCATTCCCGATCATCGAATGCCGCTCGAGCCCCACGGCGTCCTCGCCGAACAGCCACGCCCGCCGCAGTTCGAACAACAAAGCCAGCACACGTGCAAAGGCTTCCGGGTCCGGAATGGTGTGTGCCGCCGTCGTACTCCCGGGCCCGACGTGAAGGCCCAAGTCAGGGCCGCGCAAAGTGGCGAGCGCCTTTTCGTCGCTTTCGGCGTCGCCCGCGTAAAGGGCAGCGCTCACACCCAGGCGCGAGCGAAGCTGCTCCAGGGCCTGGCCCTTGGCCGGTTCCTCAACGGTAAGGTCCAGCACGGAGCCGTCGATGATGAAGTAGAGCCCGTACTCAATGGCAATCTGCTGGGAACGGAAGATGACGCGTTCCACCACTTCCGGCGTCGCGGGCCGGGTGTGGACAGCAACGCCCACCGGCTTGCGGACGATGCTGATGCCCTTCTCGAAGGCGACCGCTTCAGTCAATGCCGTGGCCACCTGCTGGAGCAGGGTTTCCGTGGCCAAGGACAGGGTGTACGCATAGCCCATGTCGAACTCCACGCCGTGGGAGCCCACCAAATGAACCTCTGCCGGCAACCTGGACACCGCAGCAAGGTCGCGCAATGACCGGCCGGAAATGATGGCCGTATGCGTATTGGGAAGTGCTGCGAGCGCACGGAGAGCCACAGCGGCACTGTCCAGGGGCAGGGTCTCGGTGGAGGTCCCTTCAGCTGAGCAAAGGGTGCCGCCATAGTTGCACGCCACCAGCAGGCCCGGGACACGCGCAATGGCCCTAAGCTCCGCCATCAACTGCGGTGTGATGCCCTGCTGAGCGTCCGTCCGGAGCAAGGTGCGGAGCAGACCAAGCGGCAGCGAGTTCATCAGCAGCGCGGAGTCTGCGGCTGATTGGTTTAAGGGCGTAGGCATAGCGGATCCTTCCACTGCAGATAGCTATAGTCTCCGCCTGTGGAGTTACCGCGTCATGCCTGAATCATTGCAAATGCGTAAAGCTTTCGAATTTATTTTCGACGCCCGCCCTTACGCGCTGACAAGCCCCGCAACTTCGGCAACCAGTTCCACCGACCGCAGGCGTTCCTGCGTGCCAATGCTCTGGTGGGCAACGATGAGTTCGTCCGCATCGGCGTGCTTCGCGAACTCGTCAAGGTAGTCGCGCACAACGTCCGGCGTGCCGACTGCGGAGTACTTCATCATTTGGGAAATGTGCTGGCCTTGCGGGGAATCCAGGACCATATCCGCTTCGTCATCCGTGAACTGCCGGCCGCCGCCAAAGAACAACGAGACACGGGCCCGCTTCACGGCGAGGTGGATCGCCTGGGCCTCGGCATTGCTGTCCGCTGCAGTGACGTTAACCCCTGCGATCACGTGCGGTTCGGACAACTGTTCCGAGGGCTTGAAGTCCCTGCGGTAAATGGCCACGGCATCCTGCAAGGCGGCAGGCGCGAAGTGCGAAGCGAAGGCGTAGGGCAGCCCAAGCTGCGCAGCCAGCTGTGCTCCAAAGAGCGAGGAACCCAGGATGTACAGCGGCACGTTGGTGCCCTTGCCCGGCGTCGCTTCGACTCCCTGGATGCGGGTGGGTCCGGTGAGGTAGCCCTGCAGTTCCAGGACATCCTGCGGGAAGGCATCCGAGGACGTATGGTCGCGGCGAAGCGCACGCATGGTGTTCTGGTCACTACCCGGGGCGCGGCCAAGGCCCAGATCGATGCGTCCCGGGTGCAGGGTCTCCAAGGTGCCGAACTGCTCGGCAATGGTCAACGGCGAGTGGTTCGGAAGCATGACGCCACCTGCACCAAGCCGGATGGTGTTGGTGTGGGCGGCGACGTGAGCGATCAGCACGCTTGTAGCCGAGGAAGCGATGGCTGACATGTTGTGGTGCTCGGCGTACCAGACCCGGCGATAGCCCAGCTCTTCGGCCTTCTGCGCCATGGCCACGCTGCCGGCGAGGCTTTCCGCCACGGTCTGGCCCTTTCCGATGGTTGCCAGGTCCAGGATGGAAAGAGGAACAGTCACGGGGATGCCTTTCGGTACGTTTCGCGGCACCCGCACTGTTGGTTGGCGGGCACTCTAGCGACAACGACGGCGGTCCCCGGCTTATTTCTGTGAGTTGCGTCGCGCAGGGCTTCTTCCGGTTTCCGCCGAAGCGTTTGTGACCTCGTTCGACTCCCGATTAACCGCAATTACCCCCTGTATCCCAACGTTTCAGAATGCTTTGACCGCGTTCCCGCCCTGCTGGATAGTTGCAGCCACAAGTACGCATCTGACGTCCCAGTGAGGGATAAATAAGGGGAAACCATGGCACGTTTTGCAGCCAAGACCGGCCTGGCCGCGGCGCTGGCCGCTACGGCCCTACTGGGGCTCGCCGCCTGCTCGGATCCGGGCGCGACGGCGGCGACAGCACCGTCGTCGGGCTCTTCTTCAAGCGCCGCCTCCAAAGACTTCAACCTGTCGCCCGAACAGGACCGCATCAAGGTGACCGTTGACTCCGCAGCCGCGGCCCTGGTTCCGGAGGCCATCAAGGCCGATGGCAAACTGACGGTGGCCTCAACCGGTGGAACCCCACCGCTGAGCCTGTTCGCTACGGACAACAAGACGCTGATCGGCAACGAGGTTGACCTCGCGTACGCCATCGGCGAGAGCCTTGGCCTGCAGGTTGAAGTGCTGCCGGTGGCATGGGCCGACTGGCCCCTCGGCGTCGAGTCGGGCAAGTATGAGGCCGTCCTCTCCAACGTCACGGTCACCGAAGCACGCAAGGAAAAGTTCGATTTTGCGACCTACCGCAATGACCTCCTGGGCTTCTATGCCAAGGCCGATTCGGATATTTCAGAGGTCAAGGAAGCCAAGGACGTCGCCGGCAAGCGCGTGATCGTCGGTTCAGGCACCAACCAGGAAGCGATCCTGGTGCGCTGGGACGAGGAGAACAAGAAGAACGGCTTGAAGCCGGTTGAGTTCCAGTATTACGACGACGACTCCGCCTCCCAGCTCGCCCTCCAGTCGGGCCGCGCGGACCTGACGTTCGGGCCCAACGCCTCCGCAGCCTATAAGGCAGCGAAAGATGGCAAGACCAAGGAAGTGGGCACGCTCAACGGCGGCTGGCCACTGAAGGCTGAGATTGCGTTCACCACCAAGAAGGACAACGGCCTTGCTGCGGCTGCGCAGGCGGCGATCAACCACCTCATCAAGGACGGCAGCTACGGCAAGATCCTGGACCGTTGGGGCCTGTCCTCCGAGGCCATCCCTGCGTCCGAACTGAACCCGGCAGGCCTGCCCAAAAAGTAGGAACCGCTGTGGCAGGGCAGACCTGCCGACGTCGAATCCCCGCCGGACACCAACCGGCGGGGATTCTTGCGCCGGACGCCCTGTACTGTCCTAGAAGTGCGCGGGATCCGTATTGGCCCCGCAGAGAATGACGGCGACAGTCTCGCCGTCCTTGGGAACGTACGCTCCCGAGAGCAGGGCGGCGTAGGCTGCAGCCGCTCCATGTTCCACCACCATTCGGTACTCCTCCCACAGCTTGCGGCGGGCCTGGACAATGTCTTCGTCGCTGACCAGCACGCTCTGCACGCCCGTGCGACGGGCAACGCCGAATCCGATCTCGCCAATTCGCCGTGCGCCCAGGGAGTCCGCGGCGATCCCGGAGACCGCCACATCCACAGGCTCTCCCTTGGCCAAGGCGGTGTGCAGCGTGGGAACCGTCTCAGGCTCGACGCCCACCACATGGGCCCGGCCTTCAACCGCGGCGGCAATGCCGCCCATCAACCCACCGCCGCCTACGGCAACCAGGATGGTATCGACGTCGGGCAGTTCGTCCAGCAGTTCCAGGCCAACGCCACCTGCGCCGGCCACGATCTCGGGCTGGTCATAGGCATGGCAATAGATCGCCCCGGATTCCTCGGCGAACTTCACGGCTGCAGCGTAGGCCTCGGCGTACTCAGAACCTCCTTGGACCACCCGGGCCCCGCTGGCGAACAACTTGTGGACCTTGGCGGCGGGCGCGGCCTCGGGGACGAACACGGTGGCAGGAACTCCGAGCTTGGACGCCGCGTAGGCGTTGGCCAAGCCCGCATTGCCGCCGGACGCCACCACAATGCCAACCTCCGGGTTCAGTTCGCCGTTCTCCCCCGCCGTGAGCAAGCGGTTGAAGGCGCCCCGGGCTTTGAACGTTCCCGTGTGCTGCATGTACTCGCACTTGAACCACAGGTGATACGGCTCCTGGTTGCCGCTCTCAACCACCGGTGTGTGCCGTACCCAGCCTGCCGTCCGTGAGTATGCTGCTTCTACTTCTTCACGTGTGACCATCGTGTGCTGCACCTTTCGTCCGTCTCATCCTATGGTCCGGGCGGATCATCCTATGGTCCGGGCGGACGCCTGCCCTGCGACCCCGCAGAATGGTCAGCACTGTTGACGGGTTCATTTCTTCTCGTTAACTGCCGCTTCCGTAGTTTCGCGTTGCGTCGCTACCCAGCTGGCGAGGACTTTCAGGGCGTCCTCTGAGGTGGTGTTGGGGTCGGCGGTATAGACGTTGATCCTCAGCCCCGGGTCTGCGGGCAGCTCAAGGGCTTCAAAGGTGAGATCCAGGTCCCCCACCACAGGGTGGTGCAGCCGTTTGCGCCCAGTGCGGTGATACTTCACATCGTGCCGGGCCCAGCGGATGCGGAATTCTTCGCTGCGGGTGGAGAGTTCACCAATCAGGTCCGTGAGGTCCTTGTCGTAGGGATTTTTCCCTGCAGTTGAGCGCAGAACCGCGACTATGTCATCAGCTGCCCGTTCCCAGTCGGCGAAGAACTCCCGGGCTTTGGGATTCAGGAACGTGAAGCGTGCACTGTTGGGCGGCTTGGTTTCTTCGGCCATCAAATCCATGTACAGGGCGTTGCCCAGCTCGTTGGCGGCCAGGACGTCCCCGCGGTCGTTGCGTACCCAGGCCGGCGCAGCGGTGATGGCGTCAATGACGCGCTGGACACTGGGCCTCACTGTTTGTGGGCTGCGCTTGCGCCTCACCCGGGGAGCTGCGGTGGCAGCGCGGGCCAAGTCGTAAAGGTGGGCGGTCTCCGCGTCGTCGAGCTTCAATGCCCGGCCAAGTGCTTCAAGGACACTGTCCGAGGCGCCGGAAAGGTTTCCCCGCTCAAGGCGGATGTAGTAGTCGATACTCATGCCGGCGAGCATCGCGACCTCCTCGCGGCGCAGCCCCGCTACCCGCCGGTTGCCACCGTACGCGGGAAGCCCGGCCTCCTCAGGGGTGATCCTTGCGCGGCGGGAGGTCAGGAACTTCCGCACATCATCGCTGTGTGTCATGCCCTCCACGCTACGCCGCGGCTCCCAGGCGAGGGAGGCTCTGGCGTTACCCGGAACCCACCAGGCCCCACTTCAAGGGGGTAATGGCATGCACTCCCACGGAATCTCCGCCCGGTGTTGACTGGAAATACGCCCACACGGTGAAGCACACAAAGTGCCCGTCCACACCTAACAAACCCGTCCACACGCAACGACAGGAACAGGCAACATGAACATCACACTCAATAACGGCGTCGCTATGCCCGCACTTGGCCTGGGCGTCTTCCAAAGCGCCCCCAAAGAAACGACGGCGGCAGTGGAGGTCGCGCTTGCCACCGGCTACCGGCACATCGACACTGCCGCAGCCTACGGTAATGAGCGCGAGGTAGGCGAAGGCATCCGCAAGTCCGGCCTGGAGAGGTCGGAGGTCTTCATCGAGACAAAGGTCTGGGTCAGCGACTACGGCTACGAGCAGACCCTGCACGCATGGGACAAAGCTGTGGGAAAGCTCGGCGTCGAGTCCTTGGACCTGCTCATTCTGCACCAGCCTGCTCCAGACAGGTTCGAGAAAACCATCGCTGCCTACAAAGCGCTGGAGACATTGCTTTCTGATGGCCGCGTCCGGGCGATCGGTGTCAGCAACTTCATGCCGCACCACCTGAAGGAGCTCCTCGCGGCCACCGACGTTGTTCCTGCGGTGAACCAGATTGAACTGCACCCGTACTTCACCCAGCCGGACGTTCAGGCTGCGGATGCCGAACATGGCATCCTGACCCAGGCGTGGTCACCGATCGGCGGGATCACGTTCTACCCGGGGTGGGGCGAGGAACGCAGGAACGTCATGGACGATCCCACGCTTGCCGGCATTGCGCAGGCCCACAGCAAGAGCCCGGCTCAGGTCATGCTGCGCTGGCACCTGCAACAGGGCCGCTCCGCCATTCCGAAGTCGACCAACCCGTCACGGATCGCCGGGAACTTCGATGTGTTCAACTTTGAACTCAGCGTTGAAGAACTCGCAGCCATCGACGCCCTCGACACGGGCAACCGCAACGGCCCGGACCCGGACATAGCCCGGGAAGAGCGCTTTGCCATGGTCATCCCCGAAGCCTGATCGCCCCATAGGCTTGTTCGCATGGCTGACTTCGTCCTCCGTCCCTGTGTAGCTTCCGACGCCGCGTGGATCGCCGAGCTCCGCGCAGTGGTGATGCGTCCGGATTTGGAACGGCTCGGGCGATTCGATCCCGTCCGTGTCCGCGAGCGCTTCCTCAACAGCTTCCAGCCGGAGCACACCTACGTGATCCATACGGGCGGTGTGGATGCCGGGGTTATTGCGGTTCGCCCGGAGCCAGATGCGCGGTGGATTGAACACTTCTACGTGGCCCCGGCACATCAGGGTAAAGGACTCGGGGGTGCCGTGCTCCGGCATGTCATGGCAGCCTCCGTGGACGAGAGGCCCTTCCGCCTGGACGTTCTGCAAGGAAGCCCCGCCCGGCGGCTTTATGAACGCCACGGCTTCGTGCTGGAATCCGAGGATCCCGTCGACGTCTTCATGATGGCCACAGCCAGCCCCTGACTGAACCAACGCAATGCGGTAGCCTCAGCACAAACCTATGCACGATCGCTGCTGTCTTCTGGGGGGGGAACAATGGGGATAAATCGAGCGCGGGCTTGGACGCTTGCAAGCGCTGCTGCGATAGCTCTGGCAGCCACGGTGGCCGGGACAGGGCCCGCTACGGCGGACTACCAGCCAACACCCATCATCGACGGCGTCCCTTACGTAGGTGCGGAGCTCCGCCGACAGTACGACTACAGCTATTGGGGTTGCCGGAATCCGGACGGAACGTCTGATGCCATTACTTTGGAATGGCTCCGCGACGGCGAGCCACTCCCGGAGGAACGGCAAGGAGACACTCTGCGGATCCTGCCGGAAGACCTGGGCAGCCGTATCTCCATGCGTGTTCATCCCCTCACGCCAGGGAACCAGGGTTGCCCGACAGGGACGCAGCTGAGCAGCGAAACGCAGCCCATCAAGGCTTCCAGCAGGGCCATGGGGTGGACGGGGCGCGGCAACTTTGAACCCCTTGCCCGCACCTACGACGGCAGGCTCATCCTTTACCCGCGGACGTACACCTATTACAAGGGCGCCTGCGAGGGGCCGTGCCCGTCGTACTGGGGTTCCTGGGACGAACACCGGCAGGTAGGCCAAGGGTGGAACGTCTTTGACATTGTCTTCTCCCCCGGCGACTTTGACGGCGACGGGTACAACGACCTCCTGGGCAGGGACTCCGCCGGAAAGCTCTTCCTTTACCCTGGCGACGGTGAAGGTGGCTGGCTTGCCCGGGAACAGGTTGGCCAAGGATGGGGCATCTTCGACGCCATCGTAGGCCCGGGCGACTTCAATGGCGACGGTACCAACGATGTGCTGGCACGCGATGCCGCAGGCGGTCTGTTCCTCTACCCGGGGGACGGCGAAGGCGGCTGGCTTCCCCGGGAACAGGTCGGGTGGGGCTGGCAGGTCATGAACAAAATCATCACCGGCGGCGATATGAACGCCGACGGGGGCGTAGATATATTCGGCCGCGACCAAAATGGCTATCTGCGCCAATACCCCACTGACGGCGAAGGCAGCTGGGAGGAACCTGTCTGGCTTGGCACTGGTTGGCAGACGTTCTCCGAGGTGGCCGGGCTTGGAAGCTCCGGCCACACGAAGTACAACGAACTCGTCGCCGTTGACGCGAATGGCGACCTCATCACCTATGCCACTGGCGCCTCAACCACAGGCATGTATGGCCCCTACGGCCCCATCGGCACGGGGTGGGATGTGTTCAAGGCGCTTCTCTGAACACAAGTGGCGGCTAGAGCGGCTGCCCCCACACAGCCAACTGCAAACTGACGTTCCCCCGCGAGACGTCGACGACGGCGGCACCCGCCTCGCCGCCGTCGGGCGCTGTTTCACGGTGGCCCGGCTGGAACCCGAGCCACCGCACCAGCTTCTTCATCGGCAATCCTGACGTCATCAGACCTGCACCGGCTCGTCCGAACGCACCGGCGTCTCCAGCCCCAGGTTTTCGCGAAGCGTGGTGCCGCGGTATTCCGTGGGGTAGACGCCGCGTTCCTGAAGTTCGGGCACCAGGTGGTTCACGATGTCGTCCAAGCCGGTGGGGATGAGCCACGGCGAGATGTTGAACCCGTCCACCGCGCCGACGCGGGCGAACTGGGCGAGGTGATCGGCGACGGCGGTGTAGGAACCGGTGAAGGTAGCGTCCACCCGTGCGGTGCGGGAGGTGACGAACTGGCGGATTGAGAGGCCCTTGTCCTTGGCCTCGGCACGCCACTGGTCTGCAAGCTGCCGGGCCTTCGCACCGTGGAAGCCACTGCCGCGGGTCTCCGAGGTCTCCTCGACTACAGGATCAATCTCCGGGAGGGGACCATCGGGATCGTACTCAGTAAGCTCGCGGCCCCAGAACTGCTCCAGGTAGGCGATCGCTTGCTGCGGACCAATCTGGAGGCTGCGAACCCAGGCCTTTTTCTCCTGCGCTTCCCGGTCAGTGGCGGCCAGGATGAACTCGCTGGCCGGCATGATCTGCACGGCGTTGGCCCCACGGCCCGCATCGACCGAGCGCGCCACGATGTCGCGCCGGAATTCCACGGCGTCGTCGAACTTGGGGTGGGCCGAGAAAATCACATCTGCCTGGCGGGCTGCAAAGTTCCGGCCTTCCGGGGAGTCTCCGGCTTGGAACAGCACGGGCCGGTACTGGGCGCTCCGCGGCAATCGTGGGCTGACGTCCACCGTGTAGTGCTGGCCTTCGTGAAGCACCCGGCGAGCCGGTCCGGCAGAAGTCTCCCACGAGTCCCAAATACGCTTGGCCGTTTCGACGAACGCTTCGGCATGCTTGTAGCGGTCGGCGTGGTCGAGGTATCCCCCTCGACGGAAATTGGCTCCGGTCCACGCGTTGTCCGTGGTGACCACGTTCCACGCGGCACGGCCACCGGAGATCAGGTCCAGCGAGGACAATCGATGCGCGAGGTCCGCGGGATCGTTGTACGTGGTGTTTTGCGTGGCAACCAGCCCGATGTTCGTGGTCACCGCGGCCAGGGCGGCGAGCATTGTTTGAGCGTCAGGACGGCCCACTACGTCCAGGGCGTGCGGCCGTCCGAGGTGTTCGCGGAGGCGCAGACCTTCGCCGAGGAAGAACGCCGCGAACTTTCCGCGCTCGGCGGTCTGGACGATGTGGCGGAAGGATTCGAAGTCGGTTTGCGAACCCGATTCGGGGGCCTTCCAGATAGTGCCGGAGTTGACGCCCTGGAAGAAGATCCCGAACTGGATCTGCCCACTCGGTTGGAAAATAGCACGGTTGTGCTGTGTCATGGTGATCCCTTACTTTCCGGCGGCAGCAGCGGCCGCGGCAGACGTCGAGTAGCGGTTCACTGCGCGTCCAAGGCCCAGCAGCCCACGGAACGTTCCGTCCTGGATCGGCGCACGCAGAGACCCGCGGCGCCTCAGTTCGGGCAGGACCAGCCGCGCAAGTTCGTCCAACTCGACGGCGAGCGACGCCGGGTGGAGTCGGACGCCGTCGGCCTCCTTGAGGAGCGAATCGAGGTAGTCGGTGAGACCGGCTGCCGAGCCGACGAAACGCGCCCTGCCGTCGTCCTGTGAGGTGTCCGACCGCGACGCCGCAGCCTGCCCCCGCGAGTCGAGGACGACGTCGAGCTCCGCGACAATCGCGACGGAAGCACCAAGCCGGGCCCGCACATGGCGAACCTCGGCGGCGAGCAGTTCGGGCGTCGGAGCAGACACCAGCACAGCGTCCACGGCATCCACCGGAACCTGACCGTCACCCACCAGGGACGCAGCGGCCAGAACCGGCAACTGACCCTGCAGGGGCCTGGGGATGATGGACGGGCCCTTCACGGAATAGCCGGGACCAGCGAAATCGGCGGGCGTTTCGAAGTCCACGTAGTGGAGCTTGTCGACGTCGATGTACCGTCCCGTGGCGACGTCGCGGATGACGGCGTCGTCCTCCCAGGAATCCCACAACCGGCGGCCAACCTCAATGGACGCGGCAGCTTCCTGGGCGAGCGCGTCACCTTCAACGAAGGAACGCCCGACGGCGGCAGCAGCCTCGGGTGCCTCCGCTGCGGTGGCGATCCAGCCGGCCCGGCCCCCGGACACGTAGTCCAGGCTCGCGAGCTGCGTGGAAATGTGGAAGGGCTCCGTATAGACGGTGTCCACTTCCGGAACCAGGGCGATATTCCTGGTGACGGGCCCGGCGTAGGCTGCACGCTGGAGAGCATTGACCCTCCCCGGGACCGGCGCATCCGCGAAGGTGGCCACGTGGAAGCCGGCTGACTCGGCGGCCAGGACAGCCCGGGCGAGGTCCTCATACCCGGCGCCGTCGAGTTCGATAGCCAGGAACCCGGCCGTGTGTTCTTCGAAAGTACTCACTTCTGGTCCTGCCGTTCGTAAGGGATCTTCTCGCCGGCTTCGATGGCTACGGGCAGTCGGTTTTCCGCGGGCGGAAGCGGGCACGTGGCGAGATCGGTGTAAGCGCACGGCAGGTTGACGGCGCGGTTGAAATCGAGCTGCACGGTGCCATCGGCTGCAGGAACCACGGACAGCGAGCGGTTGGCCGCATACGTGGTTTTGCCCGACGTCTGGTCTGTGAACAGTACGGACAGCGAGCCCGGCGCGTGGCCGTTGAATGCCGTCAGAGCCAATTCCTGTCCGGCGAGTTTGAACCGGATCTCACCCGGTGCCTCGTAGACGTGCTGGATACCCTCGACGGCGGCACCCACGGTTGTGGGGCGGGGGGCCTCGAACGGCACGAACGTACCGGCCACGGCGAACGCCGTGTCGGGTGCATAAGCGGGTGTACCTTGGTACTCCCGCAAGAGGGCATTCGACGGGTTCCGCGGCCGCACGATGTACTCGCCGCCCCTCTTGGCTACCTCGATCACGGTATCGCCGGAAACCAGGTTGATGCCGCCGCGTTCCTCGATCGGGCCGAACTCCAGCGATTTACCTGCGTCGGGCTTGAGTTCAACACCGTCCTGCTGCAGGCTTTCGCCGGGCTCCAGGACAACCCGTACGACGTCGGCTTCCGCGCACCACGTGCCGGGGACGCCTTCCAACCGGGTCGGGTTGCTGTCCAGCCAGTGCAGGTGGGTCACGGCGAGAAAGCCGTGCGGGTGGGCACGGTGGCGTTCATGGGCGGAATGCCACTCCTGCCACTCCTCGGCAAAGGCCTCGAGTGCTGTTTCAGTGTGCGTAGGCATATTGGAGTCGCTCCTGTTCAAGGCGTGGTCTGCGGTGATGGTTGCTGATATCCAGGACCTGGAAAGTCACTTGCCGGTCCCAAAGGTTGTTTCAGTGACGGTCTTGGACTCCGGCAAGGCTTCTTCAGAAAGGCCCCAACGTTCCAGGACCTTGCCGTAGGAGCCGTCCTTGATGGTGGAGTTGAGGGCGTCCGTGATGGCTGGGGCCAGCCCGTTGCCCTTGAGTGTGGTGGCCGCAACTAGGGTCTCGGAAGGCCAGCCGGCGTTGACCTTGCCCACCACCTTGAGGTCGTCGCGGGTGTTCTCGCGGTAGGTCACGGACGGGTAGGGCGCCAGGTTCAGGTCGGTGCGGCCGGAGGACAACGCCAGGATGGTGTCGGCGTCGGACGAGTAGTACTGCAACGTGGCAGGCGCCTTGCCTTTGGCTTCCAGCTCCTTGTTCCAGGCGAGGAGGATTTTCTCCTGGTTGGTGCCCGAGCCCACGGAGATTTTCAGCCCGGAAATATCGTCCGAGCCCTTGATGTCGTAGCTCGAGCTCTTCTTTGCTTCAAAGCCCATGTAGGCGGCCCGGTAGGTGGAGAAATCGAACAGCTTCACGCGGGCGGCGTTGATGCCCACGTTGGAGAACACGGCCTCGAAATCGCCCGACTGGGTCTTGAGCGGCCAGTTCTCCCACGACGTCACCTGCAGGTCCAGGTCCAGGCCCAGTTTGTCTGCCACGAGTTGGGCGATGTCCACTTCCACGCCGATCGGCGTCTTGTCATCCGTGGCGTGGAAGGACAGCGGTATTGAACCCGCCGTGGTGGCCACCGTCAGCTTGCCGTCCTTGGCGATGGACGCCGGAACATTTGCGGCAGCGGCAGTATCTTTCTCCGCGCGGATACGGTTCTGGTCCACAGAAGTGTTGTAAACGATGCCGTTCTTTGCGGCTTCAGATTCCGGTTTGGCTGCCGACGCCCCAGGATCGGAGCACCCTGCAAGCGCGGGAAGTACGACGGCGGGAAGTACAGCGAGCGCCAGGAGCTTGCTTTTGTTGGTGGCGAGGGTCTTGCGAAGCATGGGGTGTCCTAGATGTTGAAAGCTGGTTCGATGACTTTGGAGAAGAAGCTGCGCGTGCGCTCTTCGCGGGGGTTGCCGAAGATTTCCTGCGGCGTGCCGGACTCGACGATTTGCCCCTGGTCCATGAAGACCACGGTGTCTGCGACATCCCGTGCAAAGCCCATCTCATGGGTCACGATGATCAGCGTGGTCCCGGACTTGGCCAGCTCACGGATCACGTCCAGGACTTCGTTGACGAGTTCGGGGTCCAACGCCGAGGTTGGCTCGTCGAAGAGGAGGATCCTGGGGTCGAGCGCGAGTGCCCGGGCAATGGCAACGCGCTGCTGCTGGCCACCCGAGAGCTGCCTGGGATAAGCGTCGGCGCGGTCTTTCAGACCCACCCGATCCAACAGCTCCAACGCGCGCTTCCTGGCTTCCACCTTGGAACGCTTTTGGGCCACCACGGGTGCTTCGGCGACGTTCTCCAGCGCGGTGAGATGCGGGAACAGGTTGAAGTTCTGGAACACCATGCCGATGTTGGTGCGCTGCTTCAGGATGTCCTTCTCGCGTAGTTTGTGGAGCTTGTTGCCACGGACCTGGTAACCCACCAGCTCGCCGTCGATGGTGATGTAGCCGCCGTCCACCTTTTCCAGGTGGTTGATGGTTCGCAGCAGGGTGGACTTGCCGGAACCCGACGGGCCAACGATCACGGCTACGCCTCCGGGCGGAACGGACAATGAAACACCTTTGAGGACCTCGGTGGCACCGAATGACTTACGGACGTTGGTGATGTGCACCTGGCCGCGGGTGGCCTTCTTGTCCGCCGAGGCGGGCCGGGCCGCCGTCGTGCTTGCAGGAGCGCCGGCGGGAGCTGCCTTTCCCGTCGTCGTCGTGGATTCTTTGCGTGCGGCGATGATGCTCATCGGGCGTCCTTTGTGGGTGAAACAGCTACGTGGGTGGCGAAGAACTTCCGGGCCTTCTGCAACGGGGTGAGCGGGAGGTTGCGTACCGCGCCCTTGGAGAAGTGGCGTTCGATGTAGTACTGGAAGACGCTCAGCACAGAGGTGATCACCACGTACCAGAGTGTGGCGACAAGGAGCAGTGGCAGCACCTGCTGGGTCCGGTTGTAGATGACCTGGACCGTGTAGAACAGCTCGGAGTAGGCCAGTACGTAGACAATCGAGGTGCCCTTGACCAGGCCGATGATCTCGTTGAAGGCGTTGGGCAGGATGGCCCGCATGGCTTGGGGCAGAACGATCCGGGTGTTGCGCTGCCACGCCGGTATGCCCAGGGCCGCCGCAGCCTCGAGCTGGCCCTGGTCCACTGACAGGATGCCGCCTCGAATGATCTCCGCGGAGTAAGCCGCCTGGTTCAGGGTGAGGCCCAGGACCGCGGCTGCGAACTGGCTGATGAGCGTGGTGGTCTGGGCCTCGAAAAAGCGGACGTCCGTGAAAGGGATGCCCAGGCTGATCTTTTCGTAGAGATAGCCGAGGTTGTACCAAAGCAGGAGCTGGACCAGCAGCGGCGTGGAGCGGAAGATCCACGAGAACGTCCAGGACACCGAAACCAGCAGCGGCGAAGCGGAGAGGCGCATGAGGGCGAGGATGAAACCCAGGACGAAACCCAATACGCCTGAGATCGCCGTGAGCTTCAAGGTCTCCAGCAGCCCGTTGACCACGGACTGGGCGGTGAACCATTCGGCCACCACTCCCCATTCCCAGCGCGGATTGGTAACCAGGGACCAAATAATGGCGGCGACGCCAGCGGCCACCAGGACAGTACCCACCCATCGCCATGGATGCCGGGCCGGGACGAGCTTGTAGTGGGAGTAGTCCGCGGTGGGCGGTGCGGTTTCCGCCGTGGCAGGCGGTGCTGTTGCACTCATGCGCCACCTCGTTTCAGATCGGTTGTTGACTATCGGATGGCTGCCAATCTAGGGGCGCCAGGGAGGCCCGGCAAGGCAGAAATTTGTACTTCTTCACTGGACTTAGTGCAGGTTCACGGGACTTCACGCAGCGCCATATGAGACCGGACTTTGCGCTGCTTAACGTCTGATGACGCGGGGTGAACGGCCGTTACCCGCTCCTCGACCGCGGCGGCACCGCCTCCCTAGATTGGGCTGCACCACCCGATGTTCTTCAGGAGATCCCATGCCGTCACGAGTTCCCGCTATCGCCTTCATCGGCGGCGGCCCGCGCACGGCCGGCGTCCTGGAAAGACTGGCCGCGAGCCGGCCAAGGTTGTTCCAAGGCCCGTTGCACATCCACGTCGTGGAGCCGTATGAGCCAGGCTCCGGGAGGATCTGGCGCTATGACCAGAGCCCGGGCCTGCTGCTGAACTCCACCGCGGCGGACGTCACCATGTTCACCGACGCATCCGTGGCGTGCGATGGTCCTCCCGTCGATGGGCCCGGCCTCGCAACGTGGGCGGCAGGTGTGCTGGACGGCAGCATCCGCGATGTCCCTGCGCTGGAGCCCCACTTGCTGGCACAACTCCGTTCGCTCACACCTTCTTCATTTCCGACGCGGCAGCTCCAAAGCAAATATCTTGAGTGGTTCTTCCGTCGGTCAGTCACCGCTCTGGGACCCGAGGTATCGGTAACGGTCCACCGGGACACGGCTACCGCCGTCGAGCGTTCTTCCGATGCCGGCGGCGGGACCGACGCCGGTGCGCACCACGTGCGGTTGGCTTCCGGCGCCGAGGTGCTGGCCGACGTCGTGGTTTACGCCCTGGGCCATACGGACTCGTTGCCGGATGACGAGTCCGCCCGCCTCACCGATTTCGCTGCCCGCCACGGTGGGTTCCATGCGCCGCCGTCGTACACAACGGACGTGGACTACTCAGGGATTGAAGCCGGGCAGGACGTGATCGTGTCCGGAATGGGGCTCGCGTTCGTCGACCTGTTGGTGCTGTTGTTCGAAGGCCGCGGCGGCCGCTTCGAGGAAGAGCCCGACGGCGAACTCGAGTATGTGCCATCCGGCGCCGAACCGCGGCTCTGGGTAGGTTCACGACGCGGCGTGCCGTACCACTCCAAGATTTCCTCCGTTGTGCGTGGCGAGCCGATCGCACGTCCGCGGTACTTCACTGGCGAGGCTGTTGATGCGTTATTGGCTGGCCATCAGGAACTCGACTTCCGCTCACAACTGTGGCCCTTGATCGCGAAGGACGCCGGTTATGCCTACTATCGCGAGCTCTTCACGGGCTACCCGTCGCGGGTTTTGGGGACGTGGGCCAGCTTCGAGAAGAGGTTCGATGCCTTGGACTGGTACAGCGCTGCCCGGGAAGAGCTGGTTGCCTTCTCCGTCCCTGATCCCGCGCTGCGGTTGGACCTGGAGGCCTTGGACCACCCACTGAGCGGTTGCGCGTTTGCGGACCATGAGGCCGTGCAGCGCTCGGTGGCCGCGTACATCCAACACGATCTCGACCTCCGAACCAGCCCCGACCATTCCGAAACACTCGCACTCTTCACCGCTTTGTTGCTCGTCTACATGGACCTTGGGCGGTTGGTCCCGCAGGATCGGCTCAATGCACGCTCCCAACAGGCGATCCACGGCTGGTGGCACGGCTTCTTCAGCTTCGTGGATTCCGGGCCGCCGTCACACCGTCTCCGTGAAATGCTCGCGCTGCACCGGGCCGGGTTCCTGAAGTTCCTGGGGCCGGGCATGTGGGTGCGCACCGACGAATCAACGGGCCGGTTTGTTGCCGGCTCATTCCAGTCACCCGTGGTGGTGGATGCCTCGGCGTACATCGAGGCACGGTTGCCGTCAGCGTCCGTGGAACGTTCGGCGAATCCCGCCTTGGCAGACCTGCACGACGCCGGATGGGGCACCGAGCAGAGGCTGCTTACCTCCGAAGGTGCGCACTCCACGGGCAAACTTCTGGTTTCCGGGAATCACCAGGTCCTGTCACCTGTTGGTACAGCACAGGACACTTTGTTTGCGGTGGGACCGTGGACGTCGGGCTGGGGCGCGGGAGCATTTGCCCGCCCCAACACCAACGCGGCACCCTTCCGGGAAAACGACGCGTTGGCCCGAAGGATCCTGGGCACCCTCGCGGCGACTACCCACCCAACTGAGTCGCAGTTAAGCGCGTTTTGACCGCCCAAAACGAGCTCAGCTGCTACCTACTTGGGGTGAACCTACGAAAGGCATGACATGACCACAACGCCAACCCTTTCCGTCCTCAGCCTGCCCATGCGCGATCCCCGCGTCCGTCCCCTCCTGGACGAACTCGCCGTCGAATATGACACGCGCTACGGGACACTCTTCGGCACCGGGGGCGCTGCAGAGGAACTGAACAGGTACCCGGCCGAGGAATTCGCCGCACCCCACGGAGCACTGATCATCATCCAGGAGAACGGCGAATCCGTGGCTGGCGGCGCATTCAGGCGCTTCGACGAGCACACCGCAGAACTCAAGAGAATCTGGACCCACTCTGCGCATCGTCGTCGCGGGCTGGCACGGCGCGTGCTCACGGAGTTGGAAAATGAAGCACGACGCCGGGGCTACAGGAAGCTCTACCTCACCACCGGCCCACGCCAGCCGGAGGCCAGGAATCTGTACCTCGCCACGGGCTATAAAGCGCTCTTCGATCTCGCCGCAGACCCTGAAGACATCAAGCATCTGGCCTTCAGCAAGGATCTTGTGCTGCCCAGCTAAGCTATGCGCATGGCCAATAAAACCACTGCTGAAAAACTTGCCACCATCCAGCAGGGGTACGCCCTGGAAGGTGCCACCATCGAGCTGGGCGCGGCGATCGTCGATGGTGAAATCCACAAAGAGGCCCAGGTCAGGCTTCCCCTGGCCATGATGAACCGCCACGGCCTCGTGGCCGGCGCCACCGGTACCGGCAAAACGGTCACGCTGCACATGATCGCCGAACAGCTCTCGACGGCGGGTGTGCCGGTTTTCCTCGCGGACATCAAGGGTGATCTGTCGGGACTGGCAACGGCGGCAACCGGCAGTGAAAAGTTGAGCGCACGCACCGAGGCCCTCGGCCAGCAGTGGCAGGGAAAGAACTTCCCCGTTGAATTCCTGAGCCTGGGCGGGGACGGCAACGGAATCCCGATCCGCGCCACCATCACCTCCTTCGGGCCCATCCTGCTCTCACGCATCATGGACCTCAACGACACCCAGGAGTCCAGCCTCCAACTGATCTTCCACTTTGCGGACAAGAACAAGCTGGAACTGATCGACCTCAAAGACCTCCGTGCCGTAATCCAGTTCCTTACTTCGGACGAGGGCAAGGAACAGCTGGAGGATCTTGGCGGTCTTTCCAAAGCCACTGCCGGAGTCATCCTGCGGGAACTCGTCACCCTTGAGGCGCAGGGCATGGAAAGGTTTTTCGGCGAACCGGAATTCGATACGGCAGAGCTACTCCGCACGGCGCCCGATGGCCGGGGCGTGATCAGCTGCCTTGAACTCCCCACGCTGCAGACCAAGCCCCTGCTGTTCTCCACCTTCCTCATGTGGCTCCTGGCCGACCTTTTCGAAGACCTCCCCGAAGCCGGCGACCTCGACAAACCCAAACTGGTGTTCTTCCTGGACGAAGCACACCTGCTCTTCAGCGACGCCTCCAAGGCCTTCCTCGAGGCCATCACCACCACGGTCCGGCTCATCCGTTCCAAGGGCGTCGGCATCTTCTTCGTCACCCAAACACCAAAGGACGTCCCCGCCGATGTCCTGGGCCAGCTCGCCAACCGGGTGCAGCACGCCCTTCGCGCGTTCACCCCGGAAGATGCCAAGGCCCTCAAAGCCACGGTCTCCACATTCCCCGTCAGCGATTACGACCTCGAAGAGACACTCACCTCCGCAGGCATTGGTGAGGCCGTCATCACCGTGATGAACGAAAAAGGCGCGCCCACACCTGTTGCGCTCACCCGGCTGCGTGCCCCCGAATCCGTGATGGGCCCCAGCGCCGACGACCTCATCCGCAGCACCGTGGCCTCGTCCTCCCTTCTGGTCAAGTACGGGACGGCCGTAGACAACGTGTCTGCCTACGAGAAGCTCACCAGCAACCCCGTACCCTCCACCGGCGACGCCGCACCGGGATTGCCGCCGGTCCCGGCCAGCTCTTCTGGTTCGGGCGCTCCTGGTCCGGGCGCTTCCGGGGGTACGCCCTACGACATCGACGCCGAAGCGCGCCGCATCGAGGAAGAGATCCTCGGCCGCCCGAGTTCCCGTCCGGCCCCTGCGCCCTCCTCCTTTCCTGCACCCTCCTCGCCGCCCGCGCCGACCCCTGCACCGCAGCGGGCGTCCCAGCAGGACGGCGGCATGTTGGGCGACCTTGCCGGGGCACTCGGCGGCGCCCTGGGCGGCGGCCTGAAGAGCATGGTCCGTTCCATGGGGACACAGCTTGGCCGCGACCTCATGCGCGGCGTTTTCGGTACCTCCTCGCGGCGCCGCCGCTAGCCCTTTTTGGCTGTCAAAAGCCCGACGGCGGGTGGCGGCCCGGGGTGCTGCCACCCGCCGTCGGGCATTTCACGAGCAGTCTTCGCAGGTCACGCTGATGCCCTCATGCACAGCTATCGCTGCCACGGCAGGTAACGTAAAGGGCGTGCAGTTGAGTCAAGCGATAGTCAGGACCGCAGCCGGATGGCTGCTCGGTCTGATGCTTGCTGTCGCCGGAGCCATCGTCTGCATCAACCTGGTGAGTTCCTCCGTGGCCAGTCCGCAACAGCCTGTCCGGGAGTATCTGGAGGCCTTGCAGAAGGGCGAAGGCGAGCAAGCCCTGGGACTGCTGCGAGCCAAAGTTCCCAATGCGAATGCCGCCATGCTCGACGGCACGGCACTGCAAACTGCTGCCTCCAAACTGTCGGACATCAAACTCGGAAATGCAGAGTCCAGGGGCAGCAACCGTGTAGCCGTTCCCATGGACTACACCTTGGACGGGAACCGGCTCCACACTGAATTCCTGATGGAGCGCACCGGCACGCAGTGGTTGTTCTTCGGCAAATGGGCTTTCGTTCCCACCACGCTGCCCACCATCGAAGTGACGGTGGTCAACTCCAGTGAAGCAGCGCTCAACGGCGTCCCCGTGAACATGCCCAACGGCCGCAACACCTTTGCCGTGTTCTACCCCGGCAAATACGAAGCCAGCCTGAATGGCACCTACTTCGAGGCTCCTCCTGCCTCAGCCCTCGTTTCAAGCCGCGACGGCGGCCAGGCCCCCTTGAACCTGCAGACCAGGTCAACCAAGGCCATGAACGAAGCCGTTGCCGGTAAAGTGCGGGAATTCCTGGATACCTGTGCCGCCCAGGCCACCGAACAGCAGCGCCTCCAACCTGATTGCCCGTTCTACCACGCCAGCAACGCGCGCGTCGTAGACGGAACCATCAAGTGGGAAATTACCCAGTACCCCAAGATCACCATTGAGCCCTTCGGCGGCAAATGGGTCGTAGCCCCGCTCAACGGCAAGGCAAGGGTTTCCGCCCAAGAGATCAATTTGTTCACCGGCCTGGTCAACGACCTCAACGTGGAGCACGATTTCAGCTTCACCACCCAGCTGGACACCAACAACAACACCGTGACTGTCACCCCGATGCTGACTTTCTAGGCGGCGCCGCACTGGCCCACCTTTCATCACCTAAGGCGCCCAGTCTGTGCTCGCGCCGGCTCCGAGGGCCCAAAACCGCTCTCGTTACACCAAGCGCCGCCGCCGAAGGACCTCACGAACGTGCCGCAGCATCGCATCCGGCGTGTGAACCACATCGCCGTAGAAGAACCTCAGGACCAGCAAGCCCTGACGGATCGCGTCGTTGTCCCTCCGACGGTCCCTCTTGAACTGGCGCGGATTCAGATGAAATGCCAGCCCGTCCATTTCGACAATGACTGGCCCAGTTCCGAAGTAGCCGGAGGCATGAAAAAGGCCCGGGTCCTCCCTCTCAAGGGTCAAACCCGGGCCAGTTCAGCAGGTTTAGTCCATGCCGCGCAGATCCAACACCAGCTCGGATTCGCCGTCGGCCTGCAGGATGACTGGAATGCCCCAATCCTGCTGGTACAGGTGGCAGGCTGCGTGGTCCGGAATCTCGCCGTCCTCGGTTTCAGGTCCGTCACAGGCGGCCGCACGGGCAGTGATGTGAAGGATGCCCTCGGGCACGTCGGACGACAATTCGATGGTTCGCAACAAGCCCACCGATGTCCCGCCCCCGGAAACCAACAGTTCCGGCGGAGTGGAAGAGACCTTCATTTGCGTGGGGTCGCCCCAGCGGTCATCGAGCTTCTGCCCGGTGGGGGCCTTGAAGCGAACGGCCAGCTCCAGGATTCCGGGTGTCACAGGGCTCTTGGGACGGTGCGTCTGGGATGCCCCCTCATCCACCTGCTGGGCTTCCTTGGGGATCGGCACCAAAACCAGCTGATGCTTGTTTGACTCGACCACCACCAGCAGCGGCTCACTGTTGCTGTGGTTAACCACGACGACGTCACTCGGCTCAGCCAGGCCACGCGCCAATGTTGACACTGTCTTCGAGGCGGGATCATACCGGCGAACGGCACCGTTGTACGTATCGGCGATCGCTACGGAACCATCCGGGAGTACCGTCACCCCCAGGGGGTGCTGCAGACGTGCCTCGCTGGCGTCACCGTCACGGAATCCGAAGTCGAACAGTCCTTGGCCGACGGCTGTCTCCACCGTCACGCCCGTTTCGTCAAGCACCAAACGCCGCAATGAGGAAGTCTCCGAGTCGGCCACCCAGATGTTGTCATCGGCATCAATGGCCAGGCCGGACGACTGGGCGAACCAGGCGTCCTCCGCCACGCCGTCCAACAGCCCCTCCAGGCCCGAGCCCGCCAGGATGGAAACCTGGTTGGTCACGGGATCGAACGCAAAGATCTGGTGCGTCCCAGCCATGGCGATCACAACACGCTGCAGTTTCGCACTCCACACAACGTCCCAAGGCGAGGACAGAGAAACACCGGTACCAAGGCCAAGCACCCCGACGTCGATTGCGTCGGCAGCAAAGTCGGCCGGACCGCCGTCGTGGTGTTCGGACCAGGCACCCGCGCCCGTCTCGGTGACACGGGCAGGACCGGCATCGAGCAAGCGCTGCACACCGTTGCCGGCAACAGTCCGGACATGCCCTGAACTCAACGTCACCCCGCGAAGGCGGTGGTTCACGGTGTCTGCGACCACGGCGTCATAACCGAGCGTAGAAGCGAGCTCCGCCGGAAGAACAGCTATACCTTGCGGCTCGTTGAACTGGGCCGTGTTCGTGTCGCCGTCCGCGTACCCCTTAATGCCGGAGCCAATAACCCGCTCAACGGTTTCCAGGTCCGGGTGGAGCTCTACCAGGCGGTGGTGCCCGGAGTCGACGACGAGGTAATTGCCATTGGCCAACTGTGTCGTTTTGCCCGGGAAGCGCAAAGTACCCGACGTCGGAACGGGAGCGACGTACGGACCGTTGCCCCGGTGGAGGGTCCCCTTTGCTTCGTGCTCAGCAACAAGTTCCTCAAGCAGCACGGCGAGACCATCTGCGTGGCCTTCACCGGAAAGATGCGCCACGATGTAACCCTCCGGATCCACGACCACCAGCGTGGGCCAAGCACGGGCTGTGTACGCCTTCCACGTGGCCAGCTCAGGGTCGTCCAGAACCGGATGATGGATCTCGTAACGCTCCACGGCAGCAGCAAGGGCAACGGGATCGGCTTCGTGCTCGAACTTGGGCGAATGCACGCCGACTGTCACCAGGACATCAGAGTACTTTTCCTCGAGGGGCCGGAGTTCGTCGAGAACATGCAGGCAGTTGATGCAGCAGAACGTCCAGAAGTCCAACAGCACGATTTTGCCGCGAAGGGATTCCAAGTCAAGGGACTTGCCGCCCGTATTGAGCCAGCCGCGGCCCTCCAGTTCGGAGGCCCGGACCCGGAGTTGGGTGCGTACGGTTTCGCTCATCAGCGTCCTTCCAGCTTCGTGTTTCGTTCGGTCTTGCTGCTTGCATGGTCAACGCTTCCCCTGGCGTGGCCTGTTGAAGCGTTGTCCCCAGGGGCGGCACCGTCAGTTGAAACGGTGCTGTCAGTTGAAACGGTGCTGTCAGTTGAAACGGTGCTGTCCTCTGGAGTGCTAGCCGGTATGGCTTCGGTCGGTCGGGTCGCTTCGGTCGTTTCAGTAGTCAGGGCCGTCTGCCTGGTTGAGGCCGGGCGGCCGGCCAATTTGGCATCGCGGTCAGCGAGCCGGGCAAACATATCGTTATAAGCACTGAGATCGGCGTCGTTATTCCTGTCGGCCGCACGGTCCACGCGTCGGGTCTCCCGCTCGTCCGAGCGTGACCACATGACCGCTACGCCGATTGCCACGAGCAGGGTGGGAACTTCGCCAATGCCCCAGGCCACAGCACCGCCCATTTGCTGGTCTGCGATGGCCGAGGCACCCCAGGTCCTGCCCAGGTTGCCGAAGTAGTCAGCAGCCAGCAGGCCTGTACCGCCCATGATGGCCACGCCAAAGAATGCGTGGAATCCCATGGTTGCGAGCAGGAGCAGCAGGCGCATGGGGTACGGCGCACGTCGCGGCAGTGGATCACTGCCGATCATGCTGAGTACAAAAATGTAGCCCGTCAGCAGGAAGTGCAGATTCATCAGCTCATGGCCTACGTGCTCCCGCATGGCAAGGCCGAAAAGGTCCGAGTAGTAGAACAGCACGATGGAGCCCGCGAAGTTCGCAGCGGCGAACAGCGGATGAGTCACCACCTGCGAGAACCGGGAGTGGACGAACAGGAGCAGCCACTCCCGAAGACCCCGCGAACCGTGGGCGCCTTCACCCCGGGAAGGCAGTGCACGCAGCGCAAGGGTCACGGGTGAACCCAACACCAGGAAGATCGGTGCCACCATGGTCAGGGCCATATGATCCACCATGTGGGCAGAAAACAGCACACGGCCATAGACAGCTGGCGGACCCGACGTGATGTAGGTGAGAATCACCAGTCCAATCATCCAGTTCACCGTCTTGAACCAGGACCAGCTATCCCCACGCTTGCGGACCTTGATAATCCCGAGGATGTAGGACACGGCGCCAAATAAGGCGACTCCAACCCACAGCCAGTCAAAACGCCATTCCGTAAGCCAGCGCTCTGGCGTAAGTTCAGGCGGAACCTCATAGCCGGACAGGATGAAGGCCGGCGAGGCGTCCGGTGCGTACGTCGTGGGCTGCGGCGGGGCCGAGCGCCCGAGCGCCACGGCGAGGCCCGACGTCGCGCCCATCACCAGCAGCTCAACCAGAACCAGCTGCCACAGCACGCGCCGGGCAGACATCGAACCGCTCTTCCCCAGCTGAGGTATGACCCACTGACGGTGCATGAAACCAATGCCACCCAGTACCAACGTGGCAAGTGCCTTGGCAAGGATGAGTTGGCCATAGGCAGAGCCAAACAGATCGCCGGGGTTCGTCACGCGGATGGCTGCGTTTATCACACCGGACGCAAACACCAACACGAAAGCAAAACCTGCCAGGGCCGAGAACCTTCGGAGGGTCGGTTCCGTGATGTCGCTCGTCCCGGACCTCCTGGAGCCAGCGAGCAATCCGGAAAGGACCGCGAGCATGATGATGCCTCCCACCCACACAGAGACACCAACCAAGTGAAGGCCCAGCGAGTTGATGGCGCCTTCATGATCACTGGAGCTTGAGGAGTGACCGATCAGCGCGGTCGGAATCAGCCCGATCAAGGCAAGCAGCAGCGTAAAAGCGAGGCCGGTCAGCGAGCGGACGCCGAACAGCGCGGTGGTGACTACCGCAGCAATGATAGTGATGGCCAGCCAGGCCTTGCCCGTTTCTATGTCCGTCATGAAGTAGACAAGCGAGCGGGTGAATTCTGCGTCGCCGGAGAGCCCCTGACCCGCCACGTCCGCGTAGGTCAATACCAGGACCGCTACGGCAGACAGTGTCCAGGCGGCACCTGCCGCGGCGGCAACGGCAAGGGCGCGTGCAAAGGCTGGATGCTCCAGAGCCTCCAGATCCTTTTCACGGGATCGCGACGCCCTAAGGTTCTTGGGCAGGATTCCGACCGCAAAGATCAGTCCACCAATAACTGTGGCTATGGAAACGTTGTGGACGGCTTTCGCCACCGGCAGGCCCCACCGAACCAGCGCACCAGGGTCCGAGACCTGTCGGGCAGCAGAAGCTCCGGAAAAGATGAGGGCTGCAGCCAAAGTCAGGAAGAGCACCGCGAGTCCAGCAAGCTGCCACGTGAGGGAAATGCCCGTGACGGCATCGCCTCCCCGCGCTCCCGGCTTGGGAACAGGCGATGGGGCGGTTGCGGAGCTTCTTGCTGATGGCACCTATCCATTGTCCGTTACCTATGGCTGGGCTGCGAATCGGGAACCATTTGGGGAGGAGTAGTGGGCAGGGCTTAACAGCAAAAGGGGCGGCAACCAGTTGGTTGCCGCCCCTTTTAGGCGTTCGCCGAAGTTGGAATTACTTCTTCTTGGCGACAGCAGCCTTCAGCTTGGAGCCCGCGGTCAGCTTAACGCTGTGGCCAGCGGCGATCTGGATGGTTTCGCCCGTCTGCGGGTTACGGCCGGTGCGTGCTGCACGGTCGGTGCGCTCAACTGCGAGCCAGCCCGGGATGGTGATCTTCTCGCCAGCGGCAACAGAAGTCTCGAAAACTTCGAACAGTGCATCGAGCACGGAGTTGACGGCAGCCTGGCTGGTGCCAGCCTTGCCTGCTACCTCTGCAACGAGTTCACTACGGTTCTTAGCCATTTACGTCCTCCTGGACTAATACGTTTTTTGAGCTTTCAAGCGGAATGCGAGCAAGCCACTGCTCGAAAACTTACCAGCTTGCACCGGCTTGGCCAGCAAATTCCGCGTGTTTCCGCGCTTTTTTGACCAAAATCACCGGTTTTTCAAGGTTTTTGGGGGTGTGGACCGCACATGGCGTACCCTACGGCGTTGAAGAGGCCCCCAACCAGCGCAGGAAACCACGACGCCGGCAGCGCATCCAACCGCCGTGGATCAGAAGAGAATGCGCTGATACAGGACGTGGTCCTGCCATTCGCCTGCTATGTGGAGATAGGAGGGCGCCAACCCGATCCGCTCGAAGCCGCATCGTTTGAGGACGGCCTGCGAGGCTACGTTATGCATCAAGGTTGCGGCTTGGACACGGTGGAGTCCCAAATCGTCACTCGCGATGGAGAGAACCGCCTCCACCGAAGAAGTGGCAATGCCCTTGCCGGTGAACGCTTGGTCGACCCAATAGCCCAGGTTGGCGTTCATGAAGGGTCCACGGACTATGCCCGTCAAGGTAATCTGGCCGACGATATCCCCGTCGTGGAGAACTACCCACGGCACCTCGGTGCCTGCGGCATATTGGTTCAGTTTACCCCGAACAACGGCGTCCTGCCCTGCCCTGGTATAGAACGCTTCGCTGCGCCGTGGTTCCCAAGGGGCAAGGTACTCTGCGTTCCGGGTGTAGGCGGCCGCCAAGGGCCCGACGTCGGACAAGGACAAAGTGCGAAGGTGGACTTTTCCCTTCACGGCATTCCCGGATGACACATCCAAAGTTCGGTTAAGGGGCATCCTGTGACTCTAGCGTCCTTGGTTGTGTGGTTAAAGTGGGGAAGCCCCGACCGTGGTGGTCGGGGCTTCCCGTTAATGTTTGTCCGGCGGTGTCCTACTCTCCCACACCCTCCCGGGTGCAGTACCATCGGCGCTGTGGGTCTTAGCTTCCGGGTTCGGAATGGGACC